>NZ_JBIFFU010000003.1:0-254539 GCF_043557315.1 Sulfitobacter sp. 1A12779
CGGTTGTAGCTCAGTTGGTTAGAGTACCGGCCTGTCACGCCGGGGGTCGCGGGTTCGAGCCCCGTCAACCGCGCCACTTTTCCCCTCCATTTCGTAACGTGCAGGCGCTAAGCCCTCGTTCGCGCAGGCTTATTTAGCGCTGCCCCTTGAGGTCCAGCCAATGGAATATATGGCGACCGGGCAGGCCCGATCGCCAATCTGCTCAGGTCAGCGCATCAATGATGCGCGCCCAAGAGCGGATGCCTTTGTGAAAGCTCTCCATGTCGTATTTCTCGTTCGGGGAGTGGATTTGATCGTCATCCTTGCCGAAACCGATCAGCATCGGCTCGGTCCCGAGAATCTTCTGAAAATGCCCGGCAATCGGAATCGAGCCACCACAGCCGATATAGGCCGCAGGCACCTGCCATTCGTCGCTCAGCGCTTGGCGGGCGGGTTCGAACATCGCATGGCCAATGTCCACCCCCGAGGCTTGGCTGGCGCCGTGGCCTGAGAATTCGACTGTGCAGTCTTCGGGCAGCATCTCAGCCACCATCTTGCGGAAGTTCTCGCGGATAGCGAGCGGGTCTTGCGTGCCGACGAGGCGGAAGCTGATCTTGGCATGGGCCTCGGAAGGCAGCACCGTTTTAAAGCCATCGCCGGTATAGCCGCCCCAGATGCCGTTAACCTCACAAGTCGGGCGCGACCAGATCATCTCAAGCGGGGTGCGGTCTTGCTCACCCGCCGGTTTGCTGAGCCCCACATCGCCGAGGAAGGCGCTATGGTCAAAGGCGAGGCCCTGCCACTGCGCTTCCAAATCCTCGGGCAGGTCCGGCACGCCGTCATAGAAGCCGGGGATGGTGATGCGGCCTTCGTCGTCATGCAGCGCGGCGATCACCTTGCTCAGCGCGCGGATCGGGTTCATGGAAATACCGCCATACATGCCTGAATGCAGGTCTTTCGACGGGGCGGTGACGGTCAGCTCTTCGCCCAAAAGCCCGCGCAACATGGTGACGATGGCGGGGGTCTTGCTTTCGAACAGCCCGGTGTCGCAGATCATCGCCACATCGGCTTTCAATTCCTCCGCGTTCTCCTCCATAAATGGGACGAGGGAGGGGGAGCCGGATTCCTCTTCGCCTTCGAGGAAGAAGGTGATGCGGCAGGGCCAATCGCCTTTCACCTCTTTCCACGCGCGCAGGGCTTCGATGATGGTCATCAGCTGGCCCTTGTCATCGGCGGCCCCGCGGCCCCGGATCACGCGGCCCTTCTCCGTCTCCTCAACCGCCGGATCGAAGGGATCGCGGTCCCAAAGGTTCAGCGGGTCGACCGGCTGCACGTCATAATGGCCATAGAACAGCAGATGCGGCTTACCTTCGCCCACATGACCCACGACCATCGGGTGCCCCGGTGTGGCGCGTTTTTCGGCTTCCACGCCCATGGATGTAAGGTCGGCCACCAGCCAATCGGCGGCGCGGTCGCAATCGGCCTTATAGGCCGGATCGGTCGAGATTGACGGGATGCGCAGCAGGTCCAACAGACGGTCGGTGGCGGCGGGCAGATCGTTGTCGATCCGGGCGAGAACATCGTCGAGGGACATGGGCATAATTCCTTGCGCTTGTGAATTTGGCGCGAAGGTATCAGGCGGGCAGGGCGTGTCCAGTGGCCGCAGGGCCCGCGTTCAGAAGGTGAGCGAGAGGCGGCTGCCCTCGGCGGTAAGCTGGCTGTCGACCTGCGCATTCAACTGCGACGCCGCCGCCGCCATCAAGGTTTGCCCAATGCTGTCGGCCCGCCCTTTGCCCTCGTTCGCGGCCCCGATGCCATCGTCTTTGCATTCAAGGTGGAAATGACCGTCTCGCAGGCTGAGGTCGATTTCGATATGGCCGGGCGCGCCATCCGGGAAGGCGTGTTTGATCGAATTGGCGGCAAACTCGCTAATGATCAGCCCCAAGGACGAGGCCGCGCTGGACCGTAGGGTCACAGGGTCTGACCGGTAGCTGATTTTGACATGCCCCGGTGCGGTTTCTTGCAAAAGCTCCAGGACCTTGTCGAGGTATTTGCCCGCATCGACCTCGTCGCGCCCCTGTCCGGATTGCAGTTCACCATGTAGCGTTGCCATGGCGTTGACCCGGCGCTGAATGTCGTTCAGCACATTGACCGTGGTCGTGTCATCCAATTGCCGGGTGTGGAGCCGAACCATGGCCGACAGTGTCTGGAGCGAGTTTTTGACCCGGTGGTCGGCCTCGCTCATCAGCACGGCTTGGCTGCGCAGGGCAAGGCGCAGGTCGAGTTGCTTCATTACCTGACGCGACAAGACAGAGATCGCCTTGCGTTGCAGCGCGGTCAGCCTGCGGGGTTTGGTGTCGAGGATGCACAGCGTGCCGAGCGGCAGCCCGTTGGACGCAATCAGCAGCGCACCTGCGTAAAACCGCAGCCCGTCGCCTGCGGTGCAGAGCGGGTTGTCGGCCATGCGCGGGTCTTTCAGAGTGTCGGGAATCTCAACGAAGCGCTCTTCCAGAATCGCATGAGAGCAGAGCGAGGTTTCGAGCGGCGTCTCGCGCGCACCCAGACCCACTTCGGCTTTGAACCACTGTCTGTCCTTGTCGATCAGGTTGATCACTGAAATCGGCGCGTCACAGATCTCAGCCGCCAGTTCGACGATCTCGTCGAACTCTTCCTCGCGCGGGGTGTCGAGAATCTCATAATTATAAAGCGTCCGCAGGCGCTGGTCCTGCTGGGGATGTGGAGTGGCGCGCAAAACAAACTGCCCTTTCTGGGTTGGTCCTTTGGAAACATGAAAGCGGCTGGCAATACAAGCGAACAATCTTAAATCGGGCGTAGAACGCGCAGCGCCTGCGACAGTTCGCCCCGCAGCGGCGGCGGGATAAGCGATTGAAGCTTCGGCTTTGGATCTGTAATCATTCTAAAAGCTGAATATGGAGGGGCCCCCTCCTGTTCGCGCCAAAAGATGGAGACGCGCATGGACTATAACGAGAAGCTCGACGCGGCGATTGCGCGCCTGCATGACGAAGGACGCTACCGGACCTTCATCGACATCGAGCGTCGCAATGGCCAATTCCCCCATGCGGTCTGGACCAAGCCCGACGGGTCGCAGCAGGATATCACCGTTTGGTGCGGCAACGACTACCTCGGCATGGGGCAGAACCCCGTGGTGATCGAAGCCATGGAAGAAGCGCTGCGCGCCACCGGCGCAGGCTCTGGCGGGACGCGCAACATCTCGGGCACAACGGTCTATCACAAGCAGCTAGAGGCCGAACTGGCCGATCTGCATGGCAAGGAAGCGGCGCTGCTGTTCACCTCGGCCTATATCGCCAATGACGCCACGCTTTCGACCCTGCCCAAGCTCTTTCCTGGGCTGATCATCTATTCCGACGCGCTGAACCATGCCTCCATGATCGAAGGCGTGCGCCGCAATGGCGGGGCCAAGCGTATCTTCCGCCACAATGATGTCGCCCATCTGCGCGAGTTGATGGAAGCGGATGACCCTGCCGCGCCCAAGCTGATCGCCTTTGAATCGATCTATTCGATGGACGGCGATTTCGGCCCCATTGAAGAGATCTGCGATCTCGCAGATGAATTTGGCGCGCTCACCTATATCGACGAGGTGCATGCGGTTGGCATGTATGGCCCGCGCGGGGCAGGGGTGGCCGAGCGTGACCGGTTGATGCACCGGCTCGACATCATCAACGGCACGCTGGCCAAGGCTTATGGCGTGATGGGCGGCTATATCGCCGCCTCGGCCAAGATGTGCGACGCGATCCGCTCCTATGCGCCGGGGTTCATCTTTACCACCTCGCTGCCGCCCGCCGTGGCTGCCGGGGCCGCCGCTTCGGTCGCCTATCTCAAACGCGCGCCCGAGCTGCGAGAGAAACACCAGCAGCAGGCCAAGGCGTTGAAGCTGCGGCTGAAGGGGCTGGGCCTGCCGATCATCGACCATGGCAGCCACATCGTGCCCGTCATGGTGGGCAACCCTGTCCACACCAAGCTTCTGTCGGACATGCTGCTCGAAGATCACGGCATCTATGTTCAGCCCATCAACTTCCCCACCGTGCCGCGCGGCACGGAGCGGCTGCGCTTCACGCCCTCACCGGTGCACGGACCCAAAGAGATGGACGCGCTTGTCCGGGGAATGGACGTGCTCTGGTCGCATTGTGCGCTGAATCGTGCCGAAGCTGCGGGCTAACGCAGCGCTATTCGTGTTTTCCGTTGTCTTGTGGTAGCCTTTTGTCAAGAAAAGGCTACATCCGAATCGTTGGGGCGTGTTTGGATCAAAGCTACAGGCTAACAGGGACAGGGCATATTGATGATCGGGCGATGGGCCTCCAGAACCGCTGAGGACGAAACAGTCGAACCCAAAGGGTTCGATGCATTCGAATTGCGGTTGGGGGATGTCATGCGCGGCGAACGGGCCACGCTTGGTAAATCCCTGCTCGACGTGCAGCGCGAATTGCGCATCAAAGCCTCCTATATCGCCGCAATCGAAAACTGTGATCCCGGCGCATTTGACACGCCCGGCTTCATCGCGGGCTATGTACGCTCCTACGCGCGCTACCTCAATATGGACCCCGATCAGGCCTTTGCCGCTTTCTGCAAGGAATCCGGTTTCGCCGTGGCCCATGGCATGTCCGCCGAAGCCTCCGTTGTCAAAAAGCCGAGCTTTGAGGAACGCCGTAAGTCCCCGAAAGAAGACGATCTTTTCGCCCGGCCCAACACGCCCTTCGTGCCCACGGGCGACGGGCTGCTCAGCCGGATTGAGCCGGGTGCGGTTGGCTCTTCGCTGGTGCTGATCGCGCTGATCTCGGCCATTGGTTTTGGCGGCTGGACCGTGCTGAAAGAGGTGCAGCGCGTGCAGGTGGCCCCGGTGGATCAGACCCCCATCGTGCTTTCCGATCTTGACCCGTTGGACGGGGCACTGGCCAGCGCGCCCGACGCGGAAGACGATTCCGCCGCGCCGCAAAGCGTGGAAAGCCCCCGGGCCGAGGCGCTGGACCGGCTTTATCGCCCACAAGCGCTTGACGTGCCGGTGCTGGTGGCGCGTGACGCGCCGATTGCTTCCATCGACCCGCGCTCTGTCAGCAACTTCCCGACGCCGGACCGCCCCGATACCGCCGCGCAAGGCTCCGTGATGGCCGAGGCGACGGAGGGTGATGACAGCATCACCAGCGCCATCGACGAGGCGGTGATGCTCGCCAACGCCGATACCGACCTGCCCAAACCGCAGGTTGTGGAGCCTTTGGGCGAGAAAGTGCGCATGGTCGCCGCTTACCCCTCTTGGGTGCGGGTGCGCGCGGCTGACGGCACGGTGATTTTCGAAGGCGTGATGAACAAGGGCGACACATGGGATGTCCCCGTCACTGAAGAGCCGCCCTCCCTTCGGACGGGCGAATCCGGTGCGCTTTATTTCGCCATGGCGGATGGCTGTTTCGGCCCCGTCGGGCCGCGCGGAGCAGTGACCTCCAACGTGCCGCTCCACGCGCAGGCTCTGGCTGAGCTTTATGAGCCGGTCGATCCGACGGCGGAGCAATCGCTCAGCCGGATGTTTGCCGACCTTGAAGGCTCGCTCGATCCCTCCGCTCTGGCGGCGATGCCCTGTCAGGGCAGCTAAACGCGCGGGCCGCCGCTTCCCATTGCACATGAGGCCCCGGCTGAATAGGTAGGGGGCCAAAGCCCCTGATCCCGCGAAAGGTGTCTTCATGTCGCTTCATTCCATTCGCCCTTGGCGCGATATTCCGCGTCGCAAGTCCCGGCAGATCATGGTGGGTAATGTGCCGGTGGGTGGTGACGCGCCGATCACCGTGCAGACCATGACGAATACGCTGACCACCGATGTCGCCGCCACCATCGCACAGGTCCAAGCCGCCGCTGACGCAGGCGCCGATATCGTGCGCGTCTCGGTCCCGGATGAGGACTCCTCCAAAGCCCTGCGTGAGATCGTGCCCGAAGTGTCGGTGCCCATCGTTGCGGACATCCACTTTCACTACAAGCGCGGGATTGAAGCCGCCGAGGCCGGTGCCGCCTGTCTGCGCATCAACCCGGGCAACATCGGCGATGAAAAGCGGGTGCGTGAGGTCATCAAAGCCGCGCGGGACCACAATTGCTCAATCCGCATCGGCGTGAACGCGGGCTCGTTGGAGCGGCATCTGCTGGAGAAATACGGCGAGCCATGCCCCGATGCGATGGTCGAAAGCGGGCTGGATCACATCAAGATCCTGCAAGACAACGATTTCCACGAGTTCAAGATTTCCTGCAAGGCCTCGGACGTTTTCATGGCCGCGGCGGCCTACCAACAGCTTGCCGATGCCACCGACGCGCCCATCCACCTCGGCATCACCGAGGCGGGCGGGCTGATGTCGGGCACGATCAAATCGGCCATCGGTCTGGGCAACCTTTTGTGGAGTGGCATCGGTGATACCATCCGCGTCTCCCTCTCCGCCGATCCGGTGGAAGAGGTGAAGGTCGGTTATGAGATCCTCAAATCCCTCGGGCTGCGGCACCGTGGGGTGAACATCATCTCTTGCCCCTCCTGCGCGCGGCAGGGGTTTGATGTGATCAAAACCGTCGAGACCTTGGAGAAACGGCTGGAGCATATCAAGACTCCGATGAGCCTGTCGATCATCGGCTGCGTGGTGAACGGCCCCGGTGAGGCGCTGATGACCGACGTGGGCTTTACCGGCGGCGGGGCCGGGTCTGGCATGGTCTATCTGGCGGGCAAGCAGAGCCATAAGCTCGGCAACGAGGGTATGATTGACCATATTGTCGAGCAGGTCGAGGAACGTGCGGCGCAGATTGAGGCTGAGGCGGTGAAGGCTGCTGAGTAGGTTGGGGGCTGGGCCGCTGGCGCTGTGTTGGTTGAGAGGCTGCGCAGAGGTATTTAAAAAGGATGAAGATGAGGGGGAAGCGCGTGAGCCGGGAGGTTTGCGCGCTTTGTCTTTTGGGGGGTATTTATTAATCAGTGGTTGGGGTGAGGTGTTTTTCGAGGACTATGGGCGGCATGTGGCCGTTGAGGATCATTTCGGGCAGCACGTAGAAGGGGGCGCCGGTGAGCCCTAGGGCGGCGGCCCAGCGGGCGGGCTGGGGGTGGCTGAGATCGTGTTAGATGAAGGTGATGTCGTAACGCTTTGTGATTGCGGTCAATTCTTTGGCGGCGGCAGCGCAGGTCTCGCAGTCTTCTGCGGTGAAAAGCGCGATGGGGTGGCCGCCCAGAAGGTCAGGAGCGAGCTATTCGAGCAGGGACAGGTCGTTTTGGATATGCTGCTGCATTTGCGTTTGGCTGGCCAGCGCTTTGGCGATGACATCGCCATTGGCAAGGATCGCGGCGCGGAGTTCGGTTTCAAACGCATCTCGCGCGGTGGGTTCATCGGCCCCGGCGGGCTGGGCCAGCGCGAGCGCGGCCAAGACTGCCAGGGCGCGCATCTTTAGCCGCGCTTTTCTTCCACCAGTGCCATCATTTGATCATAGGGCAGGTAGCCGCGCAGCATTTCGTCTTGCATGACGAAGGTAGGGGTGCCGGTGATTTGCAGCTTTTGGGCCAGCGCGCGGGTTTGGGCGATCTCTTGCGTGACCGCGTCGCTGTCCATCTCGGCCTCGATCGCTGCGACATCCAGATCGAAGCTTTCGCCCAACCGGCGCAGTGCGGGGAGGGTGACCGCTCCGTTGAAGGCCATAAGCGCATCGTTCAGTTGTTTGTAAGCGTCATCGCCCGCGACCTGTTTGGTCGCCACGGCAAAGCGCGAGGCCAGCAGCGATTGCTCACCAAGGATCGGAAACTCTTTGACGATCAGTTTGATGTTGCCGTCCGTTTCCAGGAGTTTGGCCACTTCGCCATGGGCGCGTTTGCAGTAGCCGCAGCGGTAGTCGAGGAATTCGACCAGTGTGATGTCCCCCTCCGGGTTGCCGCCGACCCAAGAGTAGCCGTCGTCGAAAATCTCATCGGCATTGGCGGAGACCAGATCGAAATCCGCCTGCATCTGCGCTTGGGCCTGACGGTTTTGCATCTGCTCCACCGCTTGCAGGATCACTTCGGGGTTTTCCATCAGATAGGCGCGGACCTCGGCCCGGAACTGCGCGCGTTCGGCGTCGGTAAGCTCGGTCAGATCCATGGCCCCGGCGGGGGCGGCAAAGGCGACAGCGCCGGCAAGGGCAGGGGCGAGGAAGCGGGCGAACATGGGCGGTCCTTTCGGTAGAGCTGCGAAATAGGGGCCAAGGGTTGACGCCCGGCATCAGGCGCGGTGAAAGCACATGCCGACAGTAGGAGCAAGACCATGCGCAATTCAACCAGGTCCGCCGTTGATCCCTTTATCGTGATGGACGTGATGCAGGCCGCCAGCGCCGCCGAAGAGGCGGGCCGTCACATCATTCATATGGAGGTTGGCCAGCCCGGCACGGGCGCGCCGAAAGGGGCAGCGGCCGCGCTGACCAAGGCGATGGGTGAGGGGGCTTTGGGCTATACCGTGGCGCTTGGGCTGCCTGCTTTGCGCGCGCGGATCGCGCAGATGTATGGCGAATGGTATAACGTCGATCTTGATCCGGCGCGGGTGGTGATCACCCCCGGGTCCTCGGGCGGGTTTTTGCTCGCCTTCACTGCGCTCTTCGATTCCGGGGATCGGGTTGGCATCGGGGCGCCGGGCTATCCCAGCTACCGCCAGATCCTACGCGCCTTGGGGATGCAGCCCGTCGATCTGCCCGCCGCGCCGGAGAACAGATATCAGCCCGTCGCGGCGGATTTCGCGGGGCAAGACCTGCGCGGTTTGCTCGTGGCCTCCCCCGCCAATCCTTCGGGTACCATGCTCGACCGACCCGCCTTGACGGCGCTGACGGGTGCCTGTGCGGCCAATGACATGTCCTTTATCTCGGACGAGATTTACCATGGCATCGAATATGACAAGAAGGCCGTGACCGCGCTGGAGGTCACCGATGACTGCTATGTGATTAACTCCTTCTCGAAGTATTTCTCGATGACCGGCTGGCGCGTGGGTTGGATGGTGGTGCCCGAGGATCAGGTGCGCGTGGTCGAGCGGATCGCGCAAAACATGTTCATCTGCGCACCCCATGCCAGCCAGATCGCGGCGCTGGCGGCGATGGACTGTGACGACGAATTGCAGGCCAATCTGGCGGTTTACCGGCGCAATCGCGACCTGATGATCACGGGGTTGCAAGAGGCGGGGTTTACGGACATCGCGCCGCCCGATGGGGCGTTCTACGTCTATGCGGATGTCTCGCGCTTTACCGATGACAGTCGCGCCTTTGCGGCGGAAATTCTGGAGAAGGCTGGCGTCGCCGTGACCCCCGGGCTCGATTTCGACCCGGCGCGGGGGCATAAGACGCTGCGCTTTTCCTATGCGCGTAGCACGGCGGATATGGAGGAGGGCATCGCCCGGCTCAAAGCCTTCATGGCGGCGCGCTGAGCGCTGGTTTGGCCGCGCGGCAGGTGATAGAAGGGCGAAAACGGGCAGGGTGATCGATCATGCGGGCAATCTTTAGGGGACTGGCAGTCTTGTTGGCCTGTGCGGGGCCGGTCACCGGAGCGGCGCAGGAGTTGACGGCGCTGGCACGGGTCGATCCGGTTGAGAGCGCGGTGAGTGATCGCTGGTTCGGCAAGACAGATTTGACCGTGGCGCTGAGCCAGGGGGTGCCTTTCCGGGTTTTTCTGCTGGATGATCCCGCCCGCCTGATCGTCGATTTCCGCGAGGCGGATTGGTCGAATGTCGCCCGGGGGGATCTGTTGGAAAAACCGGGCCGTATCTCGGCACTGCGGTTTGGCGCGTTCCAGCCCGGTTGGTCGCGTCTGGTGGCGGATTTGGCCGAGCCGATGGTTCCTGCCGAGATTGGCATGCCGGTGGACGCAAGCAGCGGCAAGGCGCGGCTTGAGATTACCTTGGAGACGGTCGAGCCTGCGATCTTTGCGGAGGCCGCAGGCGCGCCGGTGGACCCTGATTGGACCACCGCGCTCACCGCGCCGCCGAAACCTGCGGTGGCAGACAAAGACAGTTTCACCGTCGTTCTGGACCCCGGCCACGGCGGCATCGATCCGGGTGCGCAGCGCGAGGGGTTGGACGAGAAAGACCTGATGCTCAACTTCGCCCGCGACCTGCGCGATGCGCTGCGGCGCAAGGGGGTGGATGTCTTGCTGACCCGGGATGAGGATATTTTCGTCGCCTTAGAGCACCGGGTCGCCATCGCCCATCAGGCCGAAGCGGACCTTTTCATTTCGCTCCATGCCGACAGCCTGTCGCAGGGCGGGGCGAGCGGGGCGACGGTCTATACCCTTTCCGATGATGCCAGCGATGTGGCGACCGAACATCTGGCCGCGCGGCATGACCGGTCGGATATCATCGCGGGGGCGGACCTGACCGGTTCGGACGATCAGGTGGCGGGCATTCTGCTGGACCTCGCGCGCCAAGAGACCGAGCCGCGCTCGGACGCGCTGGCCGAGATTTTGG
Source organism: Sulfitobacter sp. 1A12779 (assembly GCF_043557315.1). NCBI lineage: Bacteria > Pseudomonadati > Pseudomonadota > Alphaproteobacteria > Rhodobacterales > Roseobacteraceae > Sulfitobacter > Sulfitobacter sp. 1A12779. The sequence continues at coordinate 10,434 of NZ_JBIFFU010000003.1, forward strand.
TCGATGGCATGGGCGCGGCGGGCGGACCGTTGAACAACCGCCCCCTACGGCGGGCGGGTTTTTCGGTCTTGAAGTCCGCCGATATTCCTTCGGTTTTGGTCGAAGTGGGGTTCCTGAGTTCCAAGCGCGATCTGACCAATCTGCGTGATCCGGTGTGGCGCGCGTCGATGGTGAGCGCGATGGCGGATGCGATCGTGACGTGGCGTGATCAGGATGCGGCGCTCAAGCCTTTGATCAGAAAGTAAAATGAAAAGATGTGGCTGCTTTCGCGATGGGCGAAGATTCGCCCCCGCTGGCGGCCATGTGTTTTGACCCGCGCCAGCGCATCCTGTATAGGCTCGGAACTGTCCCTAGCCAATGGTGGTCCGCGCGCGTGTTTCGATTTGTTCTGTCCTTTTTCGGGGGGATCTTTACCACCCTGACCCTGAGCGTCGGCATGGTGGCTTTGACCATCGGGGCGGTGTTCTGGATGTATGGCCGGGATTTGCCCAGCCATGAATCGCTGGCGCAATACACGCCGCCGACGATCAGCCGTATTTACTCGGGCCAAGGCCGTTTGATCGACGAATTCGCCAAGGAGCGCCGTCTTTTCGCCCCGGCCAATACCATCCCGGATCTGGTGAAACAGGCCTTCATCTCGGCAGAGGACAAGAACTTCTACACCCATGAGGGCTATGACCTGCGCGGCATCGGTGCGGCGGCGGTGGATGCGGTCAAATCGCGCGGGCGCGACGTGCGCGGGGCTTCGACGATCACCCAGCAGGTGATGAAGAACTTCCTTTTGTCGGGCGACCGCCGGGCCGAGCGTAAAATCAAGGAGATCATCCTTGCTTCGCGCCTTGAAGAGACCTTGAGCAAAGAGAAAATCCTCGAGCTCTATCTGAACGAGATTTTCCTCGGCCAGAACTCCTATGGTGTGGCGGCGGCGAGCCAGACGTATTTCAACAAGACGCTGAGTGAGTTGGCCCCGCATGAGGCGGCCTTCCTCGCCTCGCTGCCCAAGGCGCCGTCGGATTACCACCCGGTGCGCCGCAAGAACCGGCTGCTGGCGCGGCGGAACTTCGTGCTGCGCGAGATGAAAGAGAACGGCTATATCTCGGAAGCGGTCTATGAAACCGAAGTGGCGCAGCCGCTGCGCTCGGTCCAGAACGGTGATTTCGAAAGCTTCAAGGCCGAACTGCCGCCGCGGGATTACTTCACCGACGAAATTCGCCGCCAGTTGAGCGAGGATTTCGGGGAGGGGGAATTCTTTACCGGCGGTCTGACCGTGCGCGCGACCATCGACAACGAGATGCAGCCTATCGCCGCCAACGCTCTGCGCCGTCAGCTGGAGCAATATGATCGCGGGCGGGGCATCTGGCGCGGGATGCGTTTTGAGATCCCCGCCGATCAATTGGACAGCGAAGAGGAATGGCGCGCCGCGCTGGCGGACCTTCGGGTGCCGCGTGACATCGATCTGGAGAACCAGTGGTATCCGGCGGTGGTGCTTGAAGTTGGCAACAATGACGCCCGCATCGGGATCGAAGGCGTCGAGGATGACGAAGACGGCCACTGGATCCCGGCTAAAGACGTGCAATGGGCGCGCAAACGGCTGGATGACGGCTCTCTCGGGCGCAAGGCTCGAGTGGCGGGCGACTTGCTTGAGGTGGGTGAGGTCGTCTTGGTCCGCCGCATGACCTCGGACAGCGACGGATCTTTCATCCGCTGGACATTGCGGCAGGTGCCAGAGGTGCAGGGCGGTTTCGTCGCGATGGACGTGCACACGGGCCGCGTGATCGCGATGCAGGGCGGCTTTTCCTATCAGGCGAGCGTGTTCAACCGGGCCACACAAGCCAAGCGCCAGCCGGGGTCGAGCTTCAAGCCCTTCGTCTATGCCTCCGCGCTGGACAGCGGCTATAGCCCCGCGACCATCGTGGTCGACGCGCCCATTGAGATCAACACGCCGCAGGGCGTTTGGCGGCCGCAGAACGCTTCGCATAAATTTTACGGGCCGACGCCTCTGCGCACCGGCATCGAACAGTCGCGCAACCTGATGACCATCCGTCTGGCGCAAGAGGTCGGTATGGATGTGGTCGGCAGCTATGCGGAGCGTTTCGGCGTTTACGACGACCTCGCCCCCTTGCTGTCGAACGCGCTCGGCAGTCAGGAAACCACGCTTTATCAAATGGTTTCGGCCTATGCGATGTTCGCCAATGGCGGTGAGCGGGTGCAGCCGACTTTGGTCGACCGGGTGCAAGACCGCTATGGCCGCACCGTTTACAAACATGATGAACGCAAATGCTACGATTGTGAGCAGATCAACCTCGCCCCCGGTGAAGCGCCGCGGATCATTTCCAACCGCGAGCGGGTGATGGACCCGGTGACCGCCTATCAGTTGACCTCCATGATGCGCGGCGTGGTTGAGCGCGGCACGGCGCGCAATGCGGTGAACCTGCCGGTGCCGATCGCGGGCAAGACCGGCACCACCAACGATGAGAAAGACGCGTGGTTCGTGGGCTTTTCGTCCAACGTGGTGGCGGGCTGCTACATCGGTTTCGACACCCCGCGCCCGATGGGCCGGGGCGCGGGCGGCGGGCGGCTTTGTGCGCCTGTCTTCCAGCGCTTCATGAGCCAAGCGATCAAGAAATACGGCGGCGGTGACTTCGCAGTCCCCGAGCAGTGCCGCTTTATCAAGATCGACCGTTTCACCGGCGCGCGGCTGAGCGACAGCGCCACCGGCGCCAATGTCGTGTCAGAATGTTTCCGCGATGGCGAAGAGCCGCTCTTTGGCATTTCTTTCGATGGCGGCTTTGCCATGGGGGCGGACCTGCCGCTGGTCGAAGAACTGGGCGGCTCCTCCTCGCGTGAGGTCACCACATCGACCGGCAAGAAAGCGACCGTCGGCCCTAAGGCGAGCTTTGGCACGCTGAGCTCCGGCGGTCTTTACTAATCAGGCCGAATGGGGCGGGGCAAAGTTGCGCTTTGCCGCCCCCCACTTGCCGCCGCTGGCGGGCTGGTCTATCTCTCGTGCGGCTCCGGTTTTCGGGGCCGCATTACTTATCAAAGGCAGGCACACATGCGCGCAGAGGCACAGAATACCGCGGACCAGATCAGCAAATCGCTGGAATTGCTGGCCCAGCGACTGGATGTGGAGACCGCGCCCTACCGGCTGGAAGAATTCAACGCCCGTGTCGAAGACCCGAACCTTTGGGACAACCCCGATGCGGCGCAAAAGCTGATGCGCGAGCGTCAGTCGCTGGTCGATGCCATCGACACCTATGAGGGCATTAAGCAGGAGTTGGCCGACAACCTTGAACTGATCGAACTGGGCGAGATGGAAGAGGACGAAGAGGTCATCTCTGACGCCGAAGCCGCGTTAAAGGCGCTGGCCGAAAAGGCCGCGCAGAAAGAACTCGAAGCGCTGCTGAACGGTGAGGCCGACAGCAACGACACCTTTCTAGAGATCAACGCAGGCGCGGGCGGCACGGAAAGCTGCGACTGGGCCAGCATGCTGGCGCGGATGTATGTCCGCTGGGCCGAGAAGAAGGGCTATAAGGTCGATCTTCAGGCCGAAAGCCCGGGCGACGAGGCGGGCATCAAATCCGCGACCTATAAGATCGAAGGCCACAACGCCTATGGCTGGCTGAAGTCCGAGAGCGGTGTGCACCGTCTCGTGCGCATTTCGCCCTTCGACTCGGCGGCCAAGCGGCACACCTCTTTCACCTCCGTGAAGGTCTACCCGGTGGTCGACGACAATATCGAGATCGAGGTGAACCCCTCCGATATTCGCATCGATACCTACCGGTCCTCCGGCGCGGGCGGTCAGCACGTCAACACCACCGACTCGGCGGTGCGGATCACCCACCACCCCACGGGCATCGTCGTGACCTCTTCGGAGAAGTCGCAGCACCAGAACCGCGACATCGCCATGAAAGCGCTGAAATCGCGGCTCTATCAGATGGAGTTGGACAAGCGCTCGGCGCTGGTGAACGAGGCGCATGAGAATGCAGGCGACGCGGGCTGGGGCAACCAGATCCGCTCCTACGTTCTGCAGCCCTACCAGATGGTCAAAGACCTGCGCACCAATTACGAGACTTCGGACACCAAAGGCGTGCTCGACGGCGATCTCGACGGGTTGATGGGGGCGACGCTGGCGCTAGCGGTCTCGGGCAAAAGCCGGGCCGAGGCGCAGGGCGACTGAGCCCATGCCGTCCCCTTCTTGGAATGACAGTGATCAATAGGGGGACATGATGGAATTGCTAAATTGGGACGCCTCAGAGCTTTCCGAGGCGCTGGCCGCGCGAAAGATCTCCGCGGTCGAGTTGATGCAGGCGACCTTGGACCGGATCGAGGCGGTGAACGGCAAGGTGAATGCCGTCGTCTCCCTCCGCGACCGCGACGCTTTGCTGGCCGAGGCTGAGGCCGCCGACGCGGCCCCGCGCAAGGGCTGGCTGCACGGCATTCCCATGGCGATCAAGGATTTGGCGGATGCGGAAGGACTGCCCACCTCGCAGGGCTCGCCGCTGTTTGGGGCGGGGCCGGCCACCCGGGATCACCCGGCGGTGGCACGGCTTCGTGCCGCGGGCGCCATCGTGATCGGCAAGACCAACACCCCGGAATTCGGCCTTGGCAGCCATACCTTCAACCCGGTGCATGGGGCGACCTGCAACCCCTATGACCTCGGTCGCTCGGCTGGCGGCTCCTCGGGCGGGGCGGCGGCGGCGCTGGCGGCGCGGATGGTGGCCGTGGCCGACGGGTCCGACATGATGGGCTCTCTGCGCAATCCGGCGGGGTGGAACAACGTCTACGGCATGCGGCCCAGCTGGGGCACGGTGCCTTCGGGCAATGACGGCGATCTGTTTCTGCACCAGCTTTCGACCTTGGGCCCGATGGCGCGCAGCCCACGCGACCTTGCCGCCCTGCTGGATGTGATGACAGGCCACGACCCGCGCGAACCGCTGACCCGCACCACCCCCGATGCAACACCGCTGATCGACGCGGCACTGTCCCCTCAGCGGATCGGCTGGCTGGGCGACTGGGGCGGTGCCTTCCCCTGTGCGCCGGGGATCATCGACCATAGCGAGGCGGCGCTGAAGCGCTTGGCCGACCTTGGCCATACGGTCACGCCCTTGGCGGCACCCTTTGATGCGGAGGCCATGTGGGAAAGTTGGATCACCCTGCGGTCCTTTGCCGTGGCGGCTTCTCTCGGGGCGATCTATGACGACCCCGCTCGGCGCGAGGGGCTGAAACCCGCCGCGCAATGGGAGGTCGCACGGGGGCAGGGGTTCTCGGCCTCTGACATCCAGCGTGCCAGTAGCATCCGATCTGATTGGTTCCGCGCGGCGGATGCTCTCTTTGAGGAAGTCGATGTGTTGGTGCTGCCCTCGGCGCAGGTCTGGCCCTTTGCTGTCGAACAGGTGCACCCGACTGAGATCGGCGGCCAGCCGTTGGATACCTATCACCGTTGGATGCAGGTGGTGGTCCCGGCCAGCCTGATTGGCCTGCCGGTGGTCAACATCCCCGCGGGTTTTGATGCGCGCGGTCTGCCCTTGGGGCTGCAACTGATCGGCAGGCGCGGCAGTGACGCGCGTCTGCTCCAATTGGCCCAAGGTTGGCATGAGGCGACGGGCTATCCGCAGGCGCAGCCGCCCCAGCTCTAGCGAGGTTCAGTTAAAGGGCGCGTCGGGCTGAAGCAGGCGGCGGTGGTAGGGCATCAGCGCGTCGATGTCGGTGAACCCCGCCTGCCGTGCGGCGGGCAGCACGGTTTTGGGGTCTCTGCCGATATACTCATAGGTCAGCCGGGTCACCCGCGTGCCCGCGGCGCTTTCGGGGGCGGTGCGGGTGACGTAGCCAACCCAAAAGTTATTCTCGAAAGAGGCGACGCGGTTAAGGTAGTTGAACGACCCGGTCAGCGTGCGACGCCGCGAAACGACAATGGAGACCCCATTCTCCTGCCGTGAGACGATGCCGCGATATTCCCGCGCCATCGGGTTGGTGGGCAGCTCTTGTGCACGCAGCGAAGGCGCGCTCTCATAGCCGCGCAGGAAGGTGCTGCTGCCATGGCGCGTGATAAAAACCACGCCGGTCACGAACCTGTCCTGATCCAGGAAAGACCGTCGCGCGAAACGGTAAAAACCGCTTGGGAAATCCGCCTCGGGCACATTTTGAACCCCGGTGCCCAGAAAGTCGCGCAAGAAGCTGTTGTTGATCGGATCTTGGTTCAGGGAAATCTCGGTCACCGGCTCCAGCAGTACCCGCGCGTCGATCTCGAAAAAGCGGCAGATCCGGGCCAGTACATCGGGCCGGGGGAAGCTTTCGCCCGAGAGGTAGCGGTTGAATTGCGTGCGATTGATGCCAAGCTGCCGGGCAAGGTCAGAGATCGAGGGGTAATCCGCTGCCAACTGGCGCAGATTGGCGCCGAACATGCTACGAAGTTCAGAGGGGGAGCGGTTGGGAGCGGACATGCAGCCTCGTTCTGATTTGCGTCGCGGCCTTAGAATAAAAGCCGTTTTGGCCAGATGGTTAACAGACTGACGCGAAGGCGCGTCAAAGCTGACGCTGATTTGTAGCTGACCCTACTGGAACCGACACAAAATGCAAGCGGGCGTTGCATTTTAACCTATGTTTAACGCCCTCAGATTGTCGCAGTATAGAGGCCATTCATCGAAAGCGGGGTTAACTATGATTGGTGTAGTTCTGTGGAGCGATAATAGCGCCGGAAAAGCGGTTTTCTGGTGCGAAGATCAAGGCGATCTTGCCTATTACGAAGAGCCGGCGATCCGTGTCGGGCAGGGGGCGGGGTTTGACACGGGCGATATGGTGCAGTTCGACGTCTCAGTACATCGCAAGCTGCGTATCGCGGGCAACCCCCGGCTGGTGCAGGAGAAAGCGGCTTCGCATCTGCCCGAGGCGCTGCGTCACGATAGCCCCTTAGCGGCAGAGCCGGAGGCAGAGGGAAAGCGGCAGCAAGGCGCTCAGATCATACCCTTTACCGCCAAGCCCGGACCGCGCCAATTCCGCGCGGCCCAGCTGAAAGCCTAAACGCCCCGCGTGTCAGACACCACGGGCGAGGGCGGCCACGCCGGTGCGGGCGACATCGGCCAGCCCCAGCGGGCGCATCAACTCGGCGAAAGCGTCAATTTTGTCCGGCGCGCCGGTGATCTCGAAGACAAAGCTTTCGAGCGTGCTGTCGACCACATTGGCGCGGAAGATATCCGCCAGCCGCAACGCTTCGACCCGATGTTCGCCCTTGCCGACGACTTTGAAAATCGCCAGTTCCCGTTCCACGCTCGGCCCTTCGACGGTGAGGTCATGCACCTCATGCACCGGCACGATGCGACCGACCTGCGCCTTGATCTGCTCGATCACCTGCGGCGTGCCGCTGGTGACGATAGTGATGCGCGACAGATGCCCGGTGTGGTCCACCTCGGCTACGGTCAGACTGTCAATGTTGTACCCCCGGCCCGAGAACAGGCCAATCACCCGCGCCAGCGCGCCGGGCTCGTTCTCGACCAGCACGGCCAGCGTGTGTTTTTCAACCACATCCGAGAAGTTGGGCCGTAGGTTGTAGGCGGAATGCGAGGTCGCACCTTTTTTGATTTTTAGGGCAGCCATGTCTTCGTCCTTCTTCATCTTCGCCGGAAATCTCTCAAATTTCCGGGACGTTTTCTTTTAAAGAAAACGGGTTACACCAACACCGAGCCTTTTGCGTCGATCACACCTTGGGTCTCATGATCGCCGGGCAACAGCATTTCGTTATGCGCCTTGCCGCTTGGGATCATCGGGAAGCAGTTCTCATGCTTCTCGACCAGACAGTCAAAGATCACCGGCCCGTCGTGGTTGATCATCTCCATGATCGCGTCATCAAGGTCATCGGGGTCCGAGCAGATAATCCCCTTGGCGCCAAAGGCTTCGGCCAGTTTGACGAAATCGGGCAGGGCTTCGGACCAGCTTTGCGAATAGCGCTCACCATGCAGCAGTTCCTGCCACTGGCGCACCATGCCAAGACGCTCGTTGTTGAGGATGAACTGTTTTACCGGCAGGCCGAATTGCATCGCCGTGCCCATCTCTTGCATGTTCATCAGCCACGATGCTTCACCTGCCACATTGATCACCAGCGCCTCGGGGTGGGCCATCTGCACGCCGATGGAGGCGGGGAAACCGTAGCCCATGGTGCCAAGGCCGCCCGAGGTCATCCAGCGGTTCGGCTCCTCAAAGCCGAGGTATTGCGCGGCCCACATCTGGTGTTGGCCCACTTCGGTGGTGATATAGCGGTCGTGATCTTTGGTCAGCGCTTCAAGCCGTGCCAGCGCGTGCTGGGGTTTGATCACTTTGCCGGATTGGTTGAACTTAAGGCAGTCGATGCTGCGCCATTCTTCGATCTGCTGCCACCATTTCGCCACCGCCTCGCTATTGGTCTTGCGACCGCGCGATTTCCAGACCTTCAGCAGATCTTCGAGCACATGGGCCACGTCGCCGACGATGGGAATGTCGATGCGGATCACTTTGTTGATCGACGATGGGTCGATGTCGATATGGGCCTTGGTGGATTTTGGGCTGAAACTGTCGATGACACCGGTGATCCGGTCGTCGAACCGCGCGCCGATGTTGATCATCAGATCACAATCATGCATCGCCATATTGGCCTCATAAAGCCCGTGCATCCCGAGCATCCCAAGCCATTTCTCACCCGACGCCGGGTAGGCGCCGAGGCCCATCAGGGTGGAGGTGATGGGAAAGCCGGTGGCATCGACCAATTCGCGCAGCAACTGGCTCGCCGCCGGGCCGGAGTTGATGACCCCGCCGCCGGTGTAGAAAATCGGACGCTTCGCCGTCTCCATCGCTGCGACCAGTTCGGTGATCTCGGCCATGTCGCCCTTAACCTGCGGCTGATAGCGCGAGGTCGAGGGTTTGGGGGACTCGTAGTGGCCGGTGGCGAATTGCACGTCCTTGGGGATGTCGATCAGCACCGGGCCGGGGCGGCCATGGGTGGCGACATGGAAGGCCTCGTGCAGGGTGGCGCCAAGGGTGTCGGTCTCTTTCACCAGCCAGTTGTGCTTGGTGCAGGGACGGGTGATGCCCACGGTATCGGCCTCTTGAAAGGCGTCGGAGCCGATCATGAAGGTCGGCACCTGACCGGTCAGCACCACCAGCGGAATGGAGTCGAGCAGCGCATCCGTAAGGCCCGTGACCGCATTCGTGGCACCGGGGCCGGAGGTCACCAGCACAACGCCCGGTTTGCCAGTGGAACGGGCATAGCCTTCGGCGGCGTGCACCGCCCCTTGCTCATGGCGCACCAGAACGTGTTTGATCGAATTCTGCTGAAAGACCTCGTCATAGATCGGTAGCACCGCGCCACCGGGATATCCAAAGACGGTGTCCACACCCTGGTCAATCAGGGCTTGGACGATCATTTTCGCTCCGGTCATCTGGCGTTTCATCTTGGGTGCTCCGTAAGGCAGGTTATTGCGATTGGCATAAAAAAACCCCCGGTCTGACGGGGGCGCATGGGAAGGATTATGGTCTACCGTTACCGGCCCATGCGCGTGTGTCTTACAATAATGACTAGGTCGGTCATCTTAAGGGTCCTCTAAGCGTGGCGTGAGATTAGGAGGGGGGAAGAGGGGCGTCAACAGCGAAATGGCGAAAATCTTGTGCGCCGGGCGGGATTATTTGTAGGTTTATTTCGCATTGCTCCTCAAATGCGTTATTTTCGGAAAGATTTGATCGGCGCGGCGTACTTTCCTGCATTTCCGGTGCGATATCACACAAAACAAAACGGGCAGCCCAAGGGGCCGCCCGGTAATGGTGCCAAAATCAATAGGTTTCCTCAGCGCGGGCTGACATCCGGCAGGGTGATATTGGCCACCTGTTCGGCGATGGGATCGTTGCTGAGCGGATGCTGGTCGGGCACGAAATCCTCAGGATCGCGCATCTTTTGCCACTGCCCGCCCATATAGACCTCAAGCCCTGAGAATTTGGCCTTATATCCCATCTTCTGGCTGCCGGGCACCCAATAGCCCAGATAGACATAAGGCAGCCCCGCCGCGCGGGCGATTTCGATATGGTCGAGGATAATGTAATTGCCCAGCCCGTTGCGGGGCCGGTCGGGAGTGTAGAAGGAATAGACCATGCTCACCCCGTCGCTCAGCACATCGGTCAGGCAGACACCGACGAGGGCATTGTCGGCCTCGGGGTCGGTATATTCGATCACCCGGCTGCGGATCGGCGTTTCCTCGATCATGGCAGCGAATTCGAACACATCCATATCCGCCATGCCCCCATCCGCATGGCGGCTATCAAGGTAGCTGCGGAAAAGGTCATATTGCTCTTCGGTGGCCCAAGGCGATGTCGCGCGGCGCTCCAGCCTCGCGTTGCGCTTCAGGATGCGGCGCTGGCTTTTGCTGGGGCGAAACGCGGCCACGTCGATCCGCGCGGAAAGACAAGCGGCGCAATCGGCGCAGGAGGGGCGGTACAGAACATTTTGCGAGCGGCGGAAACCTTGGCTCGACAGGCTGTCATTCAGGCGAGCGGCATTATCGCCCTGAAGGGCGGTGAACAGCTTGCGCTCCATCCGGCCCTCCAGATAGGGGCAGGGTTGCGGCGCTGTGACATAGAATTGTGGTGTCAAAGGCAGTGTATGTCGCATGGGCTTCCAGCATTTATCGGGGGATGCTATCAACCACCCCCCGCTCCGCCAAGGGCAAATTTGCGTGATGCCCTAGCGGCTGAGCCGCCGGTTCACCGGCACGGTGCCAAGCGCCATGTCCGTAAGGCTTTGACGGCGGGCCGTGGTGCAGATGAGAACGGCCGAGACGACCTGAATGATGGTGACCGTCATCGACAGCGAATAGCCGATGGTATGCAAAAGCGCGGTCATGAAATCAAAGGGCCGGTCGCGGTGGTCGCGCAGCTCCATCGCCATCAGGCGCATCCCCCATGTGGCCGAGCCGCCGGTCAGCGTGGCCACCCGGTAGGCAAAGCCCACCACCAGCGTCAGGAAGGGGAAAAAGAACAGCCCCGTAAAGGCCGTGAACGGCAGGATCAGCACGCAAAAGAGCAAGACAAGGGTCACATCGATGACCCAAGCCAGCAGCCGTTTGCCAGCGATGCCGTCATAGAATTGCGGGTGTAGATCGGGATCTGGGGTCTGGGTCATGTCTTATCCTGCGAAAGGCCCCCCGGCGCGCGGGCCGGGAGGCGGGGGTCAGGGTGCGATTAGGCGTTTGTGGCCGTCTCGTCCCGCTTGGCACGCTCGTCCATGAATTGGTCGAACTCGGCCTTGTCCTTGGCCTCGCGCAGACGCTCAAGGAAGGCTTCGAAGTTGTGCTGCTCTTCCTCCAAACGGCGCAGCGTGTCGGCCTTATAGGCGTCAAAGGCGCGGTTGCCGGTGCTGCGCGACATCATCGCGCGGCTGGATTTGCGACTGCAGGATTTCGAAGAGAACATGCGTTTGCTCCAAGTCATATAGGCAAGAAGGGCGAGGCCGAGGGGCCAGAAGAAGATGAAGCCGAGCACCATGGCGGCGATCCATGCGCCTTTGCCGCGTGCGTCCATCCAGGCTTCTGTCCGGGCCAGCCAGCTGGGGCGGGGGGAGTAGGTCGGGTCGGTGGTCACTGTCGTCATTGTTGAGCCTTTCGGTCGTGACGGGCCTGTCGCCGGCCCGGGCGTTTCGGATAATGTGAATGTCTTTCACATTGAATAGATCGGAACGCCGAACCCGTTTCGCAAGGGGTTATGTGAATGTTTTTTACATTATTTGGAAATTGACAGTGAAATCAGCGACTTGCGCACCGGAAAGCTGCGCCATCTTCTGGGGTTCAAGACAGAAAACGTGATGCGGCGTGCCCGCAGCGGCCCAGACCAGCGGGAATTGCAGCAGCTTGCGGTCAAACCAAGCGCGCGGCGGTGTGATATGCCCCAAAGGCGCGACACCGCCGATGGCAAAGCCGGTCTGCGCCCGGATCAGCGCGGCATCGGCCTTGCCCAAAGGCTCCCCGGCAAGCGCCGCGGCCTGTTCCAGATCGACCTGCTGCGCGCCCGCGGTGATGAAGAGCAGCGCCGCCCCGCTGTCTTCGCCGCGCAGAACGATCGATTTCGCGATCTGGTCGACCGCGCAATCAAGCGCCGTGGCCGCATCCACCGCCGTCCGCGCCAAAGCCGTCTCGCGGATTTCCGGCGTCACCCCTGCGGCCTCCAGCGTGGCGCGGACCCGTTTCAAACTCTTGCTCATTCTCTGCCCCTTGTCGCGTCGCGCCCCCTCGGGGCGCGCGCCAAAGTCGTAGCAAGCCCGTGCCCTGCCGCAACCCCCATTGACGCCGCTTGGATCAGCCCGCAAAGCTGGCCCCATGACAGACCCATCTCTCGCCGCCCGGATCACCCGCTCCCCCCGTGTCTATCACCGCGAACGCGCGCAGGATGCGGCGGCCCTGCTGCCCGATCTCGCGCCGGAGTTGCGCGAAATGATCTCGGCTGCGGCCTCGACCGCGCCCTATCTGATGGCGCTTTTGGAGAAAGAGGCGGGCTGGCTGAGCGCGGCGGTGGCAAACCCCGAAGGCGCTCTGGCCGAGAATTGCGCGGCAGCGGCGGAACTGGCCCCCGACCGGCTTGCCGATGGGCTGCGGCAGGGCAAACGGCGTATGGCGCTGCTGACCGCGCTGGCCGATCTGGGCGGGGCATGGTCGCTGGAAGAGGTGACCGGGGCGCTGACCGAATACGCCGATGCCGCCTGCGGCGCGGCCCTGCGGGCGGGGCTGGCGGCACAGATCAAACGCGGCAAGCTGCCGGGCATGACGATGGACGATCTTTCCGATTGCGCCGGCATGGTCGTCTTTGCCATGGGCAAGATGGGCGCGGGGGAGCTGAACTATTCCTCCGACATCGACCTGATCTGCCTTTTCGACGAAAGCCGTTTCGCGCCCGATGATTTCCACGCCGCCCGCAGCTCCTTCGTCAAAGCCACGCGCGCCATGTCTGCCACGCTGAGCGAGAATACGGCCCAAGGCTATGTCTTCCGCACGGATCTGCGCCTGCGCCCCGACCCGGCGGTCACCCCCGTCTGCATCGCGATGGAGGCGGCGGAACGCTACTACGAAAGCCTTGGCCGCACATGGGAGCGCGCGGCCTATATCAAGGCCCGTCCGGCAGTGGGCGACATCGCGGCAGGCGAGGCGTTTTTGCAATCCCTGCGCCCTTTCGTCTGGCGCCGCCACTTGGATTTCGCCGCGATCCAAGACGCCCATGACATGCGGCTAGCGATCCGTGAGCATAAGGGCTTGGGCGGCCCGATCACCCTGCCGGGGCATGACATGAAACTGGGCCGGGGCGGCATCCGCGAGATCGAGTTTTTCACCCAGACCCGGCAGCTCATCGCCGGAGGCCGCGATGCGGACCTGCGGCCCCGCGGGACGCTTGCAGGGTTGCAGGTGCTGGTCGACAAAGGTTGGGTGCCCGAGGAGGTGGCCGAGACGCTTGGCAACCACTACCGCGCGCATCGCACGGTCGAACACCGGTTGCAGATGGTGCAAGACGCCCAGACCCACACGCTGCCCCGAAACGACGCCGATTTTGACCGGCTGGCCGCCATGATGGATATGGATGTCAAAGACTTACAGGCCGATCTTCATGAGCGTCTGCAAGCCGTACACGACCTGATCGAGAGCTTTTTCGCCGCCACGAGGGAAGAGCCCGAAGCCGCCCGCCCGGCGCATCAATTCGACACGTCGGTGCTGGACCGCTGGCCCAGCTATCCCGCGCTGCGCTCGGAACGAGGGGCGGATATTTTCGGGCGGTTGAAGCCACTGCTGCTCGACCGTCTGGCGCAATCGGCCAAGCCGGATGAGGGGCTCTTGGCTTTTGACGGTTTTCTCGCGGGGTTGCCTGCCGGGGTGCAGCTATTCTCGCTTTTGCGGGCCAATCCGCAACTGGGCGATCTCTTGGTGGATATCGTCGCCACATCGCCCGCGCTTGCCACGCATCTGTCGCGCAACTCCGGCGTTTTCGACGCGGTGATCGGCGGGGATTTCTTCTCGGACTGGCCGGGCCAGACCAAACTGACCGAGATGCTGGCGCAGCATCTGGCGGGGGAGGCGGACTATGAGTTGCGCCTTGACGGCACCCGCCGTTGGGCGCGCGAATGGCATTTTCGGATCGGCGTGCATCTGCTGCGCGGGCTGATCGACGCGGCCACCGCCGGGCGGCAGTATGCCGAGCTTGCCCAAGCCGTCTTGCAGGCGCTCTGGCCCGTGGTCGTCGATCAATTCGCCACCCGCCATGGCCCGCCGCCGGGGCGCGGGGCGGTGATCCTTGGCATGGGCTCGCTCGGGGCCGGGCGGCTGACGCCGACTTCGGACCTCGATATGCTGGTGATTTATGATGCCGATGGGGTGGAGAGTTCCGATGGCCCCAAACCCCTCGCCACGCGCAGCTATTACGCGCGGCTGACCCAAGCGATGATTACCGCGATGACCGCGCCGATGGCCCAAGGCAAGCTCTACGACATCGATATGCGCCTGCGCCCTTCGGGCAATCAGGGGCCGGTGGCGACCAGCCTTGCCAGTTTCGAGAGCTATCAGAAAGAGCAAGCATGGGTGTGGGAGCATCTGGCCCTCACCCGTGCCCGGGTGATCGCGGGGGCAGAGGATCTGGGCCGCGATGTTGACGCGCTGTGCAAAGACATCCTCAGCCGTGCCGCCCCGCGTGACAAGGTGCTGGGGGAGGTGGCCGATATGCGCCGCCGCATCGCCGCCGCCCGCAGCCCCGCAGGCGCGCTCGACGCCAAGACCGGTGCGGGCCGGTTGCAGGATATCGAACTCTTCGCGCAGGCGGGGGCGCTCATCGGCGGCACTGGCGCGCGTGAGATCGACGCGGGCCTTGCCGCCGCGCGCGACGAAGGGATGATCGACACCGAAGGGGAGGCGACCCTCTCTGCCGCCTATACCGATGCTTGGACCCTGAACTGCGCCGCGCGGCTGCTCTCGGCCAATCCGATTGAGGTGGGGGCGATGGGGCAGGCGGGGGCGAGCTTCCTCTGCCGGGTGCTGGAATGTGACGACCTCTCTGCCTTGGAAAGTAAAATGCAGACCGACTACAACAGCGCCGCGCAGATCATCAACGCGGCGCTGCCAGTGCCGGGTCGGGAGGGCGCATGAGCGATCCCGATGACCCCAAGGGCCTGATCCGCGAATCCTACCGCATGGAGGGGATCGGCCCCGCCGAGTGCCGCAGCATCTTCCTTGATTGGGCTTTGAGCTTGCCCGAAGGGCAGGACAGCGCCGCCGCCATCACCCGATTGCTGGAACGGCACCGCGCCGCCGCCGATCACCCGATGACCCAAGTGCTGCGCGAGGGGCAAACGACGCTGACCACCCCGCGCCGCCGGGGCGGCTGGCGGGGCAGGGCGCGCAACTGACCGCCGATGGGCGCTTGCGAAACCTCTTTCCCCAGCCGCGCGAACGCAGTACGAGGGGCGCTATGACAACGCCCCAAACCCCCTCCGCTTCGCAGCCTGCCACACGTCCCGTGGTGCGCCTGTTGCCCAAGGCCAACGCCCGCGCCATCCGCCACGGCTTTCCTTGGGTCTATGCCAATGAACTGGTCACCGACCGCCGCACGCGCGGGCTCGCCCCCGGCACGCTGGCGCTGTTGGAGGATGCCGAGCGCAAGCCCATGGGGCTGGTCGCGGTCAATCCGAATTCCAAGATCATCGCCCGGATGATCGACCAAGACGCCGAGGCGCAGATCGATCCGGTCTGGTTCGAAGCCCGCCTCAATCGCGCCCTTCAACTGCGCAGCCAGCTTTACGATCAACCCTATTACCGCCTGATCCATGCCGAGGCCGATGGCCTGCCGGGTGTCATCATCGACCGTTTCGGCGATACCTGCGTGATCCAACCCAATGCTGCTTGGGCCGATGCTCTGATTGAACCGCTCGTCGCCGCGCTGCGATCGGTGACGGGTGTGCGCAATGTGCTGAAAAACGCTTCTGGCCGGACCCGCAAGCTCGAAGGGCTCGACGATGCCTCGGCCACGCTGGCGGGCGAAGCGCCCGAAGGGCCGCTGCCGGTGCCGATGAATGGCGCGACCTATATGGCCGACCTCACCGGCGGGCAGAAAACCGGCCTGTTCTATGACCAACGCCCGAACCACGCCTTTGCCGCCAATCTCGCGCGGAATGGCGCGCGGGTGCTTGATGTCTTCTCTCATGTCGGCGGCTTCTCCCTCGCAGCACTTGCGGGCGGCGCATCCTCGGCGCTGGCGGTGGACGGTTCCGCCCCCGCGCTGGAACTGGCCGAGGCCGGGGCCACGGCGATGGGCATGCAGGACCGTTTCGCCACCCGCCAAGGCGATGCTTTCGACGTGCTCACCGCCCTGCGGGACGAGGGCGAGACTTTCGACGTGGTGATCTGCGACCCGCCCGCCTTTGCCCCCTCGCGCCAAGCGGTCGACGCAGGGCTTCGTGCCTATGAACGCGTTGCGCGGCTCTCGGCGCAGCTGGTGGCAGAGAATGGCATTCTGGGGCTCTGCTCCTGCTCCCATGCCGCTGATCTGAACCAATTCCGCACCGCCTCCGTCCGCGGTATCGGTCGGGCCGGACGCCGCGCCATGCTGCTGCACACCGGTTTCGCCGGGGCGGACCACCCGCAATTGCCGCAGCTTGCGGAAAGCGGCTACCTCAAATCGCTGTTCTTCCGCCTGTGATGGAAACGCGCCCCCGCGTGCTGATCGACGCTTGCGTGCTGTACCCCACGGTGATGCGCGAAATGGTGCTCGGCGTGGCCGCAGGGGGCGCGTTCGAGCCGATTTGGTCGGCGCGTATCTTGGAGGAATGGGCCCGCGCGGCGGTCAAGCTTGGCCCCGCGGGCGAAGCGCAGGCACGGGCCGAGATTGCGCTGTTGCGCGGCAAATGGCCGGGTGCCGAGCGTGAGGCTTCCCCCGGATTGCAAGCCCGGCTGTGGCTGCCGGATGCCAATGACATCCATGTGCTGGCCGTCGCCGTGGCCAGCAGTGCCGATATGATCCTGACGCTGAACGCGAAGGACTTTCCGCGCCAAATCCTCGCCGAAGAGGGGCTGAGCCGCGCCGATCCTGATAGCTACCTGCACGGCATCTGGCAGGCGACGCCGGAGATGGTCACCCCCGTGGCCGAAGCCGTTCTGCAAGAGGCGCGGCGGCTTTCAGGGGAGCCGTGGGAGATGCGGGCGCTGATGAAAAAGGCGCGGCTGCCCCGGCTGGCAAAGGCTCTGGGCTAGGTCAGCCGTCCCACCGCAACTGCATCTGGCGCAGCTTGTCGATCCGCTCTTCCGTCTTTGGATGGCTCAGCAACCACGCAGGCGGACGGTTGCCGCCGGATTGGCTCAGCGCGTCGAGCTTTTCAAACAGGGAGATTTGCGGGCCAATGCCGATCCCGGCCTTGGTGAGCAGGGCGGCGGCATAGGCGTCGGCCTCATATTCATCGTTACGCGACAGCCGCGCGGCAAGCAGGCTGGTCAGCCCGCTGGCGATCCAGACGCCGATGCCGGGAATAAGCCGCCCCAGCACCATCGCAAGGGCAGTGCGCAGGGCGTTCTGGCCCGAGAAATCAATCATCCGGCGGCGCGAATGGCCAAGGGCGACATGGCCCAACTCATGGGCGATAACGCTTGCCAATTCCTCAGCCGTTACAGCACCTTGGCGGAACTTGTTATAAAAGCCGCGGGTGATGAAAATCCGCCCATCGGGGGCGGCCAGCCCGTTGACGGGTTCGATCTCATAAAGATGCACCTTTATGCGCGGCAGGTCGAGCGCGCGGGCCATGCGGTTGCTGATCTCATTCAACTTCGGATCGACCAGCGGTGTCGATTTCGCATCCAACTCCCGCGCCGTGCGCCAAGCCGAAAAACGGTACATCGCCAGCGCATAGAGGATGGCGAGAAGGATGGGGATAACGCGGATCATGCGCCCAATATGGGGAGCGGGGGGACCGGGGGCAAGCGGCCATGGCCTGCGCCCCGGTGGTATTCTTTGCGATCAGACGAGTTTCGCGTCCATCGTGATCTCTGCCGTCAGCAGCTTAGAGATCGGGCAGTTCTCCTTGGCGGTTTTGGCCGCCTTGTCAAAGTCCTCTTGGCTCGCGCCGGGGATGCTGGCCTCAACCGTCAGATGCACCTTGGGCACATGAAAGCCGCCGTCTTTCTCTTCCAGATGGACCTCTGCCTTGGTCTCGATACTGTCGGGCGTCAGGTCGCTTTGACCAAGGATCATCGACAGGGCCATGGAAAAGCAGGAGGCATGGGCCGCACCGATCAACTCTTCGGGGTTGGTGCCTTGCTTGCCTTCGAAACGGGTGTTGAAACCATAGGGCTGGTCGGACAGCACGCCGCTTTCGGTCGAGACATGGCCATTGCCCTCTTTAAGCGAGCCTTCCCATTTCGCGCTGCCGGATTTGATGATCGGGGACATTCTATTTCCTTCCACATTGCTTGCCTTCGTCCCCTGAGGTGGCGCGGCGCGGCGGGCTGTCAAGGAAGGGGTTAGCGCGTCATACTCTTGATGCCCCGGCTCAACCCTTCGAGCGTCATGGGCACCATGGCCTCGGGGCCGAAAATCTCTTGGATCATCGCGATGGATTGGGTGTAGCCCCACTGCCGTTCGGGGACGGGGTTGATCCACAGGTGGTTTGGCCATTGGTCGCGTGCGCGGGCCAGCCAAGTCGCCCCGGCCTCGGCGTTCCAGTGCTCATTCGCGCCGCCCGGATAGGCGATCTCATAGGGTGACATGCTGGCGTCGCCCACGAAAATGCATTTGTAGTCAGACCCATAGCTGCGCAGCACCTCATGGGTGGGGATCTGCGCATCCCAGCGGCGGCGGTTGTCGCGCCACACGCCTTCGTAGAGGCAGTTGTGGAAGTAGAAATGTTCGAGATGTTTAAATTCGCCCTTCGCGGCGCTGAAGAGTTCCTCGACCACCTTTACATGCGGATCCATCGAACCGCCGATGTCGAGAAACAGCAGCACTTTCACCGCGTTACGCCGCTCGGGGCGGGTCTTGACGTCGAGATAGCCATGTTCCGCCGTGGCGCGGATCGTGCCGTTCAGGTCAAACTCCTCTGCCGCGCCATCGCGCGCCCAACGGCGCAGGCGTTTCAGCGCCAGTTTGATGTTGCGTGTGCCGATCTCGACATTGTCGTCGAGGTTGCGGAACTCGCGTTTGTCCCAGACCTTGACCGCGCGTTGGTGGCGGCTTTCCTTCTGACCGATCCGCACGCCCTCGGGATTGTAGCCATAGGCGCCGAAGGGCGACGTGCCCGCCGTGCCGACCCATTTGGAGCCGCCCTGATGCCGGCCCTTCTGCTCCTCCAGCCGCTTTTTCAGCGTCTCCATCAGCTTGTCGAAACCGCCCATGGCTTCGATCTCGGCCTTTTCCTCAGGCGTGAGGTGCTTTTCGGCCATCTTGCGCAGCCAGTCTTCGGGCAGGTCCACGGCATCGAGCACATCGTCGAGGCTGATCTTCTCCAACCCTTTGAAGGCGGCGGCGAAGGCGCGGTCGAACTTGTCGATGTTGCGCTCGTCTTTGACCATCGACACGCGGGCGAGGTAGTAAAACGCCTCCACGTCATAGGTCGCAAGCCCCGCTTTCATGCCTTCCAGAAAGGCCAGAAACTCCCGCAGGGAGACCGGGACATTGTGGCGGCGCAGCTGATCGAAGAAGGGCAGAAACATCAGACGCTCAATGCGCGGTCCAGCAGAACCGTGGCGATCATGCCGACGATGAGAAAGGCCATGCCATAGCCCGCGGCATATTGCGCGATGTCCTTGTGGTTGCCGCCGCGTTTGCGCGCGGTCAGCCCGCCGATAATCGCGCCGATCAATGCCAATCCGAGTGCTATCATAACCTATTGCCCGTTTGTTTCGCGGGCCTATCCATTGCGCGGGTTCAGGCTTGCGATCTCGCGCAGCTTGGCCCGCACGGCCCAGTCAGGGCCAAAGCCGTATCGCGCCCAGCCGATGCTGTCCAGCCTGACGCGGCGCGCCTCAATGCCGCGGCCTTCGATCTCAAGCGCTTCGGCTCTGAGCAGCATGAGCGTGGCCAGAAGGGCGGCGTTTTCGCTGGCTTCGGCCACGGGCAGATGCGGCGCGATCAAGGCCAGCGCGCCTGCGCCGTCGCCGATGGTCACCGCATAGCCTGCCCGCTGGGTGGCGACATAGGCGCGGTGCAGCGTGGTGCCGGGGGTGCGGGCATAGAGGGCGTCGGCGGTTTGGTAATGCGCCTGTGCGGCGGCGGGTTCGGTCATCTGGATGACCCGGCCCATGGCGTAATGCGAAAAGGCGTGGCGGTTGTCCTGCCAGCCCTGCGTCTCGGCGATGCGCAGCGCGTCACGGGCGGCCTTCAGCCGGGCGTTACGGCTCACGTCGCGGCCAAGGGCGGTTTGGATTGCGCGGCTCCAGACCTGCGGCGTGGCGCGGGCGGGGCGGGGGGCGACGGTGCCGCCTGCGGGGTTCACCCGGGCCAGAATGCCCGGCAGACGGGCGGCCACCTCATCGCGGTTCATGCCCGAGCGCAGCGCGGGGTCATAATAGATGCGCAGCACCAGCATGTCGAAACCGGTCAGCACCGTATGCACATTGTCGTCGTTAAAGACCGAATCCGGCAGCCGGTAGAGATCGTTCAGCGGCCCAAGCGCTTGGGCCAGTTCCTCATGCAGGCAGTCGCGGCTTTCTTGCGGGCTCACGTCATTGGGCAGGAAGATCGCCAGCCTGCGCCGCTCGGTCAGGCGGGTCCAATCGGTGGCGGGCGAGCGGCGTGCGCGGCGGTATTCCTCAAGCGTGCTGACGTTTGGCACCACGAAACAGGCCGCTTGCGGCAAGAGCCGCCGGATTTGGGCGCGCTGCACCGCTTGAATGGTGATGCTGGCTTCTCCGCCCGTGACCTCCCGCAGTTCGATCCCGGCCTCGCGGCGCAGGCGGGCCAGCAGACGCGCAAGGTCCGGCCCCAGCGTGGCGGGCGGCTGGCCCAGCACGCGCAGGGTGATCGGCCCCTCGAAACGGGTCAGAACGGGCAGGGCGCGGCCACTTTCCATCCGGAAGGACAGGTCGAGGAAATCCTCTGCCAGCGCGGCATTCGACACATGCGGCTGAGCGGGGCGGGCTTGGGTGAACTGCTTCATCGGGGGCAGGGTGCTGTCGGCGATGACCGCGCGGGTTGCCACCTCGGAATGCGAGGCGGGCACGCAGGCGTTCAGCAGCAGCATCAGCGGCAGGATCAGCCGCGCCTTCACGCTGCGTCTCATGCGCCGGGGCCTCATACGCGGGGGCCTCTCTGCTTCCCCGCGTGGGCTGATCTATCCCAATACGCGCGTGGCGCGGTTGCTGATTGTCCTTGCATCTGCCTGCCCCATCGGTCGTTTCAACCCGGGTCTTTGCGCCCGTGATTGACCTCAGCCTAGGCAGGCGAAAAATCAAAAGCGAGGAAAATACCCGCTTTTGACGTAAAGTCGCATTTGTGTTGCCGCCCTACCGCTGGCGACGCGCCATGAAGGCCAGCCGCTCGAACAAATGCACGTCCTGCTCGTTCTTCAACAGCGCGCCATGCAGCTTGGGCAGGGCGTTGGGGCCGTCCTTGGCCAGATCTTCGGCGTCCATATCCTCGGCCAGCAGCAGTTTCAGCCAGTCCAGCACTTCGGAGGTCGAGGGTTTCTTTTTCAGCCCCTGCTGTTCGCGGATCTCGTAGAACTGCGTCAGCGCGGTGGTCAGAAGCTGTTGCTTGATGCCCGGGTGATGCACTTCGACGATCTGTTTCAGCGTCTCCATGTCGGGGAATTGGATGTAGTGGAAGAAACAGCGGCGCAGGAAGGCGTCGGGCAGTTCCTTTTCGTTGTTCGAGGTGATGATGACGATGGGGCGCTGGCGCGCGCGGATCGTCTCACCCGTCTCGTAGACGAAGAACTCCATCTTATCGAGTTCCTGCAACAGGTCGTTGGGGAACTCGATGTCGGCCTTGTCGATCTCGTCAATCAAGAGCACGACCTTCTCATCCGCTTCGAAAGCCTGCCAGAGCTTGCCCTTGCGGATGTAGTTCTTGACGTCATGCACGCGCTCGTCACCCAACTGGCTGTCGCGCAGACGGTTCACGGCGTCATACTCGTACAGGCCCTGCTGCGCGCGGGTGGTCGATTTGATGTTCCATTCGATCATCCGCAGGCCCAACGCGTCGCTCACCTGCCGCGCAAGCTCGGTCTTGCCGGTGCCCGGCTCACCCTTCACCAGCAAAGGCCGCTCCAGCGTCACCGCCGCATTGACGGCAATTTTCAGGTCCTCGGTGGCGACGTAGTCTTTGGTGCCTTGAAATTTCATCTTGTTTTCAACCTCGTGTGACGGGCGCTTGATCCTTGGCCTTTAACCAAAAATCAAAGGGATTGTGTAGTGACAATTGTTACCCGCTCAGATAGACGCTGCGGCAGGGGACGATGTCGGGAGACAGGCCTTTTTAATGTCTGAATTGAAAAACGCCGGGGAAAAACAAATGAAGCAGGAAATCTTCCTGCCGGACGACTATCGTCCGGCCGAGGACGAGCCATTCATGAATGACCGTCAGCTTGAGTACTTTCGGCGCAAGCTGATCAACTGGAAAGCGGAACTGTTGGCAGGCAGCCGCGACACCATCGAAACACTGCAAGACGGCACCCGGAACATCCCGGACGTGACCGACCGCGCCTCGGAAGAGACCGACCGCGCCTTGGAGCTGCGCACCCGGGATCGGGCGCGTAAACTGGTCGGCAAGATCGACGCGGCGCTGCGGCGGATCGACGAGGGAGAGTTCGGTTACTGCATGGTCACCGGCGATCCGATCTCGCTCAAACGGCTGGACGCGCGGCCCATCGCCACCATGACCCTTGAGGCGCAAGAGCGTCACGAGCGGCGCGAGAAAGTCCACCGCGACGACTGACATCACCTGAAACACCACACGCCGGGGCAAATGCTTCGGCGTTTGTGGTTGGGGCGCGAATGAAACCTTCCAATGCGATTGTCGTGGGCGGCGGGATCGGCGGGCTGGCGCTGGCCACGGCGCTGGCGCGGCGTGGCGTGGCCGTGACCCTGCTCGAACAGGCCGCCCGCTTTTCCGAGATTGGTGCCGGGCTCCAGATCAGCCCCAATGGCCTTGCCGTGCTGCGCGGGCTGGGGCTTGAGCGTGGGTTGGCGGCACGCGGTGCGGTGCGCGGGCAGGCGGTACGGCTTTGCGACTATGCCAAAGGCGGCCAAGTGGCGCGGCTGGACCTGACCCGCCTGCCGGAGGACCAGCGTTATTATTTCCTCCACCGTGCCGATCTGATCGACCTTCTGCGCGAGGCCGCACAGCGCGCCAATGTTAGTTTCGAGACTGATGCGCAGGTCGCCTCCATCCATCCCGGCGCGCTGCCGCAGGTGCAGATGGCCCGCGGCGGGCGGCGGCGGGCGGAACTGGTGGTGGCCGCCGATGGCATCCACTCGGTCGGCCGGGTGCAGTTGAACGGGGCGGATCAGGCACGTTTCTCGGAGCAGGTCGCGTGGCGGGCGCTCATTCCCAACGTGGTCGATCATCCGCCCGAGGCGCGGGTCACCATGGGGCCGGGGAAGCATCTGGTCAGCTATCCGCTGCGCGAGGGGCGCATGGTCAACCTCGTGGCCGTGGAAGAGCGTGACGATTGGGCCGCCGAAGGCTGGCACCATCGCGACGATCCCGCCAACCTGCGCCACGCCTTTGCCGGTTTCGGGGCACAGGCCGCGCAGATGTTGGAGGCGGTGGAGAAGGTCACCCTCTGGGGGCTGCACCACCACCCCGTCGCCGCCAATTGGCAGGCAGAGGGCGTCGCGCTTTTGGGCGACGCGGCCCATCCGACACTGCCCTTTCTGGCGCAGGGCGCGAATATGGCGTTGGAGGATGCATGGGTTTTGGCCGATTGCCTGACCCGTCATCCGCGCGACGCGGCGCTCACCGCCTATCAATCCGCGCGTATCGACCGAGCACGGCGCATCGTGAAAACCTCCGAAGGCAACGCCAGCCGCTATCATCTGCGCTCAGGCCCGATCCGCCTTGCGGCCCATACCGGGCTGCGCATCGCCTCAACGCTGGCCCCCGGCACGATGCTGCGGGCCTTCGATTGGCTCTATGCCCATGACGTGACGAAAGGGTAGAGGCCGCCGTTTAACGACGGCGGCCCCAAACACTCAACCCGCGCGTTGCAGCATGCCAAACAGGTCGCGCGGATCATCCGGGTCGGCTAGCAGGTCGAGCGGCTGGAACAGCCCGGTCTCGGCGATCTGGTCGCGGACATAGCGCAGGGCCGAGAAATCCTCGATCGCGAAGCCCACGGAATCAAACAGCGTGATCTGCTGCGCGTCGCGGCGGCCCTCGGCCTGACCGGTCAGCACCTGCCAGATCTCGGTCACCTCGTGGTCAGGCTCAAGCTGCTGGATCTCGCCCTCGATGCGGGTCTGCTCGGGGTATTCCACGAAGATGCCCGAGCGGTGCAGGATGGCGGGCGCGAGTTCCGTCTTGCCCGGACAGTCGCCGCCGATCGCATTGATGTGCACGCCAGAGCCGACCATATTGTCGGTCAGGATCGTGGCATATTGCTTGTCCGCGGTGCAGGTCGTGATGATCTGCGCGCCCATGATCGCCTCCTCGGCACTGTCGCATTCCACGACCTTCAGCCCCGAGCCCGCCAGATTGCGCGCGCATTTCGCGGTTGCCGCGCTGTCGATGTCGTAAAGCCGTACCTCGTCCACGCCGCAGATCGCCTTCATGGCGAGGCTCTGGAACTCGGACTGCGCGCCGTTGCCGATCATCGCCATGACCCGGCTGCCCTTGGGCGCCAGCAGCCGCGCCACCACCGCCGAGGTCGCCGCCGTGCGCAGGGCGGTGAGGATCGTCATCTCGGTCAGCAGCACCGGATAGCCGTTGGCCACATTGGCCAGAAGGCCAAAGGCGGTAACGGTCTGGAAGCCGGTCTTGGTGTTGTCGGGATGGCCGTTGACGTATTTGAAGCCGTAGACGTCGCCGTCCGAGGTCGGCATCAATTCGATCACGCCCTTCTCGGAATGGCTCGCCACGCGCGGGGTCTTGTCGAAAAGCTCCCAACGTTTGAAATCGGCTTCGATATAGTCGGCCAGCCCGCGCAGCATCTCTTCGACGCCAACATGGTGGATCAGCTTCATCATCTGGTCGACGGAGACAAAAGGCACCAGCGCCTTGTCGGAGGGTTTGAGGTTGGTCATCTTGGGGTCTCCAATCAATATGCGCGTGTGGGGCGGTCGAAAACGCGGCGGCCAAAGGCCGAGGCGGTGAGGTCGACCATCAGCTGTGCGGTGCGGCCGCGTTCATCGAGGAAGGGATTAAGCTCGACAAGGTCGAGCGAGGTCATCAACCCGCTGTCCGAGAGCATCTCCATCACCAGATGGCCCTCGCGCACGGTGGCGCCGCCCGGCACGGTGGTGCCCACGGCGGGCGCGACGGAAGGGTCGAGGAAGTCGACGTCGAGCGAGACATGCAGCATGCCGCCCGCCGCCGCGACCTTGTCGAGGAAGCGTTGCAGCGGCTTGGCGATGCCGCTCTCGTCGATCTCGCGCATGTCGACGTAAGTAACGGTGGTTTCCTGCAAGGCGGCACGTTCGGCGGCATCGACGGAACGCAGCCCGATCATGGCGATATTGTCATGGGGCAGGGGGCTGTCGATCACGGGGAAGCCGTCAAACCCCTCGCGCCCGGTGACATAGCCCAGGGGCGTGCCGTGCAGATTGCCGCTGTCGCTGGTCTGGGGCGTGTGGAAATCCGTATGCGCATCGAGCCAGAGCACGAAGAGCGGGCGGCCTGCCTTTTCGGCATGGCGCATCGCGCCCAGCACGGTGCCAAGGGCCAGCGCGTGGTCGCCGCCCATGAAGATCGGCAGCCCGTCGTCCATCGCCGCATCGGAAGCGGCGGCGAGGCTCTCGGTCCAGGCGATGGTCTCTTCCAGCGCGTGAAGCTTCTCATGCTCTTTGGCGTGGTAGGGGGCAGGGGCCACATTGCCGCGGTCGGTCACGCTATGGCCAAGGTCACGCAGCGCGCGCTCCAGCCCCGCGGTGCGGTAGGCGTCCGGCCCCATCAGGCAGCCGCGACGGCGTTTGCCGCTGTCCAGCGGAACGCCCAGCAAAATACAGTTCTGTTGGTTCGACATGGGGGACTCCTGAGATGTTTGATCTCAGATAATCCGCGCATCTGTCGAACGGCAAGCCGTCAAACTGTCCGTTTCGGGGGTGTTTTTCACAAACTGGAAGGTCACCTGTCCAGTTTGTCAGGTTTTCGTCTTTCAGGCCGCCTTCCGCGCGGCGGCGACCCAAAGGCCGACCAAGATGAAAGAGAAAATCGCGTTCCACCCGGCCATCGACAGGCCCAGAAACTGCCAGACGATCTCATCGCACATCACCAAGCCGCTGGGGCCTTCGGTCGACAAGAGCGACCCGCCATCGAGGCTGCCCAAATCCATGCCGCCGCCGGTGCAGGAACTTGGCCCGGGCCACCAGCCCCATTCCACACCGGCATGAAAGACGCCGATCAGCGCGGTCACCGCCGCCGCCAAGGCGCCGAGCCAAGCCAGCACGCGCGGCCCGCCAAAGAGTACGATTGCCCCAAACAGCACCGCCGCCGCATGGGGCCAGCGCTGCCAAAGGCACATCTGACAGGGCGCGTAGCCGCCCAGATGTTGAAACCCGAAAGCGCCCAGCAACAGCGCGGCCGAACCGAGCGTCGCCAGCAAAGTCAATGTCTTACCCGTCATAGAACCTTCACCACCATGAAGCCGCCGATCAGCAGGGCGACGGCCAATGTGAACATCAAACCCAAGCGCCGTTCAATGAAGTCTCGGATCGGTGCGCCAAAGCGCCACAGCAGCCCCGCCACGACAAAGAACCGCAGCCCGCGGGCGAGGATCGAGGTCATGATAAAGGTGCCAAGCGGCATACCCGTCCAGCCCGACATGATCGTAATAACCTTGTAAGGGAAGGGGGTGACCCCGGCGACCAGCACCGCCCAAAAGCCCATGTCATTGAACCGGGTCGAGAATTCCGCCATCGCCTCGGTCTTGCCGAGACTTGCAAGGATCGGCTGGCCGAGGTTCTCAAAGGCCAGCGCACCGATGGCATAGCCCAAAAGCCCGCCCAAGACCGACGCGAGCAGCGCCACCCCGGCGATCAGCCAAGCGCGATTTGGCCGCGCGATGATCATCGGGATCATCAGGATGTCAGGGGGGATCGGAAAGAAGGAGCTTTCCACAAAAGCGACAACGGCAAGCGCCCAGAGGGCATGGCGGTGTTGGGCCAGGCCCAGGGTCCAGTCGTAAAGGCGGCGGATCATTATCGGGGGCTCCGGCTGTTTTGAATGCCTCACCATGTCGCGCGGCCAAGGTCAAGCAACTGGGCGCGCAGCAGGGGTGAAAATCCACTTGCTCCTGCCGCTTTTGCAGGCTACATCGCCCTACGTGCCCAAGTGGCGGAATGGTAGACGCAGGGGATTCAAAATCCCCCGCCGCGAGGCGTGCCGGTTCGAGTCCGGCCTTGGGTACCACCTTTTCCAAAAGGTCTTCCGCATATTCGTATGAACGATCCCGGTGCTCTGGCCTCCTAAGCCCGTTCATCCTTCGCGCCAAAACCCTGCGATCACCTCCTGCGCCACCTTATTCTGCACTGTAAAATCAGTGTCCCGCGCGCCGCCGCCGTCGGGGTCGGTGAACCAACGCCAGATCCAGACGTCTTGAATCCCACGGGCCTCAAGGGCTCGCAGCCAGCGATCCAGCACCTCCGCCTGAAGCGCCATATCGGCGGGGGCGGCGCGTTCTTCGGCGCTTTCCCATGGGCGCGCGGTCGCGCCTTCGGCGGAGCGGAGGCCGATTTCCGCGATCCAGAGGGGTTTTGAGTGTTTGCGCGCCACGGCGGCGACCCGGTCCAATTCTGCGGCGATGGCGCGGTCCCAATCGGTCGGCGCGTCCGGGGCGCCTAGAACGGGGTAGAGGGATACCGCTACGGCATCCAGTTCGGCCCAGAAGGTAATCTTCTCGGCCTCATCGGCGCCATGGGCGACATAGGTGAGTTTTCCGCTGAAAAGCGCGCGTATCTCGGCGATGGTGTCGCCCCATTGCGCCGCCCTCGATACGCCGCGCAATTCGGTGCCGAGGACGAGCACGTCGGCGCCGTTGCGCTCTGCCGTGAGCGCGATGGCGCGCAGAACCTCTGCATAGGCGGCGTGCCATGCGTCTGCGCTGTCCGGCTCGGGGGCAATGGCGCCGGCCCAGCTTTCGGGCAACCAGACATGGGGTTTGACGATGGCGGCGAGCCCCGCGGCGTGCAGCTGCGCGATCCCGGCGGCGATCCTGTCATGGGGCAGCGCATCCCCCATGACAATGGCGCTGGAGCTGGGCGAAGGCTGCCATAGGAAGGGGATCACCGTCGCCGCCGTCGCGCCCGAGTCACGCAGCCGCGCGATGCTTTGGGCGGCGGCGGGGCTGCCGAAGGGGGCGTTTGGCGTCTCGATCAGGTTGAACCCGCGTAGGACGCCACCCGCCTGTCGCGAAAACGCCGCCGTCACAGTCAAAGCGGTAGAGCCGAGGGCCCAGAGAAGCGTGCGACGGTCGATCATGGGGCTAGGGTAGGATGACTTCCCCCGCCGCACAACGGCATGCTGGCGAAGCTGCGTGGCCTTTTGGTCGCAGCCGCGGGCCAAATAGCGTCAATTTCGCGCAAAATTGGCGGGCTTTCATCTGCCGGACCCGCGCAGAGCCCAGTGACAATTCTCTTTCCCCGGTCGGCCCAAACGCGTAGGCAGCGCCTACCTTGGAAAACGAGACATATCATGGCGCAGAATGCCACCATCTACAAAGTCGAGCTTTCGGTCTCGGACATGGACCGTCACTATTACGAGACCCACAAGCTGACCATCGCCAAACACCCTTCGGAAACCGATGAGCGGCTGATGGTGCGGCTGGTGGCCTTTGCCCTCAACGCCCATGAGCATTTGGAAATGACAAAAGGCCTGTCGACGGATGATGAGCCGGACATCTGGCAGAAGGGTCTGAGCGGCGAGTTGGACGTTTGGATCACGCTCGGCTTGCCGAGTGAAAAGGTCCTGCGCCAGTCCTGCAACAAGGCGGCGAAGGTCGTGGTCTATCCCTATGGTGGCAAGACGGCGGAGGTCTGGTGGGATAAGGTCAAGAATGGCACCACCCGTTTTGACAATCTGGACGTGGTGAACCTGGCCGAGGGTGACACCAAGGCGCTGGCGGAACTGGCCAGCCGGGCGATGAAGCTTCAGGTGATGATCCAAGACGGCGAGGTGACGGTGAACCTTGATGAGGCGATGGTGACGCTCACGCTCGACCGTTGGAAGACTGCCCGGTAAAGGACGGCGCGCTTAAAGGCTGTCAAAAAAAGGCGCGCCCCTCTGGGCGCGCCTTTCAAATTATACGTCGAGCTTCTTGTCGCCGCGCTTCCATGCCAGCGGCTGGAAAACCTCATCCACCGGGGTCTCGGCAACGTGGTTGACGTAGTTGGAGATGGTCTTCTGCGCCATGCCAAGGATCACGTCCAGCACCGCGCGGTGGCCATAGCCTGCGTCGAAAAATGCCTGCATCTGTGCGTCGGAGACGAAGCCGCGGTTGCGCACCATCTGCACGGTGAAGGTCCGCAGCGCTTCGAGTTTGGGCGTCGGCAGGGCTGTTTCATTGCGCAGCGCGTCGCTGATCTCGTCCGAGACTTTCATCATCTTGGCGATGCCGGTGTGGGCGGGCACGCAGTAATGGCACTCGTTCTCGACGTTGATCGACTGCCAAACAACGGTCAGCTCTTCGGCGTCGAACTCGGTCTCGGTGAAGAGCTTGTGCAGCACCTGATAGCCTTCATAGGCCTGCGGGCTTTCGGCCAGCACCTTGTGCAGACCCGGCAGGCGGCCAAAGGCCTTTTGCGATTCTTCCAGCAGCGGCTTGGAGGCTTCGGGCGCGGTGTTTTGGTCGTGGGACGGGAATGCCATGGTTTCTACCTTTGTAAATCGTCGATATCCGTCATTTAGGCTTTCTTGAGCGATCACTCAAGTATATATTTGAGTGATCGTTCAACATATGGTGATCACATGCCCCGCAAACCGAACCACGACCGAGCCGAGTTGATCGACCGCGCCCGCGATCTGTTCTGGCGTCAGGGCTGGGCGGGCACGTCGCTGAAAGACCTCGAAGCGGTGCTGAAGATGAAACCCGGCAGTTTCTACGCGGCCTTCGGATCTAAAGAGGCGCTGTTTGAAATCGCTTTGGACAAATATGCCGAGGATGGGGCCGGGCGCTTGGCCGAATTGGTCGCAGCGCACGGTCCGATGGCGGCGCTGAAACGCTATCCCGAATTGGCGATCTGCCGCGAGGAGGCTCCGGCCAAAGCCTGCATGCTCTCCAAAACCTTGCTGGAGCTACAGGCCCATGGCCACCCGTTGGCGAAACGGGCCAGCGCGCATCTTATGGGGATGGAAGAGCAATTCGCGGCGCTTTTCGCTCAGATGCAGCGAGACGGGGAAATCGGCGCGGCGCATGATCCAAAGGCGCTGGCCCGGCGGTATCAGAGCGATCTTTTGGGCCTGCGCGTCTCGGCCGAGCGGGAGGGGATCGACGCCCATGCCATTGCCCGCGAGATTGCGGAAGGGCTGGAGCGGCTGTAGCGCCAGTGGGCGTTATTCGATCTGCTCTTCCAACATCGTGGTGATCTTGCGCCGTTGAAAGATATTGCGGATCTGATGCGCCATGATCCGTTCCGGCACGAAATAGGGTTTGCCGTCTTTCCATTCCGCCCGGAACTCATGGCGCGCGGCGATCAGCTTTGTGGTATGCCCATCCGCGGCAGCGACCGTGAGGTCCATCTGCCGGACCTTGTCAAAAAGCCCCCCGGTCCCGATCCGCGTCTCGGCCCGGCGCAACAGGTCGAGGAAACTGCCGATGTCGATGAAATCGCCGCTCTTGATCGGCCCTTGATTGGTGCGGGCCAGGGGGTTTTCCACATCGTTCAGTGCCACCTCTTCGCGTTCGGTGACCTTGACGTGGTAGGTTTTGTCATCCGTCACCACCCGTGCCACGACCTCCAGCAGGTAAATCGGCTCGGCCCCCATATTGGTCACGAAACAATGGGCATTCTCATCACGCGCGATGGAGCGGTTGATCAAGATCACCGGCTGGCGCTGCCGTCGGAAGTTGAGCCATAGGATATGCAGATAGGCCAGCCAGACCACTGCCGTAAAAAGGCTCACCGCCACTTGCAACGTGCCGGAATTCTCTGCGATCCAATCGAGCATCCTATCTTTTCCTTACCAAGCCTGCGGGGGTCGCGAAATTAACGCGCAGGGCGGCGCTTCGTTGCATAGAGATTGGCGGGGCGGGGTTGACCGGGCGATGTTATATCAATAATTCGCGATATATGGATAATGAAAACGCCCTCCAAGCCTTCGCCGCCTTGGGTCAGCCGACCCGGCTGGATGTCTTTCGCCTGCTAATCAAAGCGGGAGGTAAAGGCATGTCGGCGGGCGAGATCGGCACCGCGCTTGATGTGCGGCAAAACACGATGTCGGCCAACCTCTCGGTGCTGGCCCGCGCGGGGCTGATCCGCAGCAAGCGCGAAGGGCGCAGCATCCGATATTTCGCCGATATGAACGGGCTGCGCGCGCTGCTGGGCTTTCTCTTGGAAGACTGCTGCGGCGGCCAGCCTGAACTGTGCCAACCGCTGCTGGATGAGCTGACCTGCTGCTAACCCCATAGGAATAAACGAAAGACCGCCATGACCGATACCGCTGATCCCGCAACCGCTGGCCTTGGGGCTTTTGAGCGCTGGCTCTCGCTCTGGGTGGCGCTGGCCATCGGGGCGGGGCTTTTGCTGGGCAATCTCTTTCCCGGCATCTTTGGCGCGCTGGCGGCGCTCGAAATCGCCTCGGTCAACCTGCCGGTGGCGGTGCTGATCTGGGCCATGGTCTTTCCAATGATGGTCGGCGTCGATTTCGGCGCGTTGCGACAGGTGGGGGACAAGCCCAAAGGGCTGGTGGTGACGCTGGTGGTCAATTGGCTGATCAAACCCGTCACCATGGCCGCCCTTGGGGTGCTGTTCTTCAATCATGTCTTCGCCGGGCTGATCCCACCCGATGATGCGCAGGCCTATCTGGCGGGGGTGATCCTCTTGGGAGCCGCGCCCTGTACCGCCATGGTCTTTGTCTGGTCCAACCTCACCCGCGGCGACGCGACCTATACGCTGGTGCAGGTCAGCGTGAACGATGTGATCATGGTCTTCGCCTTCGCGCCGATCGTGGCATTCCTCTTGGGCGTGACCGATATCACCGTGCCTTGGGACACGCTGCTGATCTCGGTCGGCCTCTACGTCATGCTGCCGCTGCTAGCGGGCTACCTTACCCGCGGGCGGTTGGTGGCCAAGGGCGGCGAGGCGGCGGTCGACGCTTTCAAGGCTCGGGTGCAGCCCTTTGCCATCATGGGGCTTTTGCTGACGGTCGTGTTGCTCTTTGGCTTTCAGGGCGAGGTGATCCTCGACCGCCCGCTTGTGATCGCGCTGATTGCTGTGCCGCTGTTGCTGCAATCCTACGGCATCTTCTTCTTCGCCTATGGCGCCGCGCGGGCTTGGGGCATTCCCTTCAACGTGGCCGCCCCCTGCGCCTTGATCGGCACGTCGAACTTCTTTGAACTGGCCGTCGCCGTGGCGATCAGCCTCTTCGGGCTGGGGTCGGGGGCGGCCTTGGCCACCGTCGTGGGCGTCTTGGTCGAAGTGCCGGTCATGCTCTCCCTCGTGGGCTTTGCCAACCGCACGCAGCATTGGTTCCCCGCCGCCAAATGAACCTCGCCCGATAACCCTCTGCCGCCTAAGGAAATTCCCGTGACCGATACGCCGAACATCGATGAAGACCACTTCAACCCCATCGACGAGGCCCGCCTCCTGCCGCATAAGCGCGCCACCCACGGCCCGCGCATTCTGCTGCTCTACGGCTCGCTTCGCCCACGGTCCTTCAGCCGCCTGATGACCGAAGAGGCCGCCCGCATCCTCACCCGTCTCGGGGCCGAGACGCGGACATTTAACCCCACGGGCCTGCCGCTGCCCGACGATGCCGCGCCTGAGCATCCCAAGGTACAGGAACTGCGCGATCTGGTGTCATGGTCCGAAGGCATGGTCTGGTGTTCGCCCGAACGCCACGGCGCGATGACGGGGATCATGAAAACCCAGATCGACTGGATCCCCCTGTCGCTCGGCGGAGTGCGTCCGACCCAAGGCAAGACCTTGGCCGTGATGCAGGTCAGCGGCGGGTCGCAAAGTTTCAACGCGGTGAACCAGCTGCGAATCTTAGGCCGCTGGATGCGGCTGCTGACCATTCCCAACCAATCCTCGACCCCCAAAGCTTTCTTGGAGTTTGACGAGGATGACCGGATGAAACCCTCACCCTTCTATGACCGCGTCGTCGATGTGATGGAGGAGTTGGTGAAATTCACCCTGCTGACCCGCGACAATAAGGACTATCTGCTCGACCGTTATAGCGAGCGGAAGGAAAGCGCCGAGGAGCTGTCGAAGCGGGTCAATCAAAAGGCGATCTGACCGCCAAAACGCAAACGGCAGGGCCAATCTAGGCCCTGCCGCATCATACTCGCGCTGAAAAGCGATCAGTCGTTGGACCAGCCGGACACTGCTTTGATTTCGCAGAAGTCCTCGATCCCCCAAACGCCGCCTTCGCGCCCGTTGCCCGAACGTTTCATGCCGCCAAAGGGCGCGCCGGCACCACGGCTTTCGCCATTCATTTCAACCATGCCCGACCGCAGCTTGGTCGCCAGACGGTTGCGGCGGGTGCCATCGCTGGATTGGACATAGTTGGTCAGGCCATAGACCGTGTCATTGGCCATCTCGACCGCTTGATCCTCGCTCTCGAACTTCATGATCGACAGCACGGGGCCAAAGATCTCTTCGCGGGCGATGGTCATATCGGGCGTCACATCGGCGAAAACGGTGGGTTTGACATAGAACCCCCGGTTCAGATGCTCGGGCCGACCGGTGCCACCGGCCACCAGCCGCGCGCCTTCGTCGATGCCTTTCTGAATCAGGTCTTGGATCTTGCCCCATTGCGCTTCGTTCACGACCGGCCCGATGTGGCGGCCCTCTTCGCTGGCGGGGCCGACTTCGACCTTGTTGGCCACTTCGGCTGCCGTCTCGACCGCTTGGTCATAGACGCTGGCCTCGACCATCATCCGGCTGGGGGCGTTACAGCTTTGGCCGGTGTTGTTCATCATATGCAGCACGCCGCGTTTGACGGCCTTGTCATCGGCATCGGCGAAGACAAGGTTCGCGCCCTTGCCGCCAAGCTCCAGATGGACCTTCTTCAGCGTATCCGCCGCGTTCTTGGAGATCGCGATGCCGGCGCGGGTGGAGCCGGTGAAGCTCACCATATCCACATCCTCATGGCCGGTCAGGGCGGTGCCCACGGTCGCGCCGTCGCCGTTCACAAGGTTAAAGACACCGGCGGGGAAGCCTGCCTCATCCATCATCTCGGCAAAGATCACCGCGCTCAGCGGGCTTTCCTCAGACGGTTTCAGCACCATGGTGCAGCCCGCGGCGACAGCGGCGCCGACTTTCAGCATCACTTGGTTCATCGGCCAGTTCCACGGCGTGATCATCGCCACGACGCCAACCGCTTCGTGAATGATCCGGTCGTTCGGCGCGTGATCCCCCAAGGGCTTTACGAATTTGAAATCTTTCGCCGCTTTGATGAAGTTCTTCAGGTGGCTGTAGCCCGCCCCCCATTGGGAGCTCCGCGCCATTTCGATAGGTGCGCCCATCTCGGTGCTGATCGCTTGGGCCATATCCTCGGTCCGGGATTTATAGACCTCGGCCAGTTTCTCCATCAGCGCGATGCGCTCTTCGGGGGCGGTGGCCATCCATGCGGGCAGGGCGGCCTTGGCCGCGGCCACGGCAGCGTCCACGTCCTTTGGCCCGCCGAGCGAGATCACGGTGCAGGGTTCTTCGGTCGAGGGGTTGATGACCTTATGTTCACTGCCCTCAAGCGGGGCGACCCATTTGCCGTCGATATAGAAATCACGTTTTTCGATCATGCTCTGTCTCCGTTATTGGCTAGGCGGGCGATGTTCTTGCCGCCTAGAAGTGTCCGGGAATCGCCGGCTCCCGATATGCCTAGGACAATTTTACGGGGCGGAAAAGTTCAGAGGTGATTTTTGATCAAAAAGACGGGCGCGGCGGCTTGAAACCTGCGGGCGGGCAGGGCGCGCGCTTAGCCCTGCGCCGGGAAGCTGATTTCGACACAAAGCCCGTCTTGGCCTTCGACTTTCAGCGTCGCTTCGTGCTGGAAGGTCAGCGTGCGGATCATCCGCCAGCCCAGCGAATCCGACCTTTCGGGCCGTTTGGCGTCCTCGGGCAGGCCGACGCCATCGTCATAGACCTTGAGCGTCAGACCTTCGTCATCCTCTTGGGTGACCTCAATGGTGATCACCCCTTTGTCGCGCCCCTTGAAGGCGTGTTTATAGGCGTTGGTGATCAACTCCCCCACGATCAGCCCGATGTCGACGGCCAGTTTGTTGTCCATCTTGAGGCTGGGGCAAATTAGCTTGATCGCGATGCTCTGACGATCCCCGGTAAAGGCGCGTTCGGCGTTTTTCGCGACTTCATCCAGCATATCCGCCAGATCAAGGTCGGTGCTGTCGGTTGAGCGTTGCATCAGCTCATGCGCTTTGGAGAGCGAACCCACGCGGGTCTCCAACTCGCGCAACACTCGGCGGGTCTCATCCTCTTTGGCTTGGGTCTTGCTCATCCGGATCAGCGCCACGATGAGGGCAAGGTTGTTGCCCGTGCGGTGATGCAATTCCTGCATCAAGAGATCGCGGTCGGCGATGCCTTCACTGAGTTCGCGGTTCTGTTCGGTCAATGCCGCGGTCGGGTCTTTGGCGTTATAGGCCTCCAAAGCCGCCATGGCATCGGCCTTGATCTGTTCGACAGCGGATTGCGGTTCGGGCAGCAAGAATTCCGCATGAATCCGCGTGCCTTCTTGCCCGGTGTCCACATCGAAACGCGCCGCGATCCGCTGCACGCCCCGCAGGCCCAGCCCCATGCCGGTCTCCGACACAATGGCGCGGTTGGGGTCGAGCTTGTCCTCTTCGATCCCACGGCCCTGATCAATCACCGTCAGCCCAAGGGCGGGCTTGCCGTTGACATCGGTCAGCGAAAAGCGCGCGCGGCCCTTCTGCCCGTGCTCAATGGCATTGCGGCCCAGTTCCACGGCGGCGGTGACGGTGCGCGTTCGCTCGAATGAGGTAAAGCGCATGGCTTCGGTCAGGGTCAGGGCGATCTGGCGCAGGGCCGCGATATCGCCGCCTTTTTCAAGGTTCACCGAGGTGAGGTTGGTTGCTTTCATCAGTCCGCCTCCCGTGCAATGCGTATGACCACGATGGAGGCGTCGTCACGCCCGCGAAATGCCCGGTCGAGCAGGTAGCCAGCGATCAAAAGCGGAGATTTCCACAATAGACCCTGTGGAAGATAGCTGTCGCGCAGGGTTTTCAAGCCGTCGCTGTGCAGGATCATCAAGTCCCCCGGCTGAAGGTCAAAGCTCTCTTCATAGCCCCGCGTGGCGCGGGCGCCGATCCGCCCGTCGCGCACCGGCAGGCGTTTGACCTCACCGTCGCGGACCCGCAGCGTGGCGATATTGCCCAAGGCGGCATAGCGCAGCACCATCTGCGGCTGCGCGATATGCACAAGCGCTGCCACCGCGCCGCGTTTGCCGATCAATTGCTCGGTCACCTCATGCATCACCGCGCCCGGCTCGCTGTTGAAACTGCGGGTGGCTTTGACGGCGTCAGTCACCTCAAGCGTTGCGGCTGCGGCTTCGGGGCCGTGGCCCAGACCGTCGCAGAGCAGGATATCTGTGGCTTTGGGCGTCTTGCGCAGCAGGTAATCGTCGCCACATTCCGTTTCGTTCGGGTGACAGACCCGCAGGCCCACGGCCTCGACCCCATGGGGCGGGCAGGGGGTGCTGTTTTGGACGAAGCTGCAAACGATGGTGGTGCCCACCTCCGGCCCGCTAAAGATGTCGAAATCATTCGACAGGCGGCGGATCGCACCAAGCCCCAGCCCGGCAGAGCCGCCGCTGCTCATGCCGTCTTGGAACATGTGATCCATATCGCTGATGCCGGGGCCGCGGTCGGTGAAGATCATCACGATCCTATCGCCCTTGCCCTCCGGCGGGGCGGTGATCAGGGCGCGGCCTTTTTCGGCGTAGCGCAGGATGTTGGTCGTGGCCTCGGTGGCGACGATGGCCAATTCATCGGTCCGGTGTTTGGGCCAGCCGTGTTCCGCCGCCAGACGGCGCGCGGCGCGGCGCACCACGGCGATGGCGCTTTGGTCCTGCACTTCGACCCATTGTATCATAGGTTCACACTCATCAACACGCTGGTGCCCCCGCCAACGGCGGTGCGAATTTCAAACTTCTGGGCCAGCCGCTGCGCGCCGCCCAAGCCCCGGCCAAGCCCGCCGCCCGAGGTATAGCCGTCCGTGAGGGCCAGTGCCACGTCCTCGATCCCCGGTCCCTTGTCCCAACAGACCACGCTCAGCCGCTTGGCCCTTGGATCGACATAGATGGAAAATTCGCCGCCGCCAGCGTGAACGATCGCATTGCGGGCGATTTCACTGACGGCGGTGGCGAAGCGTGTGACATTCAGCGCCGAAGCGCCGTGTTCTTTCATGTAGCGCGCCACGGCTTGGCGGACCGTTACCGCGTCGCCACTGGTCTTCAACTTGAACTGAGAGAGAAGAACCTGCGCCCCAAGGTCCTTTTCATCAAAGGCGACGTAGCTGGGTGAGGGCATGGGTCAGGCTCAAGGCGGTGCGAATTTCCGGCAGATACATGCCAAGCTCGACCAGCGTGACGGCGACCGTGGGGCGCATGCCGACGACATAGGTATCCGCCGCCAGCAGTCGCGAGATCCCGGCCAATTGCGCGATCACACGGCCCACGAAAGTGTCCACAATCTCAAGCGCCGAGATATCAAGGATCACCCCGTCGATGCGGTTCTCGGATATTTTGTTCGACAGCCGATCCTGAAGCTCCAAAATCTCCGTGTCCGTGATGTCATCCTGTATCGAAACGAGGAGCGCATGTTCGACCAGATTAATCGACGTGACACCGGCCACCTTATTGGCCCTCGGTCTTCTTGATCACATAGCCGACGGTCATCAGCGCATCCGACAGGGCGGTGCGGATGCTCGACCGGGTAGAGACGGTGCCCACGTCGATGCCAAGCTGCACCATGGTCTGGGCGATCATCGGGCTGATGCCGCTGATGATACATTCGGCCCCCATCAGGCGCACGGCGGCGGCGGCGCGCAGCAGGTGTTGCGCCACCTGCGTATCGACGGTGCCGACGCCTGTGATGTCCATGATGACCACTTCGGCCTGACGCTCCAGAATGGTTTGCAGCAGGTTCTCCATCACCTCTTGGGCGCGGGCGGAATCCAGTGTGCCGATCAGCGGCAGGGTCAAAACGCGGTCCCAAAGTTCGACGACCGGCGTTGAAAGCTCCAACATCTCTTGGCGCTGGCGGTCTATGATCTGCTCGCGCTCGAGAATGAAAATCTCATTCGTGTAGATGGCAAAGGCATCGACCAGACGGGTGACCAGCATCACGTCGCGGATCAGCATCCCGTGGTCGCTGTCCAGCATGGTTTCAAGCCGTTTGAACAGCGGCGCCTTCAGCGCCAGCACGAAGGTCGCCATCTCTGTCGGGGTCACGCCGCGGTTGACCCGCTCGCGGCTGACATCGGTCAGGACAGCGCGCAGATCGTCCCATTGGGTGTCGTCAAAGTCGAAATCCTCACCGGTGACGCCATCGCGCACACCTTTGGAGAAGGCTTTGAGCAATTCGCTATTCTGCTTCCGGCTTTCCGCATCAGAGAACAGGTCAGAACGCTTCACGCCCTCTTTGACCTGCGTGCCCAGCCACTCTTCGATGATGCCTTTGAAATCGGTGTCGAGAACAGTCAGAATATTGGCCGTAGCAGATTGCGGCATCTTGAACCCCAGTATTAATTTCACCCCCCATAGGCCAATCGTGGGGGTGAGTGTCAATAGGACGCAAGGATTTTGATCGGCGGCAAAGCGCCGTTTTACATAATGAAGAGCCGTGTAAGTCGCTGTTTTGTGATGGGTTTTGCGGCGAAACTGCGCGGATCGCTTGCAAAAAGGGCAGCATCGGCGCTGTGACCGGATGCTGCCCTTCTTCTTGCCCGCCGCGGGGCTGCCGCGACGTTATTCGGCCGCTTCGCCGGGGTGGCGTGGCACCAATGCGCGCACCAGATCGCGCATATGCAGCACGCCAACCTGTTTGCCCGCCCGCATGACGCGGTAGTTGTTGGTGGTGTCCCCGCCGGAGACCGCGATGATGCTTTCCAGCGTGTCGTCGAAATCAACCTCACCGGCCACATCCGTGGGCGGCACATCGGTCTTTTCCATGACCGAACGCACGCGCAGCACGCGGGCACGGTTAATGTCGCTGACGAAGGCTTCGATATAGGGATCGTTGGGGTTCAGCAGGATATGCTGCGGCTCGCCCTGTTGGACGATGAACCCGTCTTTGAGGATCACCAGATGGTCCGCCAGTTTCAGCGCCTCGTCCAGATCGTGGGTGATGAAGATCACCGTTTTATGCAGTTCTTCCTGCAATTCGATCAGCAGGTCCTGCATGTCGGTGCGGATCAACGGGTCGAGCGCGGAGAAGGCCTCGTCCATCAGCATCACGTCGGAGTTCGAGGTCAGCGCGCGGGCGATGCCCACACGTTGCTGCATCCCGCCCGAAAGCTGCGCGGGATACTGCTCTCCTTGACCTTCCAGCCCGACGCGGTTCAGCCATTTGGTGGCCTCATCCGCGTATTTGCTGCGGCTTTTGCCTTCGATCTCCCAGCTTAGCCCGGTGTTTTCCAGCACCGTGCGGTGGGGCAGCAGGGCGAACTTCTGGAACACCATCGACATGTCATGCTTGCGCAACTGGCGCAGGCGACGCTCGTTATAGTCGAGGATGTTCTCGCCGTTCACGATGACCTCGCCCGCCGTGGGGTCGATCAGCCGGTTGAGGTGGCGGATCAGTGTCGACTTGCCCGAGCCCGACAGCCCCATGATCACCGTGGTCTTGCCCGCGGGCATGTCAACGTTGATGTCATTGAGGCCCAGCACATGGCCGGTCTCGGCCTGAAGCTCGGCCTTGGACATGCCACCGCGGACCTTCTCCAGCGCCATTTTGGGGTCGTCGCCGAAGATCTTATAGAGGTTGCGGACGGAAATCTTGATGTCGTCTGTCATGTCTGGCCTCACTTCTGCGCCGCGTTGATCCGCGCAAGCGCGGCTTTGGTGACCCGGTCGAGGATGATCGCAAGAAGCACGATCCCCAGACCCGACAGGAGGCCCACGCCCAACTCAAGGCTGCGAATGCCGCGCAGCACCAGCACGCCGAGACCGGGGGCGGACACGAGCGAGGCGATGACGACCATGGCAAGGCTCATCATGATGGTCTGGTTCACACCGGCCATGATGTTGGGCAGCGCCAGCGGGATCTGCACCTTGTAGAGCTTCTGGCGGTTGGTCATGCCAAAGGCATCGGCGGCCTCGATCACGTCCTTATCGACCAGACGGATGCCAAGGTCAGTCAGGCGCACCACCGGCACGATGGCATAAAGGATGATCGCGATGCCGTAGAGCTTGGGCTCGGTCACCGAAAAGAGGAAGATCAGCGGGATCAGGTAGACGAAGGGCGGCAGGGTTTGCAGCATATCCAAAACCGGGATCATCGAGCGTTGCACCCTGTCACTGCGCGACATGGCGATGCCGATGGGCACGCCCAAAAGCACGCAGATGAAGGCGCAGACAAAGATGATCGCCAGCGTCTGCATGGTGTGTTCATAAAAGTCGATGAAGGCGAGGAAGCCAAAAACCAAGGCCACGAGACCCACCAGCTTGAGCGAACGGCCCACGGCATAGGTGATCGCCATCAAAAGCGGGATCATCACGAACCACGGCACCGATTGCATCAGCCAAAGCGCATTCTCCAACGCCCAGCTCAGCGGTTGGGTGAGCGGGTCGACAACAACTTTGAGACTGTCATTGATGGCAAGGAAGCCTTGCTCCAGCCCTTGGGTCAGGACGCGCGATTGTGGGATGGCTTCGCAGCTGTCGTGCAGCGCATCCAGAGAGGGGAAGGGCATGTCCCAAAGCGTGGTGTCGGTATCACCGCCCGCTTGGCCCATGAGGTCGGCCATGGAGCTTAGCCCGCCGCCTTGATCGTCGCCGCACCAGTCCCGCAGACCGAGCGTGTCAAAGAGATTGTCGTAGGTTGCCATCTGTCGCTTTCCCGGCCTGCATCAGACCGTTTGCTTTGGGGAAGGGGGCCGGTGCGCCGCGCATGCCGCGCAGCGTCGGCTGCCCCATGCAGTGGCGGCAATCCAAACCTATGTCCTTACAAAGGAACTGCGCATCGGGCTAAAGGGGCCAAGGCGCAGTCGGTATGAAAAGACGTAAGTCTAGCCGCCGGTCATCGAAACGAACGGGCGGGAAACCCTGATGAGTTCCCCGCCCGTCGTTCTGGTCAGTCTGTCTTACTGCTCAAGCAGCTTGGACAGGTTGCCACGGGCGTCATCGCTCAGCCATTCGGCCCAGACGTCCTTGTTGTTTTGCAGGAAATACACCGCCGCTTCCTCGTTGGAGGCGTTGTTTTCACCCTGCCATGCCAGCAGCTTGCTCATGTCGTCGGTCTTGAAGGTCACATTGCCGATGAACTCCGCGATCTCGGGGTTCTCGTCGTGGAAATCCTTGGTCATGACGGTTAGCACCGGCGCGGTCGGGAAGGCCGAAGGCTTGGGGTCCGGCGTGTCGGCGTTCTGGTTGGCGTTATGCGCGGCTTCGTCATATTCGCCCAGATCGACGCTGGTCATGTCGTATTTGCCAAGCGGGGTGGTCGGCGCCCAGTAGTAGCCGAACCAAGGCTCTTGGCTCTCATAAGCCGAGGCCATCGAGGTCACCATCGTCTCGCCCGAGCCGTGGTTGAAAACTTCGATGCCGTTGCCTTCGAGGTCATAGGCCCGCGCGAGGTTGTCGCTCACCACGCGGCAGCCCCAGCCATCGGGGCAGTTGTTGAACATGCCGCCGACCAGTTCGGGGTTTTCCAAGATGCCTTCGATGGTCTTCAGCTCGGGGTGCTCTTCGGCCAGATAGGTGGGGATCCACCAGCCTTCGACGCCACCGGGATCGAGCACGGAGGTGAGCTCAACAATCTTGCCGTCCGCTTTCAGCTTTTTGTAAGCGTCACCGGCGGAGTTGGGCCACAGTTCGGGCACGATGTCCGGCTCGTTGTTCTCGGACAGGGAGGTCACGGCGGGGGTGGTGTCCGAAGGCACCACGGTCACGTCGCAGGAATAGCCCTGCGTCAGCAGGAATTCGGTGACGGCGGTGACGATCTGCGCCGAAGCCCAGTTCATTTCCGCGATCGACACTTCGCCACAGTCCTGTGCGGCGGCGGCCATCGGGGTTGCAACGGCAAAGGCCGTGCCAAGCAAATAGCGTTTCATAGTGATATCTCCTCTATTGTATCCGCAGTGTCGCGCAGTCGCGCACCGCTGATTTTTGCCCCTTTCCATCAAGAAGGAGCCGGTCGCGCGTCAGGCGCGGCAGCTTTCGATGGGCGGGTTTGCTGGAGATATGAAAACAAATCATGCGCCCCTGTGCAACACGATTGCCGGACGCAAGACGCAAGAACGGGCACCGCGCCGGGCCTGACGCGATGCCGCTATATGCGGCGTTCCCATGCAGAACGCCATATTTTTAAGGGTCGGCACGGCCCCTCACGCGGGGCGCGGGCCAGAGCATTCAGCGGCGGGAAAAACTTTCCATGTCGCGGATGTGCTGGGGAATGTCTTTGCGGTTCAGGCCGATATCCTGAAGCAGACGGTCGTCCATCGCGTTCAACGTCGACAGCGTGCGGTTACGCTCCCAACGGCGCGCGGTGTCGCGCAGCGCACGGCGCAGCATGGCGACAAGGGCCAGCCCTTCGGCATTGGCGACTTGACCGATGCTGCCGTTAAAGGCGGTTCCGGGCATCCCGGCGATCTGGTTGGTGTTTTTCAGCAGGCGGAAATGCATGGCATGCTCCATATCAAAAAGGTCGAAGTGGGAAGGATCCGCAAGAGACGACGGTCAGTGCCAGAAGGCCGGGCCGGGTCGGTTGTGTGGGTCTCATCCCGAGTGTGATCCGGAAAGTCAGTTGGAACCCCGATGGTCTAAACAGGCGGATCGGCCTGTCCGACCGGGGTTACCGGCGGTTCAGCAGCGTGCCCGGTTTGCGCGGGCGCCTCTTATGAACAGCATACATCAACATGCCGCGCATTTGGTCCACCCGAGCGGGCTTTGCAATAGGGTGAAATAGGGGTGCGACACCCTGCCGCATGTGCGAGGCGCAGAGCCCACTATGGCTGAGGTTTCCGCCCGCCTGGCGCGGTGTCGTTTGTAGCATCTGAAATGTCGTTTTGAGTGTCGGATTTGGCGCATTTTGGCGCGGCGGATCGAACGGAAAGGGGCGGTTGTTTGGGTGGCCTTCGCGGGTGGCAATCGTATTTCCTCGCAGTCTATCTCGGCACGGGGGGAGGGCGGAGCGCTCACCATGACTCGCCCGTAACGCGCGCGGCTTCCGCCCCGGCGGGCGCTCAATGCCGTGAGGAATCGATTCGGCGGGAATAAGGCGGGTCGCCCGTGGTTTCGTCACCAGTTCCGCAGGTTTGCGGGCGATTGGTTCCAGCCGGTGAACAAGCAATCGAAAAGAATGACGAAAACAAGGCGGCGCAGATGCGGCTGATTTGCGGCGGTATTGTCGCAATGCGAAACAGTCTTGACCGAGGGGTCGATGCAGCCGTCCTGCGCAGGCGTTAATTCACCTTAATTCTATGGCGATTCGCGTTTCCGGTGCGGGGTGTGCCGGAAACAATCGCGTCCAAAAGTCGCGCTAAACCACCTGAATTGTGGCAAAACTTCAATTGGTTCCGGCAATTTTCAAACATTTTTTGCTTTGTCCATTCGTATAGGAGGGCTATTCCTATAGGTGCCCAACTGGGGGGCATAGAAGTCTGTAGGTCACGGGGGCGGCCGCATTAAGCGCATCAGGGATGCGGGAAATGTGGGTACGCCGCAAGTTTGCGACCGTAAACACAACATACCGAAGCACATCGCGCCTCGGCTGTGGGCCATGTTCCGGCTCTTCCCCTTCGTTGCGCAGGATGCGTGCCGCTCGATCTGGATTTCTGCCAACGGGGCGCGTGTGAACGGAGGGAGAGACGAGATGATACACAAGCGACAGGCCCTGCCACTGGCCTTCTGCGGGGCAAGAATTGCCCGGTTCGACCGCTCTGCCGTTCGGCGCTCCATTCCTCAAATTGAAACAGCATTCACTTCCAAGACGGCCGCGTTGCGCGCCGCGTGCAACACCGCTCAGGAGATTTCACAATGATTAGAACACTTGATTTCAATGCGTTCAGCGCAGGCACCATCATTGACGACGAATATGCGGATCTGGGCGTGACCGTCTCGGCCAGCGGCGGCTCTGGCGATGCGATGATCTTTGACAGCAGCAACCCGACGGGCGGCGACAGCGATCTGGCCTCCGACACGCTTGAGGGGCTGTTGATCGTCTCCGAAGACGGCGACCAGAGCGACCCGGACGACAA
This sequence comes from Sulfitobacter sp. 1A12779, assembly GCF_043557315.1. Taxonomy (NCBI): domain Bacteria; kingdom Pseudomonadati; phylum Pseudomonadota; class Alphaproteobacteria; order Rhodobacterales; family Roseobacteraceae; genus Sulfitobacter; species Sulfitobacter sp. 1A12779. The sequence goes on from NZ_JBIFFU010000003.1 coordinate 55,160, forward strand.
CGCCGGCGGCGGCAGCCTGTTCTTTGACTTTGATGACATGGTGCGCATGAAGAGCCTGACTTTCAAAGATATCGAAGAGACTGGCGGCGAAGGCACCCGGATGATCTTTTACGATGCGGACGGCAACGTTATCCAGAACCAATACGTCGATCCTACGGGTGACGGCGGTGAGCGTACTGTGCTGCTCAACGTGGAGGGCGTGTCCCGGTTCGAGGTCCGTTTCGAAGGCTCCGGCGCGATCGACAACCTGACTTTCGACGATGGCCAGCCCCAAGGCGGCGGCAATGATGCACCCGTGGCCGAAGACGATGTGCTTGAGATCGACGAAGATACCTCCGGCACCGTCGACGTGCTGGGCAATGACTGCGACAGCGATGGCGACACGCTGACCGTCACCATGGCGACCTGCCCGGCGGGCCCGGTCGTCATCAATGACGATGGCACGCTGACCTTCACGCCGGACGCGGATTTCAATGGTGACACCACGATCACCTATACCGTGGATGACGGCAATGGCGGCACCGACACCGGCACCGTGAATGTCACCGTGAACCCGGTGAACGACGCCCCCGTCGCCAATGATGACAGCGCCGACACCACAGGCACCGATCCGGTCGTGATCCCGGTTCTGGACAATGACACCGATGTCGACGGCGACACCCTGAGCGTCACAGATGCGTCGAGCGATGATGGCACCGTGACCATCAATGACGATGGCACCATCACCTTTGTCGCCAATGACGATTTCACCGGTGACGCGACGATCACCTATACCGTGGCGGACCCCGACGGGCTGACCGACGAAGGCTCGGTAACCGTTACCGTGGAGGACGGCGGCACACCGCCCCCGCCGCCGCCAACAGATCGTGACGGCTATGTCGATGGCACGGATGGCGACGACCTGATCGACACCGCCTATACCGGCGACCCCGATGGCGACATGATCGACAATGACGACGCGATCTTGCCCGATGCCGAAGGCGACGACGACTATGTTCGCGCGGGGGACGGTGACGACACCATTCTGGCGGGCGACGGCGATGATATCGTCGAGGCGGGCGCAGGCTCCGACGTGGTCGAGGGCGGTGAGGGTGATGACATGATCACCACCGGCAATGATGACCTCGCCCCCGATCTGGGCTACCCGGAAAGCGACAGCGACGATCTGGGCTTTGACCCCGACGCCGACCCCGAGAATGACCGCGACTCCGTCGATGGCGGGGCGGGCAATGACACGATCAGCACAGGCGACGACCGCGACACCATCACCGGCGGCACCGGCGATGACGTGATCAACGCAGGCATCGACGACGATATCGTCGACGGCGGTGACGGCGACGACCGGATCGTCGGCGGCGAGGGCAACGACAGTCTGCTCGGCGGCGCTGGCAACGACACGATCTATGCGGGCAATGACCCTGATCTGGGTCTCGACGTGCTCGACATCCCCGACGAAGAGGATGCGTCCAACCCCTTCACCCCCGACCGCAATCCGAACAACGGGATGGACACGGTCGACGGTGGCGCGGGCAATGATGTGATCTATGGCGCCGACGATGCGGACATGCTGCGCGGCGGCTCGGGCGATGACTATATCGACGGTCAGATCGACGATGACGTCATCTCGGGCAACACCGGCGACGACACGCTGCTGGGCGGTCAGGGCGATGACAGCCTGTCGGGCGGTCAGGGCAATGACGAGCTTGACGGCGGCACCGGCGACGACACCCTGCGCGGCAACCGGGACGACGACCTGCTGGTCGGCGGCGAAGGCAATGACCTGCTCGACGGTGGCGGTGAGAATGACACGCTGATGGGCGGCGAAGGCGACGACGAACTGCAAGGCGGTCGGGGCGACGATCTGCTCGACGGTGGCGCAGGCGTCGACGTGATGACCGGCGGTGCCGATCAGGACAGCTTCGTCAACGTCAACGCGGGCGATGATGTCGACGGTGGCAGCGCGGGCGTGGATTACGACACGCTCGACCTGCGCGGCTCTGCCCCCGAAGGTGGCCGTCTGGAGATCACCTATACCTCCGATGACCGCGAAGACGGTTTCGTTGACTACTTCAACCAAGATGGCAGCGATGCCGGGCGTTTGAATTTCGTCGAGATCGAGAATGTGATCCCCTGTTTCACACCGGGGACCAAGATCGCCACACCGCGCGGTGAGGTACCGGTCGAGGCGCTTCAGGTCGGTGACCGGGTCATCACCCGCGACAATGGCATCCAGACGATCCGCTGGGTCGGCGCGCGTGAGATGACCGGGGCCGAGTTCGAAATGGCCGCCCATCTCAAGCCGGTGCTGATCCGCAAAGGCGCGCTTGGCAACGATCTGCCTGAGCGTGACATGATGGTCAGCCCCAACCACCGCGTCTTGGTCGCCAACGAAAAGACCGCGCTCTACTTCGAAGAGCGTGAGGTGCTCGTTGCGGCGAAACATCTGACCGGGATGGAAGGCATCGACGTGGTCGAGGTTTCGGGCACCAGCTACATCCATGTGATGTTCGACCGTCACGAGGTGATCCTCTCCGACGGGACATGGACCGAGAGCTTCCAGCCCGGTGACATGTCGCTGGCCGGTATCGGTGAAGAGCAGCGTCAGGAAATCTTTGAACTGTTCCCCGAACTGGCGACAAAGGACGGGATCGAAGGCTACACCGCCGCGCGTCGTTCGCTGAAAAAGCACGAGGCCAGCCTGCTGGTGAAGTAATCCGGCAAGAGCTGAGCGTGACACAGTTTGAAAACGGGGCGGGCGACCGCCCCGTTTTTTCATCTGCGGGCTATCCCTGCTCTGCGCGCCACGCCGTCCAGTCCTCGGGCGTGTCGAGGTCGCGCCGTGCGCGCTGGCCGTGCAGGGGCACAAGCTGCATCCGGTCTGCGGCAGCGCGCACAACCGCGCGGCCCCCGTCATCGCCGCGCAGCTGTTTCAACTGATCGAAAAGCGCGGCGGCAAAGATGATGGGGTGCCCGGGCTTGCCGTCCGCCGTGGTCGCGCGCCAGATCAGAGTCTCGCCCGTCAGGTCCACCGCAGCCGCGAGGCGGGCAAGATCGCTGGCCCCAAGCGCGGGCATATCGGCCAGCAGCACCATGGCGGCGGGCGTGTCCAACGGCAGGGCGGCGAAGGCGCGGCGCAGGCTGGCGCCCATGCCTTCCTCTGCATCGGGAACGGGAAGCGGCGTGATATCCAGCCCGCTGAGCGCTGTGTAGCGCGGATGCGGCGCGGGCGGCAGGGCGACGGTGACGGGGCCAATGCCCTGCGCCAGCCGTGCCTGACGACGCAGCAAGGGCTCACCGCCTATGTCTTCCATCAATTTGTCACGTCCCCGCATCCGAGTTGAGGCCCCGGCGGCGAGGAGGATCACGGGCAAAGGGGCTATCGTCATGCCACCCAACCTACCGGGCACGGGGGGCGAGGATAAGGGCTTTCTTGCCCCCGCGCCGTGGGGCGGCGTTTCGCGCCGGGCCAGAGTGCAAATTCCGCTAAACCGCCGTTGGCAGGGCGCTTTTTCGTGCTACCCTTTCCCCATGAATATCAAGGACCTGATCCCGTACACGCTGTTTCGCAAAGCCCGCGAATATTCTCGCAAACTTTGGGTGCGGGTGGTCTTCATGGGGCTGCTGGCCTTCGTCGCCCTCGGGCTGACCCAGCTTTTTGAGCCCTTGGTGCCCAAGGAAGTCGCCACGAGGTTGACCGGCGAAGCGGCGGATCGTCTGTTGCAGATCATCGCCGATGCGATGCTGGCGGTCACGATCTTTTCCATCACCATCATGGTCACGGTCTACCGCTCGTCCTCGGCCCAGTTCACGCCACGGGCGCATCGGCTGATCATTCAGGACCGCACCACCCAGAACACGCTGGCCGTCTTTATCGGCGCCTATGTCTATGCGCTGGTGGCGATCATCATGCGCGAGTTGGGCATCTATGTCGATGAACGCTCTTTCGTGCTGTTCCTGACCACGGTGTTGGTGCTGGCGATCATCGTGATCTTCCTTATCCGCTGGGTGCTGCATCTGCAAAGCTTCGGCAGCCTGATCGACACCACCCGCCAGATCGAGACGGTGACCACCTCATTGTTCAAGGAACGGCTGAAAACGCCCTGCATGGGCGGCCATCCCCTGACCGGTCCTGTGCCCGATGACGCCCGCCCGATCTTTGCCCCCGAGAGCGGCTATATCAAACATATCTACCCCGAGGCGCTGGACCAGCAGGCGCGCGACCATGGGGTGGCGATCTATATGCCCCGGCGCATCGGTGATTTCGTCTTTGTCGGAGAGCCTTTGGTCATGGTCACCCGGCGGGGCAGCCCGCAGGACGCGGAACATGATTGGGACAGTCTAGAGCAAAAGGTTTTGGAGACCGTGCAACTGGGCGATCTGCGCACCTTTGACCAAGACCCCCGTTTCGGCTTGCGGGTGCTGGGCGAGGTTGCCTCCAAGGCGCTGTCGCCGGGGATCAACGATGGCGGCACGGCGATTGACGTGATCACCCGCATCGGGCGCGTGCTGTCCTATTATTCGGATGAGGCCAAGCCGGGCGGCAAGGTCGCGCTGCCGAACCTGCATATCCCGCCGATCCCGGCGGAGGCGCTGATCGAAGACGGATTTGGTGCGCTGGCGCGGGATGGCGCCTCGGTCGTCGATGTGCAGATGGTCTTGCAAGAGGTGCTTACAGGGCTGATGCAGCACCCTGACCCCGGCCTGTCTGCCGCCGCCCGTGACGCGGCAGAAGATCATCTGCGCCGCGCCTTCGAAGAGGTGCCCTTCGGCCCCGACCGGGCGCGCATCTGGTCCGCCGCCTGCAAGGACGTGCAGGCAGCGGTGGACACCCCGGCCTAAGCCGGATCAGAGGGGGCGGATCTTGAGCTGGGTGATCCGGTTGCCGTCCCGTTCGATCACCTCAAAGCGGAAGTTGTGGAAGGAGAAGACCTGCCCCACGGTGGGGATCATCTGCGCCTCATGGATGACCAGCCCGGCCACGGTATTGGCCTCGTCATCGGGCAGGGACCAATCGGTGGCGCGGTTGAGGTCGCGGATCGTCATCGCGCCTTCGACCATCAGATGCCCGTCGTCCGACTGTTTCAGCGGGTGATCCGCATCGGGATCAAACTCATCCGTGATCTCGCCCACGATCTCTTCGAGGATGTCTTCGAGCGTGATCAGCCCTTGGAGCGAGCCATATTCGTCCACCACCAGTGCAAAATGCGTGCGGCGGCGCAGGAACTGGCGCATCTGTTCGTCCAGGGTCGAGGTTTCGGGCACGAAATAGGGTTTCATCACCACATCGGCCACGTTGAACCCGTTAAGCGCTGCGGCATCGCCGTTGGGGCCGCCGATCAGCTTGTACATGGCGCGCAACAGGTCCTTGGCATGGATCACGCCGATGATGTTTTCAGGGTCATCGCGAAAGACCGGCAGGCGGGTGTGGTTCGATTGCAGGCATTTCTCCATGATGTCGGTCGGGTCTGAATCCGCGTCGATCATCTCGATCCCCGAACGGTGCAGCATGACCTCTTCGACCGCGCGTTCGCGCAGGTCGAGCGCGCCCAGAATACGGTCTCGGTCTTCCTTTTCGACAACGCCTTCGGAATGGCCCAGTTGCAGCGCCCCGGCGATTTCCTCGCGCACCGCCAGAATGTTGCTGTCGGGGTCGATCTGCACGCCGAAAAGCCGCAGCACCCCGCGCACGAAATAGCGCACCGCCGTCACCACGGGCGAGAAGATAAGCACCACGATGCTAATCGGGCGCGAGACCAGCGCCGCCGCCGTTTCGGCATTGGTGATGGCATAGGTCTTGGGCAGCACCTCGGCAAAGACGAGCACCAGAAGCGTCATCACCAGCGTCGCCAGCGCCACGCCGCTTTCACCGAAGAGCCGGGTGAAGAGCGCTGTCGCCATGGAGGCGGCAAGGATGTTGACCAAGTTGTTGCCCAAAAGGACCGAGCCGATCAGCCGCTCGTTATCCTCGGTGATCTTGAGCGCCCGGATCGCGCCGCTTGCGCCCTTGTCGGCCTGCGCCCGCAGCTTGCCGCGCGAGGCGGCGGTCAGGGCGGTCTCGGAGCCTGAGAAGAAGCCCGAGAGGACAAGGAGGAACAGGATAATTCCGGTGCTGATCCAGAAAGCGGTGTCAAAAAGGGCGGGGCCCGTTTCCATGAGGTCTAAATCCATCCATTATGTGTTGCGAATGTTATGGGCGCAGGGGCTGCGTCATTCAAGGGTTGCAACGGGGCAGGGTGGTGCGATGCAGGCGAAAATCAACTGCGCGGAGCTTGGGGTTTTGGACGGGCCGCTGCTGCTTTTTGGCGGGCCCTATTCCAACCTTCAGGCGGTCGAGGCGCTGGCGGCTTTCGCCGCGGCGCGCGGCATCGACGGGGGGCAGATGATCTGCACCGGCGACATTGTTGCCTATTGCGGCGCGCCGTGCGAATGCGTGGCAGCAATCCGGGCGCTTGGCTGCGCGGTGGTGGCAGGCAATTGCGAGGTGCAATTGGCCAGCGGGGCCGAGGATTGCGGTTGCGGATTTGCGCCGGGCAGCAGTTGCGACATGCTCTCGGGCGCGTGGTACGCCCATGCGGCAGGCCAGTTGGACGCAGGCGCGAAAGACTGGATGGGTCGCCTGCCAGATGTGGCCGTGTTCCGCCATCAGGGCCAGCGCTATGGCGTGATCCACGGCGGGGTGCGCGATGTGGCGCGGTTCATCTGGTCCGAGAGTGCAGAGGCGGTATTCGAGGAGGAATGGCGCGCCTTGGAGGCGGCTGTCGGCCCCGTCGATCACATCATCGCGGGCCACTCCGGTCTGCCCTTCATACGCGAGACAGCGCGCGGGCGTTGGATCAACGCAGGCGTGATCGGGATGCCGCCCCATGACGGCGGCCAGCAGACGCGGGTGGCGCTGCTCGACGGGGGTGAGGTGGGCTTTCACCGGCTGAGTTACGATGTGGCCGGGGCCGTAGCCGATATGGCCAAGGCGGGCTTGCCGCGCGCCTATGCAGACGCGCTACAAAGCGGTTACTGGCCTTCGGAAGACGTGTTGCCGCCGGAATTGCGGGTGCCGTCCTTGGCGAGGGGGTGACGCTCCAGCACGAGGTCCGAGAGGCGCTCTTCCAAGACATGGGTATAGATCTCGGTCGTGGCGACATCGGCGTGGCCCAGCATGGTCTGGATCGCCCGCAGATCGGCGCCATTGGCCAGCAGATGCGTGGCAAAGGCATGGCGCAGGGTGTGGGGCGTGACTTTCTCGGGCGGCACACCGCCGGTGACGGCGAATTCCTTGATCAGCAGATAGAACCGATGCCGCGTCAGATGCCCCGTCGCCCCGCGGGACGGGAAGAGGTGCCGCGCAGGCGGTTTGCCCTTGGCTTGGGCCGCCTCATCCGCCTTGTCGCGCACCACGAGCCATGCCGCCAGCGCGTCGCGCGCGGGCTCTGACAGGGGCACCAGCCGCTCGCGGCCCCCCTTGCCCGCGATCAGCAGCAGGCGCGGATCGCCCCGCGCGGCGCTGACCGGCAGGCTGACCAATTCGCTGACCCGCATGCCGGTGGCATAGAGCAGCTCCATCAAGCAGGTGTTGCGCAGTCGATCGGCCAGCGACCGGCCAGAGTTGCGCGCGGCATCGAGCAGCCGGTCGACCTCTTCCTCGGACAGGATCTTGGGCAGGCGTTTGTCCTGCCCCGGCCCGGCGATTTGCACTGCTGGGTTGTCTTCGCGCAGCCCTTCCTCAAAGGCAAAGCGGTAAAGCTGTTTGATCGCCGAGAGCCGCCGCGCGCGGGTGGATTTGGCCAGCCCCTGCGCATCGCAATAAACAAGGTAATCTTCGACCTCGCCGCGGCTGGCGGTCAGGAAGTCATGGTTGCGCTGCGCGAGAAAGGAATCGAAATCCTTCAGGTCGCGGCCATAGGCCAGCTGCGTGTTGGTGGCGGCACCCTGTTCGGCGGCGGCGGCCTCCAGAAAGCTGGAGATCCAATGAAAGGTCGGGGTCTGGGACATCATCATTGCTGGAGCAATACAATCTGCAAGGCGGCACGTCGGGCGGTGTCTTCCAACCCGAGGGCGCGTAGGGTGGCTAGGGCGTCGCGGAGCGCCGATGTGTCACCACTCGCCCCGTCATGCAAGAGCGACAATAGGCGCAAAATCGCCATGCCCAATTCCTTGTCCCGCGCCAGCGCCATCAGGTCGGCGCGGGGGCTGGGGTTGGCGAAAGCGTCATGCACCGCGGCGGCCAATGGCGCATCGGGCGCGGGGCCTTTGGGCGCGTCGCCCACGGCCACGGCGCGCAGCAATTCGTCCTCGGGGGACTTGCCGATCACCCGCGCCGCGGCGGCCTCATACTCAGGCGACAGCAACGCCACATCCCGCGCCAGACGCGCGGCACGGCCCGCCAGAGGAATGGTCGAGAGCGGTTCGGCAAAGAGCGCGGCAAAGGCCACTTCGAGAGAGGCTTCGCGCATCGCCTCCCAAGCGGGCGGCAGGGTCTTGGCCACCGCCTCGGCGCTGCCGGTGCGCAGTGCCGTCTCAAACCGTTGCAGCGCCGCGACCCTGTCCCAGACCCCGCCAGAGGCGGCGGGCTGACGATCAGTATAAAGCCCCAGCAGCAGGTTGTCGGGCAGGGCGCCCGCGCGGGTCAGCCGCTCGGCGGCCTCAAGCTGGGCCTTCCATCCGGCGATGTCGCGCAGATCGGCCACCGCATAGGCACGCGGCAAGATGTTAGAGGGCAAGGGCTCGCCAATGGTCTCAAACAGGCGGAAGGTCATTGGGTCCATCTGGCGCGGCACGCGCAGCGGTTCGGCCCCTTCGTAGAAATCCGGGTTCAGGAAACGGTCAAAGAGTTCGAGCTGCGCCTCGGGCAGCAGGCCAAGCGCTTGGGCCGAGCCAAAGGTCAGGGCCGCGTTTTCCCAATTGCCGGCGCGGGCGTTGCAGAAAATCCGGGTGCCATAGTCGCGGGTCAGATGCGGCGATTTCACCAACCGTTCGCAGACGCGATGTTCGGTCCCGGTAAGCAGGGAAAGCTGCATCCACAGGTCGAAATGCGCGGTCGAGGTGGTCACCCCGGCCTGTTCGATGAGCGACAGCGCAGGGTCTAGCGCGCCAAGCTCCATCAGCTTTTCGCCCCGCGCCAGCGCCAAAAGATCGCCGTTGCGCGCCTCGCCCTGCGGGGCCTGTGCCTCGGCCAGAAGCACGGTGTAGAGCAGCGCCTGCGCGGCGGGCAGATGCAGGTCCGGCAGGTCGCGGATGCGGTCGATCAGGGCGGTCGTGTCGCTGCCCAGCCAGATGTCCCCGCGCAGCCCGGTGACAGAGCCGGGCACCAGCCCGATGCGGCGCGGCGCGCCATCGCCCAGGGGCGTGACCTGCACGGGCGGCGGCACGGCGCTGTCGGCCACGGGCGGTTCCGGCACCCGGCCCGGGTTGGGCGGGCGTTTGGGCCGGTTTTCGGGCGGCGATTGCGCGCCCAGCCAGTCGATCACCGACAGCGGCTGATCATTGGCCGCGGGGGGCTGTTCTTGCCGTTCAGACGCCTGTCGCGATTCGCGGCCCAGATTGCGGTCTTCTTCGGATTCGGCCAGCAGGGCTGTGGCGCTGACCGAACAGATCAATGCAGCACAAAGGGCCCATTTGCCTTTGGACAGGGCGTTGGCCACGCCGCTCAATCCGCTGTCAGCGTGACAGGCTGGCGCGTCTCAATCTGCTCGGGCGAAAAATCCACGCCAAAGAAAGGCCCGACATAGGCATAGCCCACAAGACCGATGAAGCCGACAATCAATAGAAATATCAAAAGCTTAAAAAGTTTACCCATGATTTATGCCTGCCCGGAATTCTGCTATTTTGCCAAACTATATATGGCCTTTTCGGCAAGATCACGTCATTCAGAGAAAAATGAGCGGAATTAAGCACAGCATCACCGATGGCGAAGAAACGCCGCCCCGCTACCGTCTGAACAAGACGGTGGCGCTGGTTGGCATGATGGGCGCGGGCAAGACGGCGGTGGGACGTGCGGTCTCGGCCAAACTGGGCGCGCCTTTTCTGGACAGCGATGCGGAGATCGAAGCAGCGGCCAATCTCAGCGTGCCTGAGATTTTCACACGGGACGGGGAGCCGTTCTTTCGCAAGCGCGAGACCGAGGTGATCGCGCGGCTTTTGGCCGAGGAGCGCTGCATTCTGTCGACCGGCGGCGGCGCCTTTCTGGCCGAGGTGAACCGCGACAATATCGCAGCTTACGGTGTGGCGCTTTGGCTGGATGCGGATTTGGATCTGCTGTGGAACCGGGTGCGCTACAAGGACAGCCGTCCGCTGCTGCGCACGGCTGATCCCAAGGCCACGCTGGCGGCGCTTTACCGCGACCGGGTGCCGCTGTACCGGCTGGCTGATCTTTCGGTGCGCTGCGATCCGCGTCTGTCGATTGACGCCATGGCCAACCGGGTGATCGACAAGCTGCTGACAAGGCCCGATGTTTTGGAGAGATTGGATGCGTGAGACGGTTTCCGTCGCCCTGCCGGGGCGGGAGTACGACGTGGTTATCGGGCCGGGCTTGCTGGCGGACGCGGGCGCGCTGATCGCGCCGCTGCTGCGCCGCAAGCGGGTGGCCGTCATCACGGAAAGCCGCGTCGCCGCATTGCATTTAAACGCGCTACGGGAGGGCTTGGCCGCCGAGGGCATCGCGATGTCTGCGCTGGAACTCGCCCCCGGCGAGGGGACCAAGGATTGGGCCAATCTTCAACGCTGCGTGGACTGGCTGCTTGATGAGCAGGTGGAGCGAGGTGATATCGTCGTGGCCTTTGGTGGCGGGGTGATCGGTGATCTGGTGGGTTTCGCCGCCGCCGTGCTGCGGCGCGGGGTGCGTTTCGTGCAGATCCCCACCTCTCTTTTGGCGCAGGTCGACAGTTCGGTGGGCGGCAAGACGGGGATCAACGCGCGCCAAGGCAAGAACCTGATCGGGGCCTTCCACCAGCCCAGCCTCGTGCTGGCGGATACCGAGGTGTTGAGCACCATGCCCAACCGGGATTTCCTTGCCGGTTATGGCGAAGTAGTAAAATACGGGCTACTCGGCGATGCGGCGTTCTTTGACTGGCTGGAGGCGCAGGGCCCGGCCCTTGCGGCAGGCGATATGGCCGCCCGGATCGAAGCGGTGCGCCGGTCGGTTGAGATGAAAGCCGATATCGTGGAGCGCGACGAGACAGAGCAGGGCGACCGTGCGCTTTTGAACCTTGGCCATACATTCGGCCATGCGCTTGAGGCGGCGACGGGCTATTCCGACCGGCTGCTGCATGGCGAAGGGGTGGCGATTGGCTGTGCGCTGGCGTTTGAGCTTTCCGCGCGGCTGGGGCTTTGCCCGCAGGAAGACCCAAGCCGTCTGCGCGCCCATTTGGTGCAGATGGGCATGAAGACCGACCTGCGCGACATTCCCGGCGACCTGCCCGAAGCCGAGGAACTGCTGCGGCTGATGGGGCAGGACAAAAAGGTCGTCGATGGCCGTTTGCGTTTCGTTCTGGCGCGGGGCATCGGGCAGGCCTTTGCGGGGGCCGAGGTGGAGAACGAGCAGGTGCTTGGGCTGCTGCGGGATGCGCTCGGCTGAAGCCCCACGGCTACGGCTTCGCGTAAAGGGCCATCGCCTGCAGTTAAAATTCGGGCTAGGTAATTTTCGGATCAGTTGGCCTGAGACGTGTCTCTGCGCGAGGCTACTGTCTAGCCGAGGGCCATCGCCTGCCCGCGGGTCGGCGATCCAACCTCGTTTCGTGCCACTTTATGCCTCAACCGTGATGTGCGCCCGCAAAGTCGCGGCTAACTTCACCAAATCGCTTACCCGGTGGGGCGGGCAGGCGATGGCCCGGCGCCTTCGGCTTGATTCCGGGCTGGGTGGTATTCTTGAGCCGTCGCTCAAGGCGGGCAGGGCGCTCCAGCGCCCCACCCAACAGTCTAAATCAGAACGGAATCTCATCATCGAGGTCACGGCTGCCGCCGCCGCCACCGCCGCCCGACGAGGACGGGCCGCTGTCATAGCCGCCGCCGTAGTCGTTGCCGCCACCGCCGTAGCCGCCACCGCCGCCACCACCGTAGCCGCCGCCGCCACCGCCGCCGCCGGAGCCGCCGCCGGGACCGTCGAGCATGGTCAGCGTGCCGCCGAAGCCTTGCAGCACGACTTCGGTGCTATAGCGGTCTGCGCCCGATTGGTCCTGCCATTTGCGGGTCTGCAACTGGCCCTCGATATACACTTTGGAGCCCTTCTTGAGGTATTGCTCGGCCACGCGGACGAGCCCTTCTTGAAAGATCGCCACTGAATGCCATTCGGTCTTCTCGCGGCGCTCACCGGTGTTGCGGTCTTTCCATGTCTCCGAGGTGGCGATGCGCAGGTTGCACACTTTGCCGCCGTTCTGGAACGACCGCACCTCGGGGTCGCGCCCGAGGTTGCCGATAAGGATCACTTTGTTCACTGAGCCGGCCATCTTGCCCCCTCGTTTATCGTTGCTGTGTCATTGCGTCGGGCGCGAATCCGAGCGCGCCCAATTCGGCTGTTTATATCGTGCTTGTTCGCCGGATGACACCGGCTTTCCATCCCGCAGCCCATCGCCACGGCCCGCGAAATGGCCGGGATTTCGGGGGCTGGTAGAAGGGGCGCATTTAAGTATACTGCGCGCAATGCAACGGCAGGGGGCAGATATGCGAAAGACGGGACTTTTGGCCGGTCTGGCCGCGGTGAGTTTGACGGCAGCCGGGATCATCGCGATGGGGGCGGCACCAGCGGCTGCCGATATGTTCGCCAGCAAGAACCGCGCGGGGCTCTTTGCCTCGCAGAAAAGCATCCTCGATAATCGGGCATCCAAACAATATTCCGCCTCCGTGCGGCTGCAACCGCCCAAGGTCGTCACCCCGACGAAATGGGATGTGCCGAAATACAACGGGTCTTACAAAGGGGCCTTTCTAACCCATGCCCGCGCCGCGGCCACGCGCCATGGCATCCCGGTCGATCTGTTTTTGCGGTTGGTGCAGCAGGAAAGCGGCTGGAACCCCAAGGCGCTGTCGCACAAGGGGGCGATGGGGCTGGCGCAGTTGATGCCGCAGACCGCGCGGGCGCTGCGTGTCGATCCCGCCGATCCGGTGCAAAACCTCGAAGGCGGGGCGCGTTACCTCAAGATGCAGTACCGCGCTTTCGGCAGTTGGGAGCTGGCGCTGGCCGCCTATAACGCGGGGCCGGGGGCGGTGAAGAAATACGGGGGCATCCCGCCCTACAAGGAAACCCGCAATTACGTTAAAGTGATCACGGGCAGCTAAGTTATTGATATTTATGGACTGGGAGGGGCGCTTGGGCGTTTGTCCGCCTATTTGCACCCCCGTAAGCCCGTCTGGCATCGGCCCCCTTGGGAACCGTCGGGGCAATCGTGGTGTTCTCTGATCAGAAACTTTGCAGCGGGGCATTCTCGCCGCGGAGAGGAAAGATCAAAGGAGAACGACATGCTGACGAATATGAAAAACATCGCTCTTGCCGCTGGTGTAAGCGTTATCGCGCTGAGCGGCTCTGCCTTCGCCGATGACAAGATCATGGTCTCGAAAATCGACGTTGAATCCTCTGTCGCCGCCGCGGCAGACAGCAATGCCATGGATTTCTATCCTGATCTGGAAGAAGACCTGCGCGCCGAAGTGGCAGAGCGCGTGCCGATGAGCAGCGATGGGTCCGATCCGCAGATCAAGATCGACATCCGCAAAATCTCTCTGAACGGCGCGACAATGCTGCCCGACAGCAAAGAATTCAACGAGTTGGAAGGCGTTGTTGATATCACAAGCCCCACCGGCGACAACGCTGGTCTGAGCTTCCCGGTCATGATCTCGGCCTATAGCGGCGATGAGATCGCGCCCGAAGGCTATGTCAACGTGCAGCCCTCTGAGACTGAGTTCTATGTGGCGCTCGTCTCTACCTTCGCGGATGTTGTGGCTGAAGGTCTGGCCAATGTGAACACCGCCGGTTCGCCCGTTGATCCCTAAATCCGGGTTTGATTTGGCCATGCTGGCCGGATCGTTATAGCCTCAGGCCGTTCCCCCTTAGATAGCCTGAGGTATGAGGCGTGGTTCTTCGGAACCGCGCCTTTTTTCATTCCGCCGCCGTGCCTGTCTCGATCACCGGTTCCATCTCGGCGAACTGCTGGGCCGAGAGGTGGCATTTGATTTGATGCCCATCGGCCATGGTCACCATCGGCGGCACCTCGCGTTCGCACAGATCGCCGGGCACCTGCGACTTCCACCGGCAGCGCGTCTGGAAAGGGCAGCCCGGGGGCGGGTTCATGGCCGAGGGCACGTCGCCTTCGAGTACGATGTGTTTCTTTTTCACCTTGGTATCGGCAATCGGCACCGCGCTCAGCAGCGCTTCGGTATAGGGGTGATAGGGCGGGGCGAAGACCTGATCGGTGTCGCCCAGTTCGACCACATGGCCCAGATACATCACCATCACCCGGTCCGAGAGATAGCGCACGATAGAAAGGTCGTGGGAGATGAACAAAAGCGTCGTCTTTTGCTCGCGCTGGATTTCCATCAGCAGGTCGGTGACGGCGGCCTGCACGCTCACATCAAGGGCCGAGACCGGCTCGTCCGCCACCACGATCCGCGCATCCCCGGCAAAGGCGCGGGCGATGCCGACGCGTTGTTTTTGCCCGCCCGAGAGTTGGCGCGGCATCCGGCCTGCGAATTCGCGGGGAAGTTTTACCAGATCGAGCAGTTCGAGCATGCGCTGGCGGCGCTCTTTCTCATTCTTGCCGATGCGGAAAATCTCCAAGGCGCGGATGATCTGCCGCCCCACGGTCATCGAGGGGTTGAGCGTGTCGAAGGGGTTTTGGAACACCATCTGCACATCGGCCACGTTCTTGGTCGTGCGGTCATCAATCGGCACGCCGCCGATGTCCCGCCCGTCGAGGTAGATATGCCCCTCGGTCGCCGTCTCTAGCCCCATCAGCACCTTGGCGAATGTGGACTTGCCACAGCCCGACTCGCCCACGATGGCGAGGGTTTCACTTTCATGGGCCTCGAAGCTGAGGGTTTCATTGGCTTTGACCACTTTGGTATTGCCGCCGCCGAACATGGCATTGGCCGCGACTTGGTAGTATTTCTTGAGCTTGTCCATCTTGAGGACGACCTCACCGACATCGCTTTTTTCCTTGACTTCGGCCAGCTCCAAGGGCGCTTGCCAGTCGATCTCTTGAAACCGAATGCAACGGGTCTCGTGCCGGTCGTTGGCGGGCACGCTCTCCATCGGGATCGGCGCGGCGTCGCAGCGGCCGGGGACGAAATAGTCGCAGCGCGGGCCGAAGTTACAGCCCGGCGGGCGCTCGTGGGGCAGGGGGAAATTGCGCGGGATGGCCTTCAGGGGCCGCGCGTTCTTGTCGGCCCCCGGCAGCGGGATCGAACGGAACAGCGCCTGCGTATAGGGATGCTGCATCTCGTCAAAGACATCCTCGATCGAGCCTTTCTCGACCGCTTCGCCCGAGTACATCACGCAGATCCGGTCGCAGGTTTCCAGGACCAGCCCGAGGTTGTGCGAGATAAACAGCATCGAGGTGCCGTATTTCTTGCCCAGGTCCTTCACCAGTTCCACCACCGCCGCCTCAACGGTCACGTCGAGTGCGGTCGTCGGCTCATCGAGGATCAGGAGCGAGGGTTCGGACATCAGCGCCATGGCGATGACGATACGCTGCTGCTGCCCGCCTGATAGCTGATGCGGATAGGCCTTCAGGATGCGCTCGGGGTCCGGCAGCTTTACGTCCGTGACCACTTGCAGGGCCCGTGCATAGGCTTCCTTCTCGGACATGCCGGCGTGGATCATCGGCACTTCCATCAGTTGCTTGCCGATGCGCATGGCGGGGTTCAGGCTGGCCATCGGCTCTTGGTAGATCATCGCGATTTCGCTGCCGCGAATGTCGCGTAGCTCTTCCGTGCTCATCTCGCTCAGGTCGCGGCCTTTGAACTTGATGGAGCCGCCTACGACCCGGCCATTGCGACCCAGATCCTGCATCACGCCCAGCGCCACGGTGGATTTGCCGCAGCCGCTTTCGCCCACCAGCCCCACGGCCTCGCCGGGTTGGACGTTGACGGAGAAATCCATCACGGCGGGAATCTCCCGCAGGCGGGTGAAGAAAGAGATCGACAGGTTGTTGATCTCAAGAATGGGACCGTCGTAGTCAGTCTTTGGCATTTGGCTCTCCCAGTCGGGGGATCAAAAGGGGCCGGGAGGGCTGGCCCCCCGGAGGATTCTTCTTAGTCACGCAGAGATTCTTCGCGCAGGCCATCGGCCAAGAGGTTCAGACCCAGCACGAGGCTCAGCAGCGCCAGCGCAGGCGCAATAGCGGCATGCGGGTAGAGCGACAGCAGGCGGCGGCCCGCGTTGATCGTGCTGCCCCAGTCGGGGCTCTCGCTCTCCAGCCCCAGACCAAAGAAGCCCAGCGTGCCCAGAAGGATCGTGGTATAGCCGATGCGCAGGCAGAAATCGACGATCAGCGGACCGCGCGCATTGGGCAGAATTTCCCATAGCATGATATACCACGGGCCTTCGCCACGGGTCTGGGCGGCGGCGACGTAGTCGCGGGTTTTGATGTCGAGTGCCAAGCCGCGCACGATGCGGAACACCGTGGGCGAGTTCACGAAGACCACCGAGACAAAGACCACCAGCACGCCGGGGTCGATGTCGAAGAGGTCGATCATGCTGGGAAGGCCGGGGATACGGTAGCTGTCCGTCGCCACGATCGCCCCGTCGGTGGAGACCAGCGACAGGTAGAGCCAGCCGACCACCCCAAGCACCACGATCAGAAGCGGCGTGCGGAACGAAGGTTGCGTGTAGTAGCGCGCGTTCAACAGCACGGCGAGGAAGATCAGCGGGAAGATGAACAGGAAGACCGCCATGTAGTTCGGGATGCCGGTGAGCACGATCTCGGGCGTGACCAGCAGGTAGAAGAGCAGGATCACCGGGAAGGCGAGGATCAGGTTCGCCAGAAAGCTGAGGATCGTATCCAGCCGCCCGCCATAGTATCCCGCAGGCAGGCCCAGCGTGATCCCCACCATAAAGGCAAAGAGCGTTGCCATCGGCGCGATCTGCACCACGACCCAAGACCCTTTGATCAGCCGGGAAAAGACATCGCGGGCAAGGTTGTCACCGCCCAGAAGGAACCAAGGGTATTCGCCTTCATCCGGGCTGCGCAGGGGCGTGCCGGGCAGTTTGTTCTTCATCCCCGAGGTCTGGCTGAGGCTGTCATGCGTCACCAACAGGTCGAACAGCCCGCCGAAGATACCGGTGTAGACCCAGAACATGACGATGGCGAAACCGATCATGCCGACGGTGCTGTCGAAAAGCTTGCCGTATAGGCCGAGCCGCCGCTTGAAGTGGATAGAAAGCGCGAAGGTCAGGATCAGCGCGATCCACACGGGCAGCATCTGCTGCGACATGCCGCCGATGATGCCCGCCTGCGGCCCCATGAAGGCGCCTGCGATGATATAGATCAGCAGCACGAGGATCAGCAACGCAAGGAGCAGGATCACCGCCCGGTTCACCCCGCCGGCCAGCCCGCCTTGCCGGGCGACGGTGCCGTCCGGGTTGATCTGGCGTGCCTCACTGGCGGGAAAGAAGGAAACGACGATCTGCACCGCCACGGCCAAGGCCAGAAGCACCGCGAGCCCGAGGAAGATGATGTTGAGCCCCGCAAGCGACCCGGTCCATGTCAAAGGTTCCATGTCCATGCTCCCTTAAGAAATGCGAATGCGCGGGTTGAGGAAAACATAGCCGATGTCCGAGATCAGCTGCGTCACAAGGACGACGATCACCGACACGACCGAGACCGCCAGCAGCAGTTCGATGTCGTTATTGGCCGCGGCCTGCACCAGCAGCCAACCGAAGCCCTTGTAGTTGAACAGGGTCTCGACGATCACCACGCCGTTCAAGAGCCACGGGATTTGCAGCATGATCACGGTGAAGGGCGCAATGAGTGCGTTGCGCAGCGCGTGTTTCAGCACGATCTCCGAGAATTTCACGCCCTTAAGCCTTGCGGTGCGGATATATTGCGCGGTCATCACCTCGGTCATCGAGGCCCGTGTCATCCGCGCGATATAGCCCATGCCGTAGAGCGAGATGGTCAGCACCGGCAGGAAGAAGTTCCAGAAGTTCGCGTCTTTCATGGCAGAGGTGGCCGAGCCCAGAAACAGTGTCTTGCTGTCGATCCAGCCCCATTCGGCCAACAGTGGCGAGAGGCCAAAGCGAGAGGAGGCGAGTACCGCGATGAAGATCACCCCCGAGACATATTCCGGCGTCGCCGTGGTGGCGATGGAGAAGGTGGAGAGCGAGCGGTCGAGCTTGGAGCCTTCGCGCATCCCCGCCAGCACGCCGACGATCAGCGCCGAGGGGACCATCAGCACCAGCACCCAGAACATCAGCTTGCCGGTCAGCGCCAGACGGGTCAGCACCGTCTCGCCCACGGGTTCTTTGAAGACGGTCGAGAATCCCCAATCGCCTTGCAGGATGCCGCAGCGGGTGGGGCGGTCTTCCTCCGGGGTGCCGGGGGCGAAACAGCGGCCAAAGGTTTCCTCGGGCGTCTCGCCTTCCGTGACCCAGCCGGGCAGCACGCCCAGCCATTCGCCGAATTTGTCGACCGTGGGCTGCAGGTAGCCGCGGTCTTTGAGGTAGCTGGCCACGGCCTCGTCCGACATGCGGAAGTTGCCTTGGGTCTTGGCGAGTTTTTCGAGGTTCGGATAGAGATTGGTCAGCCAGAATACGATGAACGTCAGGCAGAGCGCCGTCAGCAACATCACACCCAGCCGGCGCAAAATGAATAGTCCCATGTGGTCCCCTGTAGCAGGGTCGGGCGGTGACTTGGCCCGACGATGCGGCCTTTTGGCCTTTTTAATTCGTGCGGCGCCTTGGGGGCGCCGGTTCTGTGTGTGGCAGGTTTTTCTGCCTTGTGACGCTGGGGTGCCGAAACCTTTTGGCGGTCTTTTTGGCAGCCTGCGCTTGTTCATTGCCCCGCCCCTGTGCAGAGGGGTTCAGCCATGAGGCACGGAAATCACCCGCGCGTCAACATTCGGCTGAGGAGTTTGGAGGAGTTTTTGCGACATGCTGAGGGTCTGAAAGCGACATTTCGGCCCGGCTCTCAGCGCAGTTTGCTGGGGGGCAGGCCGCTGTGTTGTTGCATGAAACGGGTGAAATAGGCGGCAGAGCCGAAGCCCAAGGTGGCGGCGATCTCGGCAGCGGTGTGATCGGTCTCGGCCAGCAGGCGACGGGCGGCATGGCAACTGCGCTCGGTCAGAAGGTCAGCCGCGGATTTGCCGGTAGCCGCCTTCACGGCGCGGGTCAGATGGGTTGGGGTCACGCCGAGTGCCGCGGCGTGTTCGGCCATGCTGGTGCCCTTGGGGGCGCCTTGAGTGACCAAGGCGCAGAAGCGCGCGCTCAGCCTGTCGCCTGCCTTGGGCCGGGGGGCGGTATGGGCCTCCGCCATGATCTGGCGGCGCAGCCAGACCGACATCAGCGCCACCTGCGCTTTGAGCGCATCTTGGTGCAGGGGGCGGGCCTGTTGGACCTCCCGTTGGGTCTGTTCGATGAGGGTTGCGATCTCCGATTGCGCGGCCCCATCGCGGATGCGCAATTGGCGCGGGGTCTCGGGCAGGCTTTCGTCACTGTCTTCGGGGATCAGCACCGCATGGCCCAGACATTGATAGCCCAGCTCCAGCGCGAAGAGCGACCGCGCCGGTATCCAAAGCGCATTATGCGGGCTGATGCCGCGGCGTTGGCCATCGAGCAGCAGACGACCTTGGCCCCGGGTGATCCAGATCAAAAGATGGTGGTCGCGGTCGTGGGCGAGGGTCAGCCGCCAGTCTTGCCCCGCTGAAAGCTGGGCTAGGGACTGGGTCTGAATCTCTGTCTCGGGCACGCGGCGCTTTCGTTGAGAAATGGAAACCTTACAAGGGTAATCTTCAACGTCAGGCTAGCGGAGGGTTGGGATAACGCAAGAAATTCTGCCTGCTCGGCGGCTATTCTGGCGTCACCCGCTGCCAATCTGCCATCTTACTGCGCATCCAAGTGCGCTGCCGCTTGGCGAAACGGCGGGTGGCGACCACGGCAGCCTCGCGAGCGCGGTGCAGCGGCCAGTCGCCGTCGAGGTGGCGGATCAGTTCCGGCACGCCGATGGCGCGATGGGCGGGCAGGGATGGGTCATAGCGCGGGCGGAGGGCAGCGACTTCTTCCAAGGCACCTTGCTCTAGCATCAAGTCAAACCGCTGCGCGATCCGCGCGTTCAGCCAATCCCGTTCGACATCGAAGACGATCGGCAGACAATCCGCCAGCGGCAAAAGCGGCGCGCCGGTGTCGCGCTGCCAGTCCGACAGGCCGCGCCCGGTGGCCTGCCACACTTCCCAAGCGCGTTGCACCCGCGCGCGGTTGCGCTGGTCGAGGCCTGCGGCGGTCTCGGCATCCAGCCCCGCCAACAGGTCTTCGAGCGCCATCTCGTCGCCATGGGCGCGCACCTCTACCGGGGTGGCCGGGATCTTAGCCAGCCCCTGCGTCAGGGCAGAGAAGTAAAGCCCGGTGCCGCCGGTGATGATCACCCGCTGATCGCCGCCCAGCAGCGGGGCCACCTCGCGCAGCCAATGGCCGGTGGAATAGGGCGCGTCTTCGGCCAGATGGCCATAGAGCAGATGCGGCGCGCGGGCCTCTTCCTCGGGCGAGGGGCGGGCGCTGATGATGCGCAGGGGGGCGTAGACCTGACTGGCATCGGCATTGACGATCACGCCGCCCTGCGCCTCGGCAATGGCGAGGGCAAGGGCGGATTTGCCACTGGCAGTCGGCCCGGCGATCAACACCGGCCGTTCGGGCGGCAAGCCTTGCAACAGGGCGTCCATCTGGGCCTTGGGAATATCCGGCATTTCTTTGCGTCTTCCTTACGTCCCGCATTGAACCTTGGGCGTATTTGCGACATTTTGGCGCGAAATGAAAACCCTTCACCGCCGCAAGGCTTAAATCTCCCCCGGTTGGTGAAATAGTAAGGTGTGCCCGATGTCCCAAGACACCCCCCAAGTCTCCTTTAACCGCGTGATGCTAAAGATTTCCGGGGAGGCGCTGATGGGTGACCTCGGCTATGGTCTGCATCCGCCAACCGTCGAACGCATCGCCCGTGAGGTGCAATCGGTGCACAGTCTGGGCGTCGAAATATGCATGGTGATCGGCGGCGGGAACATCTTCCGCGGGCTGCAAGGCTCGGCGCAGGGGATGGAGCGGACCACGGCGGACTACATGGGGATGCTCGCCACCGTCATGAACGCGCTGGCGATGCAATCGGCGCTCGAAGGTCTGGGCATCCACACCCGCGTGATCAGCGCGATCACCATGAACGAAGTGGCCGAGCCCTATATCCGCCGCCGTGCCGTGCGCCACCTTGAGAAGAAGCGGGTCTGCATCTTTGCCGCGGGCACCGGCAACCCCTATTTCACCACCGACACCGCCGCGACCCTGCGCGCCAATGAGATGTCCTGCGAGGCGATCTTCAAGGGCACCAAGGTCGACGGTGTCTATGACAAGGACCCGGCCAAGTTCGACGATGCGAAACGCTATGATCTGGTGAGCTATGACGACGTGCTGCAAAAGCGGCTCGGCGTGATGGACGCCTCTGCCATCGCGCTGGCGCGGGACAACAACCTGCCGATTATCGTCTTCTCGCTGGATGAGCCGGGCGGCTTCCAAGGCATCTTGGCGGGGCAGGGCACCTATACCCGCGTCGGGTAATTCCGACCCGCATTCCAAGGCATCGCCCCACGGCGGGGCGATTGACCTGATGCTGCCCGCGTCCCTCACAACAGGGGCGCGGGGCGCGTATGGTGGCGCAACAATGGGCAGTTGTGAAAGCGCCGCGCCACCGTTAGAAAGCCGTAACGCAAGGAAACAACAAGCAGGCTCGCCATGTCAGACGAATTTATGCTCGATACCGATGATCTTGAACGGCGGATGAACGGCGCAATCGCGTCGCTTCGGACCGAGTTCGCATCGCTGCGCACGGGGCGTGGCTCGGCCTCCATGCTGGAGCCGGTGATGGTCGAGGCTTACGGCCAGATGACCCCGGTGAACCAAGTCGGCACCGTCAACGTGCCTGAGCCGCGCATGGTCACGATCAACGTCTGGGACAAGGGGCTCGTCGGCAAGGTCGAGAAGGCCATTCGCGAAAGCGGTCTGGGCATCAACCCGCAGCTGAATGGCACCATCATCATGCTGCCGATCCCCGAATTGAACGAAGAGCGCCGCACCCAGTTGACCAAGGTCGCAGGCCAATATGCCGAACACGCGCGCGTCTCGATCCGCAACATCCGCCGCGACGGGATGGACCAGATCAAGAAAGCCAAGAACGACGGCGCTATGTCCGAGGACGACCAGAAAATCTGGGAAGGCGAAGTGCAGGATCTGACCAACCGTTTCATTACGCTCATCGATGAACAGCTTGAGACGAAACAGGCCGAAATCATGCAAGTCTGACCCCGCTAAGACGCAGGGAAACAGAACTTGAAAGAAAAAGGTCGAGACATGAGCACCGCCGAAATTCAGCCCCAAACGATACCCGGCGGGCCACGCCATGTGGCGATCATCATGGACGGCAATGGCCGTTGGGCCACCCAACGCGGGCGGCCCCGGCTTTTTGGGCATCACGCCGGCGCCAAACGCGTGCGCGAGATCGTCGAATGCTGCCCCGATGTAGGGGTGGAGTATCTGACGATCTTTGCCTTCTCGACCGAGAATTGGAAGCGTACGCAGGTCGAAGTGGCAGGGCTTATGTCCCTGTTTCGGCGCTATATTTCCAAGGAAATGCGCAGCCTCAGCGACTATGGCGCGCGGGTGCGGTTCATTGGGGATCGCGACCGGCTAGATGACAAGCTGATCAAGCTCATGGGAGAGCTTGAGGCCCATACCGCCCACAACACCCGCATCAATCTAACCATCGCGCTTAATTATGGCGGCCGCGACGAGGTGGCCCGTGCCACGCATCGCTTGGCCCAAGATGTCGCCAGTGGCAAGCTCGACCCCGACAGCGTGGACGAAGAGACCCTGCCGCGCTACCTCGATACCCATGTCCTGCCTGACCCCGATCTGGTGATCCGCACCAGCGGCGAGGCGCGGATTTCGAACTTTCTGCTGTGGCAATCGGCCTATGCGGAATATGAGTTCATCGACACGCTGTGGCCGGATTTCACCCGCGAGGAATTCGCCCGGCTCTGCGCCGCCTATGGCGGGCGTGACAGGCGGTTCGGTGCGGTCAAGACCTGAGGAGAGCTGCGATGAAATCACCTGAACAATGGTCCGACCTACGCGCCCGTATGCTATCGGCCAGTGCGATGATCCTGATCGGTCTGTTGGGCATCTGGTTGGGCGGCACCGTCTTTCATCTGCTGGTGGCGCTGATCTGCGGCATGATGGTCTGGGAATTGGTCGGCATGCTGCGCGGGCAGGGGCAAGCGGCGGCTTGGCAATTGGGGCTGGTGACCGCGGCGGCGGTGCTGGCCTCGGTCTATCTGCCGGTGGGCTTTGGCCTGCCGCTTTTGCTGGCCCCGGCGCTGGCGGGTTTCGCACTATTGAGCGCCAACCGCACGCTTTACATGAGTTTTACCGCGCTGATCCTGCTGGCGGGCTTTGGTCTGATCCAGCTGCGCGATGACATGGGCTTTGGCTGGTTGATGTGGCTGGTGCTGGTGGTCGTGGTGACCGATGTGGTGGGCTATTTCGCAGGCCGCGCCATCGGCGGGCCCAAATTCTGGCCCAAGGTCAGCCCCAAGAAAACATGGTCCGGCACCGCCTCGGGCTGGGTCGGGGCGGCTGTTGTCGGGCTGATTTTCTCGTTCAACACGGGCTTTGGCCTGCAACTCGTCGGCATCTCGGTGGCGCTGTCGATGGCCTCTCAGATGGGCGATATGGCGGAGTCGGGCATGAAGCGGAAGATGGGCGTCAAAGACAGCTCCGCGCTGATCCCCGGCCATGGCGGTCTGTTGGACCGTTTTGACGGGATGCTGGGCGCTGCCGTCTTCTTGCTGATCGTCGGGCCGCTGATCGGTTTCCCGCCGGGTGTGAACTGACCCGCTATGCCGCGCAAGATTTCGATACTGGGGGCGACCGGGTCCATCGGTCAGAACACGATTGACCTGATCCGCCGCGCGCCCGACGCCTATGAGGTCGTGGCCCTGACCGGCGCGGGCAATATCGCGCAATTGGCCAAGGATGCCATTGCGCTGAAGGCTGATGTCGCCGTCACCGCCCGCGAAGACCTGCTGGATGATCTGCGCGACGCGCTCAGCGGCAGCGGGGTCGAAGCCGCAGCGGGGGCCGAGGCCATCACCGAGGCCGCATCGCGCCCTGCGGATTGGACCATGTCGGCGATCATCGGCGCGGCGGGGCTGGCACCGGGTTTGGCGGCGCTGCGCCAAGGTGGCACGCTGGCCCTGGCCAACAAGGAATCGCTGGTCTGCGCCGGGGCGCTCATCATGGGCGAGGCCGCGCGCCACGGCGCGACGATCCTGCCGGTGGACAGTGAACATTCCGCCGTATTTCAGGCGCTGGTCGGCGAAGACATGACCGCGGTTGAGCGTGTTATCATCACCGCCAGCGGCGGCGCGTTTCGCGATTGGCCGCTCGAAGACCTGCCCCATGCGACGCTCGACCAAGCCTCAAGCCATCCCAATTGGGACATGGGGCAGCGCATCACCATCGACTCGGCGTCGATGTTTAACAAGGCGATGGAAGTCATTGAAACCCGTGAGTTTTTTGGCGTCTCGCCGGAGGCGATCGAGGTGCTGGTGCATCCGCAGTCGATGATCCATGCGCTGGTAGGTTTCTGCGACGGTGGGCTGATGGCCCATGTCGGCCCCGCGGATATGCGCCATGCCATCGGCTATGCGTTGCACCACCCCGCGCGCGGGCATCTCCCGATTGAGCGGTTGGACCTGACCAAGATCGGACGTTTCGATTTCACCGCCCCCGATGACGCCCGCTGGCCCGCGCTGCGGCTCGCGCGGGACGTCATGGCAGCGGGCGGTCTGATGGGCGCGGTCTTTAACGCGGCCAAGGAAGTGGCGCTTGATGGTTTCATCGACGGGCGGCTGCGCTTCACGCAGATGGCCGAGATCGTCGAAGAGGTGTTGGAGCGCCGCGCCGAAGAGGCCGCGCAGGGCCGGGACGACATGACACTTGAACTGGTGGCGCAGGCGGACCATCTCGCACGCAAGGCGGCAGAGGCCGCAATTCAGAAAAGGGCAGGGTAGCACGTTGGACATCATGGGATTTTTGCCGGAGTTCGGCGGGCTGATCTGGACGATACTTGCCTTTGTCGTGGCGCTGTCGGTGATCGTGGCGATCCACGAATACGGGCATTACATCGTTGGCCGTTGGACCGGGATCAAGGCGGATGTCTTCAGTCTGGGCTTCGGCCCCGTGCTCTTTTCCCGCGTCGACAGGCGCGGCACGCGCTGGCAGTTCGCGCTGCTGCCCTTTGGCGGCTATGTGAAATTCGCAGGCGACTCCAACGCGGCCTCCGGCAAGGATGAGACTGCGATGGAAGCGCTCGCCGACGACCCCGAGGCGCTGCGCCACACGATGCACGGCGCGCCGCTCTATGCCCGCGCGCTGACCGTGGCGGCGGGGCCGGTGTTCAACTTTGCCCTGTCGATCATCATCTTCTTCGCCGTGGCGATGACGGCGGGCACCGCCCGTGATCCGCTGACGGTGGGCGCGCTGCGCGCGCTGCCGAGTGACGCCTATGAGCTGGCTCCGGGCGATATTCTGCGCGCGGTCGAAGGCACCCCGG
Organism: Sulfitobacter sp. 1A12779; assembly: GCF_043557315.1. Classification (NCBI taxonomy): domain Bacteria; kingdom Pseudomonadati; phylum Pseudomonadota; class Alphaproteobacteria; order Rhodobacterales; family Roseobacteraceae; genus Sulfitobacter; species Sulfitobacter sp. 1A12779. The sequence goes on from NZ_JBIFFU010000003.1 coordinate 80,941, forward strand.
TGCCGTCCCTCTCTGCCGGGGAAGGCTATAGCGATTTCCTGACCAACCTGCCGCAGGAAGCGGTACTGAGCTATGACATCACCCGTGATGGCGAAGAGCTAACCGTGCCCGGCCCCTATCTGATGCCGCCGCTGGTCAGCAACGTCGCCCCGCAATCGGCAGCGCAAGAGGCCGGTCTGCGCAGCGGCGATGTGATCACCGCGGTAAATGGGCAAGAGATCGTGGCCTTCGGGGAATTGAAAGAGGTGGTCGAAGCCTCCGAAGGGGCCCCCCAGGAGTTGACCGTCTGGCGCGATGGCGAGAGCTTGCCTTTCACCCTCGTCCCCAAAGCCACGGATGAGCCGCAGCCCGATGGCAGTTTCAAACAGAACCTGCGCATCGGCATCGTTGGCGGCATGGCCTTCGTGCCTGCGACTGATACCCCCGGCGTGGGTGAGGCGCTCGGCACCGGTTTGGACAACACTTGGCGCATCATCACCGGGTCGATCTCGGGTCTGCGTGAGATGATCGTCGGCAATATCAGCACCTGCAACCTCAGCGGCCCGGTGGGCATCGCCCAGACCTCGGGCGCGATGGCCAGCCAAGGGGCGCAGTCCTTCATCTATTTCATCGCGGTGCTGAGCACGGCGGTCGGTCTGCTGAACCTCTTCCCGATCCCGGCCTTGGACGGCGGGCATCTGGTGTTCTACGCCTATGAGGCGGTGACCGGCAAACCGCCCAGCGATGGCGCGCTGCGCTTTTTGATGAGCATCGGTATCGCCTTGGTGCTGACCCTGATGCTCTTTGCGCTCGGCAATGATCTGTTCTGCCCGTAAGCGGCGCAACGACAGCGAAAGACAGCCTGCGCCTTGCCCCCCGTGGCAGGGCGCAATGCCTTCAAATGGCCACAATTGAACAAAATCGTGCCGCAATCTCTGGCTATTGTTCCCCTTCATCGAGAAGGAACCGAAGATGCACGTCTTGCAAGGAACATACCGCGGCCTGAGCCTGCTTTTGGACCTGAACTGGGACCGTGCGTTCTTTGGCGCGGCCATTGCCGCGGCGCTTTCTGCCGGGGCCTTTGTCGCCTCTCTCTGACCGCTGCGAGCTGCCGGATCGGGCAGTTTCACACGATCTTGTCTCATCATGTCATTCTGGCCCAAGATGCCGCATGATATGGTATATTTTTCCCGCCGTTGCTTTTGACAAACCCCGTTAACCTGCGTAGTCAGGTTGACAACAATGTCGTAAAAAAACGGGTCGGTGTAATGGGACTGAGGAACGAGGGCAGAATGCCCGTCGAATGGGCGCAGCGCAGCAATGTCGGCAAGACCCTTCGGGGGGCATCGCTTTGTGTCATGTTGTCCGTCGCGTGGCTCGTGCCCGGCAGCCAAGCGCAGGCGCAGCAATATCAGTTCAACACGGTCGTCATCGACGGCAATGAGCGGATTGGCGATAGCGCCATCCTCCGCCGCGCGGGCATCGGGCGCGGGCAGGCGGTGACGGGCGGTCAGTTGAACGACGCCTATCAGAACCTGCAAAACTCGGGCCTGTTCGAATCCGTCTCGCTTGAGCCGCAGGGCGGCACGCTGGTGATTACGGTGGTCGAACTGCCGACGCTGAACCGCGTCAGCTTTGAAGGCAACCGCCGCATCAAGGATGAGATGCTGGCCGAACTCATCGGCTCGACCGAGCGGCGGGTGTTCAACCCCAGCCAAGCCGAGCAAGACGCCGCTGCCATTGCGGAGGCTTATAGCAACGAAGGCCGCCTCTCGGCCCGCGTGCAGCCGCGCATCATCCGCCGCGATCAGAACCGCGTCGATCTGGTGTTCGAGATTTTCGAAGGCGACAATGTCGAGATCGAGCGTCTGAGCTTTGTCGGCAACCGCGTCTATTCCGACCGTCGCCTGCGCCGCGTGCTTGGCACCAAACAGGCCGGTCTGTTCCGCCGTTTGGTCAAGCGCGACACCTATGTCGAGGGCCGCGTCGAGGCTGACAAACAGTTGCTGCGGGATTTCTACCTGTCGCGCGGCTATGTCGACATGCGCACCGAGGCGGTGAATGCAGAGTTGACCGAAGAGCGTGATGGCGTCTTTGTGGCCTATAACATCACCGAGGGGCAGCAGTTCCGTTTCGGCGAGGTGTCGGTCGAGTCCGAAGTGCCGGGGCTGAACGCCGCCGTGTACCGCGACCTGCTCAAGATCCGCCCCGGCGTGATCTATTCCCCGACCCTGATCGAGAATGACATCGCCCGGATCGAGCGCCAAGCGATCCGCGATGGCGTCGATTTCCTGCGCGTCGAGCCGGTGATTGACCGCAACGACCGCGATCTGTCGCTTAACGTCACTTACAAACTCTCCCGTGGGGAGCGCATCTTTGTTGAGCGGATCGACATCGAAGGCAACACCACCACGCTTGACCGCGTGATCCGGCGCGAGTTCGACAGCGTTGAGGGTGACCCCTTCAACCCGCGCGAAATCCGCCAAGCGGCAGAACGCATCCGCGCGTTGCAGTATTTCGAGACGGCAGAGGTCAACGCCCGCCAAGGCTCCAGCCCCGATCAGGTCGTGATCGACGTGGATGTGGAAGAGAAGCCCACAGGCTCGCTGAACTTCGGCGGCTCCTTCTCGAACAACGACGGTTTCGGTGTGGCGGTCAGCTTCCAAGAGGAAAACTTCCTCGGGCGCGGCCAGCGGTTGAACCTGTCGATCTCCACCGCCGAGGATGCCACCCGCTATGGCGTGACCTTTGTCGAGCCGCGCTTCCTTGGCCGCGACGTGGCGCTTGGCCTCAAGCTGGACTATGCCGAGACCAATTCTTCCTACACCAGCTATGACACCGAACGTCTGGTGTTCCAGCCCAGCCTGACCTTCCCGGTCAGCGAGAATGGCCGTCTGTCGACGCGCTATACCCTCGAAGGGATCGAGATGCTGGAGCGGGAGGACGAAGACAACAGCGCTACAATCGCGAATGAAATCGCAGAGGGCGCGCTTTTCTCCTCCTCCGTCGGCTACACCTATACCTATGATACCCGTCGCAGCGGGCTGGACCCGACGCAGGGCGTTCTGTTCGAGTTCGGACAGGACTTCGCCGGGCTGGGCGGGGACAACGAATATATCAAGACCACGGCCAAGATCGCGGGCGAAAAGCGCATCTTTAACGAGGAAGTCACCCTGCGTGCCACGCTCGAAGGTGGTGCGCTGTCTTGGAACAGCGGCACCAACCGCGCGGTTGACCGCTTCATCCTTGGCCCATCCATCATGCGCGGCTTTGAGCCGGGCGGCATCGGGCCGCGCGACCAGAGCAACGGGGTAGACGACGCGCTTGGCGGCAACCTTTTTGCCGTTGCCCGTTTCGAGGCGGAGTTCCCACTGGGTCTGCCTGAGGAATATGGCATCACCGGCGGCGTCTTCTATGACGTGGGCAACCTGTGGGACCTGAGCGATGTCGACACCAGCGGCGGCACCATCGTCGGCGAAAGCGGTTCGTTCCGCCATGTGATCGGCGTCTCGGTCTTCTGGGACACGCCGCTTGGCCCGCTTCAGTTCAACGTCTCCGACGCGCTGAAGAAAGAGAGCTTTGACAAAGAGCAGAGCTTTGAGGTCACCCTGCGGACCACGTTCTAAGCCCATGCGCCGCGCCTTCATCCCCTTGGTGATGATGCTGGCCGGGGCCGCCCCCGGCCTTGCGCAGCAGGGGCCCTTGGCAGAGCCTCAGACAAGCACGCCCGCCCCGGCGCGGGGCGGCGTGATCAGCCCGGTGCTGACCATCGATTCCGAACGCCTGTTCCGCGACAGTGCCTTTGGCCAGCGCGTCAGCCGCGAGATCGAAGCCCAGAGCGAGGAGCTTGCCGCCGAGAACCGCGAGATCGAAGCGGCGCTTGAGGCGGAAGAACGCGAACTTACCGAAAAACGCTCTCAGCTGAAACCGGCGCAGTTCCGGCTGCTGGCCGATGCTTTTGACGAGAAGGTGCAGCGCACAAGGGCAGAGCAGGCGGCGAAGAACCGGGCGCTGAGCGAGGCGCTGGATCTTGAACGCGAGCGGTTTCTGGCCGCTGCGGCCCCGGTGCTTGAACAGTTGATGCGCAATTCCGACGCGGCGGTCATTTTGGAGCGGCGGCGGGTCTTTGTCTCGTCCTCCGCGATCGAGGTCACGGATGAGGCGATTGCGCTTTTGGACGAGACGATCGGCAGCGGGCTGACGGACGCCGAGTAAGCGCCGCCCCTGCCGGGATGCTTGCCCCCAGCCGCCCGAATTGGTAGCCCTTCAGCAACCTTCTGAGACAAAGGACAGTCCATGACCGAAGAGCTGCTGCGCGCCGATATCCAAATGATCCAGCGCATCTTGCCGCACCGCTATCCCTTTTTGCTGGTCGACAAGGTCGAAGAGATCGCGGGCACCGAGAGTGCTGTTGGCTACAAGAACGTCACCATGAACGAGCCGCATTTTCAGGGCCATTTCCCCGGCACGCCGATCATGCCGGGCGTGACGATTGTGGAGGCAATGGCCCAGACCGCGGGCGTGATGGTGGGCACGGCCCTTGGCATGCAGGACCGCGACATGCTGATCTATTTCATGTCCATCGACAAATGTAAGTTCCGCCGCAAGGTTGGCCCCGGCGATGTGCTGCGGATGGACCTCAAGACCCTGCGCGGCAAGCCCGGGGCGAAGATCTGGAAATTCGGCGGCGTGGCCACCGTTGAGGGCGAAATGGCCGCCGAGGCCGAGTTCATGGCGATGTTGGACCTCCCGCAGGACGCGGCATGAGCAATATCCACCCCAGTGCCGTGATCGAAGAGGGCGCGCAGATCGACCCTTCGGCGCGCGTCGGCCCTTTCTGCGTGGTCGGGCCCGAGGTCGTGTTAAAGGCGGATGTGGAACTGAAATCCCATGTCGTCGTCACTGGCCGGACCGAGGTCGGCGCGGGCACGGTGATCTTCTCTTTCGCGGTGATCGGTGAGATTCCGCAGGATCTGAAGTTCAAGGGCGAAGCCAGCCGTCTGGTCATCGGGGAGCGGAACCGCATCCGCGAACATGTCACCATGAACTGCGGCACCGAAGGGGGCGGCGGGGTGACCCGCGTGGGTGATGACGGGCTCTTCATGGCCGGCTGCCACATCGCTCATGACGCTGTGGTTGGCAATCGCGTGATCGTGGTGAACAACGCCGCCGTCGCCGGGCATTGCGTGCTTGAAGATGACGTGATCATCGGCGGGCTGTCTGGCATTCACCAATGGGTGCGGATCGGGCAGGGTGCGATCATCGGCGCGGTAACCATGGTCACCAATGACGTGATCCCCTACGGCCTTGTGCAAGCGCCGCGCGGTGATCTCGACGGGCTGAACCTCGTCGGGCTGAAACGCGCGGGCGTGGCGCGCAGCGATATCACGGCGCTCAGGGCCGCGTTCCAGATGCTGGCGCAGGGCGAGGGGACATTCTCCGACCGGGCGCGGCGTTTGGGGAACGAGACGCAAAGCGATTACGTCCGCCAGATCGTCGATTTCGTCATGGCCGACACGGGCCGCCATTTCCTGACGCCGAAATGAGCCTTGCGCTGATCGCCGGGCGCGGCGGCCTGCCCGCGCGGGTGGCGGCGGCGCAGGACGTGCCGCCTTTGGTCTGCGCCTATGAGGGCTGCGCGCCCGATGGGCTGAAGGCCGATCTGACCTTCCGGTTGGAGACTTTGGGCAGCCTGCTTGCGCATCTTCTGGGCCTTGGCATCCGCGAGGTTTGCCTCTGCGGTGCGATTGACCGGCCTACGCTCGATCCTGCCAAGCTCGACATGCGCACGGCGCCCTTGGTGCCGCAGTTCAAAGCCGCCCTTGCGGCGGGGGACAATGGCGCGCTTGAGGTGATCAAGACAATTTTCGAAGACCATGGCCTGCGGGTGGTTGGGGCCGATGAGCTCGTCCCAGACCTGCTGGCCGATAGCGGTGTGCTGTCCCGCGAGCTGCCCGACGATCAGATGCGCCGGGATGCGGCGCGCGGCACGGCGGTGCTGGACGGGTTGGCAAGCTTGGACATCGGGCAGGCCTGCGTGATCGGGCGCGAACAGGTCTACGGGGTTGAGGCCATTGGGGGCACGGATCACCTGCTCGCAACCCTGCCAGAAGCGGTGCAGGGCGCGCGCGCGGTGCTCTGCAAAGGCCCGAAAACTGGCCAAATTCGTGAGATCGACCTGCCCACCATCGGCCCCGACACGCTGCGCGCCGCCCATGCGGCGGGGCTGGCGGGCGTGGTGGTCAAAGCCGGTGGTGTGATGCTGCTGGAGCGGGACGCTTGCGTGGCGCTGGCCGATGAATTGGGATTGGTGCTTTGGGTCCGAGAGGGGGACGCGGGATGAAGGTGTTCATTCTGGCGGGCGAGCCTTCGGGCGACCGGTTGGGCGGCGCGCTGATGGCGGGGCTGAAAGAGCTCTGTCCCGAGGTGACATTCGACGGCATCGGCGGGCCGCAGATGACGGCTGAGGGGCTGGAAAGCCGCTTTAACATGGATGAGCTCAGCGTCATGGGGCTGGCCGAAATCCTGCCGAAATACCGCGCACTGATGGCCCGGATCAATGAGACGGCACAGGCGGTGATTGAAACCAAGCCAGATGTGCTCATCACCATCGACAGCCCCGATTTCTCACTGCGCGTGGCGCGTAAGGTGAAAGAGAAATCTGACATCAGAACAGTGCATTACGTGGCCCCAACCGTCTGGGCATGGCGCCCCGGCAGGGCCGAGAAAATGGCCCGTTCCGTCGATCACGTCCTCGCCCTGTTCCCCTTCGAGCCGCCCTATATGGAAGCGGCAGGCATGGCCTGCGATTTCGTCGGCCACCCGGTGGTGGCCGAGCCCGTGGCCGATGACGCCGCCGCCGCGTCGTTCCGCGCCGAACACCGCCTCGCCGATGCGCCCTTGCTGCTTGCCTTGCCCGGTTCGCGCCGGGGGGAGGTCACGCGGCTGGCCCCGGTGTTTCAGCAGGTCGTCGCGCGATTGGTCGAGGCCGAGCCGTCCCTGCGCGTCGTCGTCCCTGCGGCGGCCCCCGTGGCGGCCTTGGTCAAACAGGTCACGCGCAACTGGGCGGGCAGCCCGCTGGTGCTGGACCCGCGCGACCAAAGTGCCGAGGCTTTCACCGCCAGCAAACGCGCCGCCTTCCGCGCGGCGGATGTGGCGCTTGCGGCCTCGGGCACCGTGTCGCTGGAGCTTGCCGCGATGAACACGCCGATGGTCATCGCTTATGACATGAATTGGATCAGCCGCCAGATCATCGGGCGGATGCTGCGGGTGGATACGGTAACGTTGGTCAACCTCGTTTCGGAAACCCGCGTGGTGCCGGAATTCATCGGCGCGAACTGCCGCCCCGGCCCGATTGCCGAAGGGGTTTTGCAAGTGCTGCGCGCGCCCGGCGCCCAGAAGGACGCCATGGCGCTGACGATGGCGCGTTTGGGGCAGGGGGGTGAGGCTCCCGGCCTGCGCGCCGCGCGGGCGGTGCTGGCGCGGCTCTAGGGGCTGTCAGCCGCGGTGGATCCAGCCGCCGCCGAAAATGCGCGTGCTGTCAGTGTCATAGAAAACACAGGCCTGCCCGGGAGAGACGCCTTCCTCAGCGGTGAGTAGCTCGACCTCGGCCTCTGTCTCGGAAATCGGGCGCAGGATCGCATCGCGTGGCGGACGGGTAGAGCGCACGCGCACGGCGATGTTCCATTCCGCCTGCGAGGTTAGGGGCGCATCGCCCAGCCAGTTGATCTCGCGCACCGGGATCTTGCGAGTGGCGAGCATGGATTTCGGACCGACGACCACCTCTTTGCGCTCTGGGTCGAGCTTCACGACATAAAGCGGATCGGCCAAACCACCGATGCCGAGGCCGCGGCGCTGGCCGATGGTGTAATGGATCACGCCCTCGTGGCTGCCGAGCACATTGCCCTCAGTGTCGACGATATTGCCCGGATCAGCGGCCTCGGGGCGCAGTTTGCGGATCACCGCGGCGTAGTCGCCGTTCGGGACAAAGCAGATGTCTTGACTGTCGGGCTTGTCGGCGACCTCAAGCCCGTATTTCGCGGCGAGCTTGCGGGTGTCGTCCTTGCTCGGCAGATGGCCCAGCGGGAAGCGCAGGTAGGACAGCTGCTCTTCGGTGGTGGAGAAGAGGAAATAGCTCTGGTCGCGGTTGCCATCGGCAGCGGCATGCAACTCCGGTCCGTTCTCGCCCATCTTGCGCTGGATATAGTGACCGGTGGCCATGCAGTCGGCCTCCAGATCCTTGGCGGTTTCCAGCAGGTCCTTGAACTTCACCCGCTCGTTGCAGCGGATGCAGGGCACGGGCGTGGCGCCGCCGAGGTAGCTGTCGGCAAACTCGTCAATCACGGCGTCCTTGAAGACGTTCTCATAGTCCAAGACGTAATGCGGGAAGCCCATCTCCTCGGCCACGCGGCGGGCATCCTGAATGTCGACCCCCGCGCAGCAGGCGCCTTTCTTGGCCAGCGCGGCACCGTGGTCGTAAAGCTGTAGGGTGACGCCTACGACGTCATAGCCCTCGTCCTTGAGCATGGCCGCGACGACGGAACTGTCCACGCCGCCCGACATCGCCACGACGACGCGCGTATCGGCAGGCGCTTTGGCAAAGCCAAGCGAATTGAGCGGCGGGGTCTGATCAAGGGCCATGGGTCTCTCCGGAGTTTGTGCGCGAATATAGGAAAATCCTACCTAGTCACAAGGGCGGGCTTCACGCCGCGTTAAGGCAGGTGGGGGTTATTGGACGCCAAAACAATGGCGGATGATGCGATGTACCTGAAAAAAGTCGATGGGCCACGGTCTGTTACCCTCGCTGACGGGAGCGTGATGTCCCGCGCCGATTTGCCAAGCGCCGATACCCACAGATGGGTCGCCTCGCGCAAGGCGGCGGTGGTGCGGGGGGTGGTCTATGGGCTGATCACCCAATCCGAAGCGCTGGAGCGTTACGGTATCAGTGACGAAGAATTTATGGAGTGGTTACATGCGGTTACCGAACATGGGGAGGCGGCGCTGAAAGCCACGGCCTTGAAAAAATATAGACAACTTTAAGTTGTTAACCTATCCTATCGAGTATCGGTAACGGGTAGTTAACCTTTTTTGCTCAGGGTGAGCCCATCGTCCAAGATGAGCCGGAGTAACCGAAATGCGTGTATTGTTAGTTGAAGACGACCCAACGACCTCTCGCAGTATCGAACTGATGCTGACCCATGCGAATCTCAACGTCTACGCCACCGACCTGGGCGAAGAGGGAATCGATCTGGCCAAGCTTTACGATTATGATTTGATCCTGCTCGACCTCGATCTGCCGGATATGAACGGCCATGACGTGCTGCGCCAGTTACGGCTCGCCCGGATCGAGACGCCGATCCTGATCCTCTCGGGCTCCGACGATACGGAAAATAAGCTGCGGGGCTTCGGCTTCGGCGCCGACGATTATTTGACCAAACCCTTTCATCGGGAGGAATTGGTCGCCCGGATCCATGCCATCATTCGGCGGTCCAAGGGGCATTCGCAATCCATCATCAAGACGGGCCAAGTGGCGGTGAACCTTGATGCCAAGACCGTCAGCGTGAATGATACCCCCGTGCATTTGACCGGCAAGGAATATCAGATGCTCGAACTCCTGAGCCTGCGGAAGGGCACGACCCTCACCAAGGAAATGTTTCTCAACCACCTCTATGGCGGCATGGATGAGCCTGAGTTGAAGATCATCGATGTCTTCATTTGCAAACTTCGCAAGAAGCTGAGCCAAGCCACCGGCGGGGAGAGCTATATCGAGACGGTCTGGGGCCGCGGCTATGTCTTGCGCGATCCTGACCCGGTGGAAATGGATTTGGCCGCCAGCGCCTGATCCCGTTCGGTCCGGGCTTGAAATCATTCGCCCTGAAATCGCTAGACCTGCCCCTGATCGCCACCTATCTAAGCGACAGATGACAATATCGGGGGCAGATCGTGACATCCCAGATCGAGGTTGAAGCGCTGACCAAAGCGCAGGCAGAGACGGAATTGGCCCGGCTGGCCGAGGTGTTGCGCGCGGCGAACACCGCCTATCATACGGAAGATGCACCGGAAATCTCCGATGCGGAATATGACGCGTTCAAACGCCGCAATGCCGAGATCGAAGCGCGTTTCCCAAACCTCAAGCGCGCCGATAGCCCCTCCGAACAGGTCGGCGCGCCGGTCGCCGAAGGTTTTGGGAAGATACGCCATGCGGTGCCGATGCTCTCGCTCGCCAATGCTTTCGACGCCGAGGAAGTCACCGAATTCGACGCACGAATCCGCAAATACCTCGGCCTCGGCGCCGATGCGCCGCTGGCCTATACGGCCGAGCCCAAGATCGACGGGCTGTCGCTTTCTCTGCGCTACGAAAACGGCGTGCTGGTCCAAGCCGCCACCCGCGGCGATGGCGCCGTGGGCGAGAATGTCACCGCGAACGCTCGCACGATCAAAGACATCCCGCAAGAGCTCAAGAATGCGCCCGATCTGCTGGAGGTGCGCGGCGAGGTCTATATGAGCCACGCCGATTTCGCGGCCCTGAACGCGCGGCAGGCGGAAAGGGGCGGCAAGACTTTCGCCAACCCGCGCAATGCCGCTGCCGGATCGCTGCGACAATTGGACCCCGAAATCACCCGCGCACGGCCCCTGCGGTTCTTCGCCTATGCTTGGGGCGCGCTTTCGGCGCCCTTTGCTGACACCCAAAAGGGCGCCATCGACCGTTTGGCGGAACTGGGGTTCTCGACCAACCCTTTGACCGCGCTTTGCGAGGGGCCGGGCGATATGGTCGCCCATTATGAGGCGATCGAGGCGCAGCGCGCCACCCTTGGCTATGACATCGACGGCGTGGTCTACAAAGTCGATGACCTCGCGCTGCAGGACCGGCTCGGCTTTCGCTCGACCACGCCGCGTTGGGCCGTGGCCCATAAATTCGCCGCCGAACTGGCATGGACCCGGCTTGAAAGCATCGACATTCAGGTCGGCCGCACCGGCGCATTGTCCCCCGTGGCGCGGTTGCAGCCGGTGACGGTGGGCGGTGTCGTCGTCTCCAACGCCACGCTGCACAATGAGGATTACATCAAAGGGCTCGACAGCAAGGGCGCCGAAATCCGCGGTGGCAAGGATGTGCGCGTCGGGGACTGGGTGCAGATCTACCGCGCGGGCGATGTGATCCCCAAAGTGGCCGATGTGGACCTGTCGAAACGCCCCGAGGATGCGGCGCCTTTCGTCTTTCCGATCACCTGCCCGGAATGCGGATCGGATGCGATCCGCGAGCCGGGCGATGCGGTGCGACGCTGCACGGGCGGGCTGATCTGCCCGGCCCAAGCCGTTGAAAAGCTGATCCATTTCGTCAGCCGCAAAGCCTTTGACATCGACGGTCTGGGGGCCAAACAGGTCGAACAGTTCTACCACGACGGCTGGATTGCAGAGCCTGCGGATATCTTCACCCTGAAAGAGCGTTACGGCAGCGGCGTGCAGCAGTTGAAAAACCGCGAAGGCTGGGGGCCGAAATCGGCCGAAAACCTGTTCCAAGCCATTGAAGATCGTCGTGAAATCCCCATCGCGCGGCTGATCTTTGCCCTCGGCATCCGCCATGTGGGCGAGGCGGCGTCGAACCTGATCGCGCTCCACTACGGCGATTGGCAGAGTTTCGAGGCCGCCATGGCCGAGGCGCGCGGGCTGGACGGCCCGGCGTGGGACGATCTGATCGGCGTCGATGGGGTGGGCAGCGTCATGGCAGGCTCGCTCGTTTCAGCCTTCGCGCAAGAGGCGGAGCGCGCCTCGATTGACCGGTTGGTGGCGCATCTGACCGTGATTCCTGCCGAGCGGCCCGACACCGAAGGCAGCCCCGTGGCGGGCAAGACGGTCGTCTTCACCGGCACCTTGGAGAAGATGAGCCGTGCCGAGGCCAAGGCCCGCGCGGAGCGTTTGGGGGCCAAGGTTTCGGGCTCGGTCAGCGGCAAGACCGACATCCTGGTCGCGGGGCCGGGGGCGGGGTCCAAGGCCAAAAAGGCTGCCGAACTGGGGATCGAGACCTTGGATGAAGACGGCTGGCTGGCCCTGATCGACGGCCAATGAGCGGCAGACCGGAACAGCTTTTCCCGCTTTTCGCCGGGCTGGAAACGCTCGAAGGGGTGGGGCCCAAAACCGCGCAATTGCTGGAGCAATTGGGCATCCAAGCGCCGCGCGACCTGATCTTTACCCTGCCGCATTCCGGCATCGACCGCCGTTTGCGCGACAGCGTGAAGGACGCGCATCTGCCCGCGACATTGACCGTCGCGGTCACCATCGGTGCGCATCGCCAGGCCCGCAACAAGGGCGGCGCCTATCGCATCATGGTTGAGGACGCGCAGACCAGTTTTCAACTGGTCTATTTCCACGCGCGGGGCGATTACTGGCAGCGCCAATTGCCCGAAGGCAGCCGCCGCATCGTCTCGGGCCGGGTGGAGTTTTTCGACGGGATGGCGCAGATGGTCCACCCCGATTTCGCGGTGCCGGAGGATCAGGCCAGCAGCATTCCCGATTTTGAGCCGGTTTATCCGCTGACCTTCGGACTGACACAAAAGCTGATGTACAAGGCCACCCGCGGCGCGTTGAAACGGCTGCCGGTGGTGGCCGAATGGGCCGATCCGGGGCAGGTGGCGCAGGCCGGCTGGCCCGATTTTGCCGCCGCCGCAGAGGCCGCGCATGATCCGCAGAAGGCCGAAGACCTGACCGCCACCGCGCCTGCGCGCGAGCGGTTGGCCTATGATGAGCTTTTCGCCCATCAGGTGACCTTGGCGCTGGCGCGACAGAATGAGCGGCGCAAGATGGGGCGGGCGAACCGGGGCGACGGACGGCTGCAGCAAAGGGTGCTGTCGTCCTTGCCCTATCGCCCCACTGGTGCGCAACAGCGCGCGATCGAAGAGATCACCGCCGACATGGGCCGCGAGACGCGGTTGAACCGCCTGTTACAGGGCGATGTCGGGGCGGGCAAGACGCTGGTGGCTTTCATGGCGCTCTTGCGCGCGGTGGAGGCCGGGGGGCAAGCGGTGCTGATGGCGCCGACGGAAATCCTTGCCCGTCAGCACCTTATGGGGCTTCAACCGCTGGCGGAACAGGCGGGCGTTGTGCTGGAACTGCTCACCGGGCGCGACAAGGGGGGCGAGCGTCGGGCCAAGCTCGCGGCGCTGGAACGCGGCGATATCCAAATCCTCGTCGGCACTCATGCGGTTTTTCAGGCCGATGTCAGCTTTGCCGATCTGCGCCTCGCCGTGGTTGACGAACAGCACCGTTTCGGCGTGCGGCAGCGGCTGGAACTGGGCCGCAAGGGGAAGCTCGCTGATGTGTTGGTGATGACCGCCACGCCGATCCCGCGCAGTCTGGCGCTGGCGCAATACGGCGATATGGATGTCTCGATTCTCGACGAAAAACCTCCCGGGCGGCAGGCCATTCGCACCGCGCTCGTCTCGACCGCACGGATGGATGAGGTCATCGACCGGATGCGCCATGCGATCAGCGAGGGGCGGCAATGCTACTGGGTGTGTCCGCTGGTCGAGGAAAGCGAGGTCAGTGATCTCACGGCGGCGGAGGACCGGTTTAAACGTCTGCGTGCCGCTCTGGGCGAGGGCGTTGTCGGGCTGGTCCACGGCCAGATGCCTCCCGCCGAGAAGGACGCCGCCATGCGCGCCTTCCAAGCGGGGGAGACCAAGGTGCTGGTCGCCACCACGGTGATCGAAGTCGGCGTCGACGTGCCCAATGCAACAATCATGGTGGTGGAACGGGCCGAAATTTTCGGCCTCGCGCAGCTGCACCAGTTGCGGGGTCGCGTCGGGCGGGGCTCAGGCGCGTCGACCTGCCTTTTGATGTATCAAGCGCCGCTGAGCGAGACGGGCCGTCAGCGGCTTGAGGTGCTGCGCGAATCCGAGGACGGGTTTGTCATCGCCGAAACCGACCTGAAGATGCGCGGCACGGGGGATCTGATTGGCACGGCGCAGTCCGGCGTGCCGCGTTTCCGCGTGGCGGATTTGGAGCGTCAGGCGGGCCTGATGGCGGTGGCACAATCGGATGCCCGCAAGCTTCTGGTCGATGACCCCAGTCTCGAAGGGCCGCGCGGCAAGGCCGTGAGGGTGCTTTTGTGGCTCATGCGCCAGGATGAGGCGATCCGTTTGATAACAGTGGGTTAGTAGTCAAAACCTCATTATGTTCGCGAATGTTCTCAAAAAGTTCTTTACTTGTGGGCGAAGAAATGAGAACAAAGAAGCAACACAGATAAGGAGGTATTGATGATGACTTACACTGCGCTGAAATCTATCGCCGTCAGATCACAGGCCACATTGCTGCAAGATGCAGTGGGGGCCGCCGCTTTGATCGTGATGCTGGTGGTGGGTCTGCATCTGCCCGCCTTTATCTGAGTTCTGCCAAGGCTCTCATGCCGCTTTGCCGCTGCATCCGTCCCAATTTTGATGCTCCGACTTGCCTGTCCGCGTCGGGTTTCGGCAAAGTGGGTCCCACATGAGGCACGCCGACTGACGCCGCCATCCTTCGCAGGATGTGCGGCGTTTTTTTTTTAGCTTTTCAGGGGGGAAAGGGGGCTGAGGTTGCCCGCGTTCAGCGCTCGCCCGCTTCGGCAGGTGCCTCGGCCTCTTGCATCGCTTCCGTCAATGCTTCGATGCTGAGCATGATGGAGGCATGGCGGTTTTTATAGGCCGTGGCGGGGGTCAGCACTTCGAAACCGTCGAAAGGGGCATCCGGCACCGGGCCTTCGCCCTTGAGCATGGCGCGCAGTTGATCGCGTGCGGTTGCGATCTGCGCAAGCGATCTGCCGGGGGCGGCATCGCCCACCACGGCGGCGGCGGCTTGCCCCAAGGCGCAGGCTTTCACGTCCTGCTTCATCTCGGCCAGATGCCCATCCTCAACCCGCACATCGACCGTCACGGTGGAGCCGCAGAGCGGCGAGCGGCGTTTCACGCTGGCCTGCGGGGCCTCCATGCGGCCCAAGTGGGGGATCTCAGCCGCGAGCGCGAGAATGCGCGCGGAGTAGAGCTTGATGAGGTCCGTCTCATCCGACATGGGCTGTTCCTTTTCGTGCTGAAACCCTACATAAGCGCCGCAGAGACAGATGCAAATATTTCCACGAGGTGCCCGATGACATTTGATCCTGCTAGCGTTCAGTTCAACGAAGCGGGGTTGATCCCGGCCATCGCGCAGGACGCCGAGACCCATGAGGTGCTCATGCTGGCGTGGATGAATGCTGAGAGCATCGCGCGCAGCCTCGAGACCGGCAAGGTCACCTATTGGAGCCGTTCGCGGCAGGCGTTCTGGGTGAAGGGCGAAACCAGCGGCAATGTGCAAAAGCTGGTCGAGATGCGCGTCGATTGTGACCGGGACTGCCTGTTGGTGATGGTGGATCAGACCGGGCCGGCTTGTCATACCGGGCGGCGGAGCTGCTTTTACACCGGCATTCAGGACGGTGAAGAGGTCGAACTGATGAAGCCAATGGATTAAGAGCGTGCGCTAAAGCCCGACGATTTCACGAATTTCGCCGGGGGTGGCGCCGTTCTCGCGATAGAGCGCGATGGCGCGGGCGTCATCACGTTTGGCCAGTCGTTTGCCGCTCTCATCGCGGATCAGCCGGTGGTGGTGATAGAGCGGCGTCGGCAGGTCCAGCAATGCCTGTAGCACCACATGAATATAGGTCGCCTCAAACAGATCGGCCCCGCGCGGGACCAGCGTCACCCCCTGCGCGGCGTCGTCGAGCACGACCGACAGGTGATAGGACGTGCCCATGTCGCGGCGGGCCAAGACCACATCCCCGACCGTGCCGATCAACTGATCGGGGGAAAGGGTGATCTTTCCGGTTTCGGCATTCGGCCCCTGGCCGTTCTCGGTGAAGCTTAGCTTGGTATTGTCAAGGGTTCCCAGTGCCTTACGCATATCGAGGCGCAGGGCGCCGGAGCCTTTGGAGTGGCCTGCCGTGCGGCAGGTGCCGGGGTAGATGAGGCCATCGGGGCCGTAGACGGGTTCTGCTCCCTCTTGCGGCGCGCTGGTGGCAGCGGCAATGTCGCGGCGGTTGCAGGTGCAGGCATAGAGCAGACCGCGCGACCAGAGGACATCTATGGCGGCTTCATAGGCCGCCATTCGATCCGATTGCCGCATGACGGGTTGCGGCCAGTCGATGCCCAGCCACGCGAGGTCTTCGTAGATCTGCGCCTCCCAATGCGCACGCGCGCGGGATTGGTCGATGTCTTCAATCCGCAGCAGAAAATCGCCCCCTGCGGCCTTTGCCAGATCATGGGCCAAGAGCGCGGAATAGGCATGGCCGAGGTGCAGTGGTCCGGTCGGAGATGGCGCGAATCTGGTGGTAAGAGTCAATTCTTTTCAATCAGATAGACGGTAGACTTCATGTCGATCCCGGGCAGGTGCGGCCCTTCCTCGGCAAAGAGAAGGATCGCCGCGCCGCAATCGGTCCATTCGTGGATCATGCCCAAAGCGCCGCGATCTTCCAACGCCTTTTCATTAAGTGAAAATAGGAGCTTACCGTCCTTTTCTAATCCATGCATCAGCGTATCGAAGAGGGTGATCGGGGCCGCACCGGGGCCGATCACGCCGATGGCGCTGATCGCTGCATAAGTTCCGGGCGCAAAGGGAAGTGGCGCGTCAACTTCGAGTTCTAATAGGTTGCGGTATATGCCTTTTTTGCGCGCTTCCTCCAGCATGGCGGCGGATACATCACCGCCGTCGATGGTGGTGAAACCCGCCTGTTTCAGCGCCGCGCCGGACAGCCCGGTGCCGCAGCCGATGTCGAAGATCGGCAGGTCTTTGTCGTCGAGGAATTCTGCAAGCGTGGCAGCGGCGCGGTTGGGCGTGGCATAGCCCTGCGCCTTGATGTCCTCGTCATAGCTGCTTGCCCATTCGTCATAGAGGCTGCGGATCACATTGGTGTCCCGCGCCGCATAGGCCTTGTCAAAGAAATGCTGTGTCATGTCCCTAGGATATGGGGGATGGGCGGGAGGATCCAGTGTTAACCCCCGTCGCCTTAACCTTGATTAAGCCATGTTTGCCAATCGGCCTTGGCGCGGTCCGTATAGGCTTTGTAGCGGTCCTTGCGGCCACGGCGGCCCGATTTCAGCCCTTCGACCGGGGGGAAAAGGCCGAAGTTCACGTTCATCGGCTGGAAGGTTTTTGCCTCGGCCCCGCCGGTGATGTGGGTGATCAGCGCGCCCATGGCGGTGCTGTCGGGCGGGGTGGGCAGGCTGCCGCCCTTGATTTCGGCAGCGGCCATACGGCCCGCCAGCAGGCCCATGGCGGCGCTTTCCACATAGCCTTCGACACCGGTGATCTGACCCGCAAAGCGGATATTGTCGCGGCTGCGCAGGCGCATCTGGTCGTCGAGCAGTGTCGGCGAGTTGATGAAGGAGTTCCGGTGGATGCCGCCCAAACGGGCGAAGCGCGCGTTTTCTAGGCCCGGAATACGTTTAAAAACATCTGTTTGCGCGCCGTACTTCATCTTGGTCTGGAAGCCGACGATATTGTAAAGCGTGCCCAGTTTGTTGTCGCGGCGCAATTGCACCACGGCATGGGCCTTGACCTCGGGCTGATGCGGATTGGTCAGCCCCACGGGTTTCATCGGGCCGTGGCGCAGGGTTTCGCGGCCCCGTTCGGCCATCACTTCGATGGGCAGGCAGCCGTCAAAATAGCCTGCGGTTTCGCCCTCGCGGAACTCGGTCTTTTCGGCGGCCAAAAGCGCGTCGATGAAATCCTCGTATTGCTTCTTGTCCATCGGGCAGTTGAGGTAGGCGGTGCGCTCTTCTTCGGTCTCGCCCTTGTCATAGCGCGACTGCATCCAAGCTTTGGACATGTCGATGCTGTCGAAATAGACGATCGGCGCGATGGCGTCGAAAAAGGCCAGCGCCTCGGCGCCGGTTTCAGCCGCGATGGCTTCGGCGAGCTTGCCTGAGGTCAGCGGACCGGTGGCGATGATCCATTTGCCGTCGCGGGGCAGTTCGGCGATCTCGCCATATTCCACGGTGATATTGGGGTGGGCGAGCAGCGTGTCTGTGACGCTCTGCGCGAAGGGGTCGCGGTCCACCGCCAATGCGCCGCCTGCGGGCAGGCGGTTTTTGTCGGCGCAGGCCATGATCAGCCCGTTGGCGGCGCGCATTTCCCAATGCAGCAGGCCGACGGCGTTCTGCTCATCGTCATCCGAGCGGAAGGAGTTGGAGCAGACCATCTCGCCCAGAAGCCCGGTTTGGTGGGCGAAGGTTTCAACCTTGGGGCGCATTTCGTGGATCACGACCTTCACGCCCGCGTTTGCCGCTTGCCAAGCCGCCTCTGATCCGGCCATGCCGCCGCCGATGATGTGCAATGTATCTGTCATGGGGGCGATGTAGGGCAGGGCAGCGCCGCACGCAACAGGCAAGAGGGCGCGATGAGGCTGCGGGAGAGGAATGGTTTTGGGGTCGCCGCGGCGGGAATGGTCGGTCAGTGAGAGGCTGACCCGGAGGGACCTTCCGCCTGCGGCGACCCAAAATCATCAGGGTTTCTATCCCCTAACATAACTATGCCGTGATTTCGCCAGATTTGCCAGCCCCAGCGTGGCAACAAAGGCTGGCGGTTTTGGAAACAATCATTGGGACCAATCGGGGCGGCGTTTTTCCAAGAAGGCGTCGATGCCTTCGCGTGTTTCCGCCTCAAGCATGTTGCGGACCATGACCTCACCGGTGAAGGCGTAGGCCTGTTCGCTGGGCATCTGCATCTGTTGGTAAAAGGCGCCTTTGCCATGCGCGACGGCGGTGCCGAGTTTGGCGGCGATCTTCTCGGCCAGTGCCTCGGTCTCTTGGGCCAGTTGGTCGCCCGGCACGGCGCGGTTGATCAGGCCTAGTTCAGCAGCGCGGTGGGCGGAGATGAAGTCTCCGGTGGTGAGCATCTCAAACGCCTGTTTGCGCGGGATGTTGCGGGTCAGGGCGACCATTGGGGTCGAGCAGAAGAGGCCGATGTTCACGCCGTTGACGCCGAAGCGGCAGTCATCCGCGGCGATGGCCAGATCGCAGGTGGCGACAAGCTGACAGCCCGCGGCGGTGGCGATGCCATGTACTTGCGCGATGACGGGCTGCGGCAGGCTTTGGATGCGGGCCATCAGGGCGGCGCAGCGGTCGAAAAGATCTTTGAAGCCCGCCGCTCCCCCGTCTTCGGCTTGGCGCATGGCGGTCATCTGGCGCAGGTCGTGGCCCGCGCAGAAGGCTTTGCCAGCGCCGGAAAGGACGATGACCCGCGTGGCGCGGTCCTGGGCCAATTTGTCGAAGCGCGCGTGCAGGGCGGCCAGCATTTCGTCCGACAGGGCGTTCAGCCGTTCGGGGGCGTTCATGCGCAGGTGGGTCACCGGCCCGCGTGCCGTAACGTCAAGAATTGCCACCTTGCCCTCCCCGGTTGATCACGCCAACGTTACGCCGAGGACAGCAGGGAGGACAAGTATGGCCGTGGTGATGGATGCGGAGGCGTTGGAAGCCTTCATGCGGGAGGTGTTCGATCAGGTGGCGGATGATTTCGCCGTGGATCATGTGGCCGAGAACGAGATCACCATGCGCCTGTTGACCAGCCGTCGCCATCTGCGTCCCGGAGGGACTGTTTCAGGCCCGTCGATGTTCGCGCTGGCGGATGTCTCGGCCTATCTGGTGACACTGGCGATGATCGGGCCCAAGGCGCTGGCGGTGACGACAAATTGCTCGATTGATTTCATGCGTAAACCGCTGGCGGATGTGCCGCTGGTGGCCCATGCCAAGCTGCTGAAGCTGGGGCGACAGCTGTCGGTGACGGATGTGTTGATCTATTCCGAAGGGTCGGACAAGCCCGTGGCGCGGGCCGGGCTGACCTATGCGATTCCGCCAGCGTCGATGGGGTGAGGGGCAGAGTTTAGGGCCAGCGCCTGACCGTGGGGTGGCGATTGCGACGCCGGTCCATGCCACTTTATGGCGCAGCCGTGATGCGCCTTCTCGCAGAAGCGCCCCGCCTCCCCAAATCGCCAGCCCGCCGGGGCGGGCAGGCGATGGCCCGGCGCCTGCGGCTTGATTCCGGGCCGAGGAATTCTCAGAGGCCACAAAAAAGGGCCGGGAAAACCCGGCCCGAGGAAGAGATCTGGCAGTCGCCACAGGGAAGCTACGCCTGCCAGAACACGCGGGAAGCCTCGGCCGAGGCTTGTTCCGGTGTAAGTCCCGCATCTTCAAGCTCCCACGGTTCAAGCGCGGCAAGCGCGATCCGGGTGCGTCGGCGGGCCGCCCATGTGGTCACGACCGCCGCAAAGCGCAGCGCAATCACCGCAGGGACCGGCAGCGCGCGGTATGTCATCAATGTCATTGCATCAGCGGTAAGGGGGCGTGCCTGTGTCATGGGGGAACTCCTTGAATTTGTATTGGCGAAATTGTATTGACACAAAGTGTAGAATGCCTACAGGTACAAGGTACAAAGCGCGATACAATTTGACCACAGGAATATTGTAATGGGTACAATTTGGCAGCCGACATTGGCCGAGGGGCAGGGGCCGAAGTACAAGTTCGTCGCGCTGACCATCCGGCAGGGGATCGACTCCGGCGCTCTGGCGGTGGGGGATAAGCTGCCGCCGGTGCGGGAACTGGCGTGGCAATTGGGGATTACCCCCGGCACCGTGGCGCGGGCCTATACCATCCTCACGGATGAGGGTCTGTTGGAGGCCGAGGTGGGCCGTGGCACCTTTATCGCCCCGCCGCAGGCGGCCATCCGCGAGGATGTCTGGAATCGCGAACAAGATAGTTGGATCAAGGAGTTGGAGGTTGCCGATACGGATGCGGTCAGCCTCTTCAGCCCACGCCTGCCGGACATGGGGCAGGTGGCGCTGATCCGCAGCGCCCTGCGACAGGTGGCGGATGTGCCGGGCGAAGACCTGATGAACTATCCCACCCGCGACGCCTATGCCCCGGTGCGGCAAGCAGTGGTCGACTGGCTGTCGCATCTCGCGCTCGGGCCGCTGAGCGAGCGTGACGTCGTGCTGTCGCACGGTGGGCAGAGCGGGATTGTATTGGTACTGCAAGCGATCCTTTCAGGGCCGAAGCCGGTGATGCTGGTCGAAGACCTCTCCTACGCCGGGTTTCGCCGCGCGGCGGAGGTGCTGCGGGCCGAGGTGGTCGGCGTGGCGATGGACGCAGAGGGCGTGCTGCCAGAGGCGCTGGACAAGGCCGCGCGCGACAGCGGGGCGCAGGTCTTTTGCACGACGCCGGAGGTGCATAACCCCACGGGCAGCCACACCAGCCTTGAACGGCGGCGTGCGCTTTTGGAAGTCGCCAAACGGCATGGGTTGGAGATTTTGGAGGATGACTGCTACCGCATGGGCCACGCCCGCGCGCCGAGCTATCGCTCGCTTTGGCCCGAGCATGTCTGGCATGTCTCTTCGATCTCAAAGGAATTGACGCCTGCCTTGCGGGTGGGGTTTGCGCTGGCGCCCGCAGGCCGCGCGGCGGACCTGCGGCGGGTGGCGGAATATGGCTATTTCGGCCTCGCGCGTCCCTTGGCCGAAGCCACGCGGATTCTGCTGACGGACCCAAGGCTCAAAGGGATCTGCGCGGATATTCGTGAAAGACTGGCGGAATATGTCGAAGTGGCGGTGAACCATCTGGGCGGCCATGCCTTGGAATGGTCGCGCGATGTGCCCTTCCTCTGGCTGCAACTGCCGCCGGGGTGGCGGGCCGCCGGGTTCTGCCGCGCGGCAGAGGCGCAGGGCGTGCAGATCCGCTCGGCCGATGAATTTGCCCTGCGCGATGGCCGCGCACCCCATGCGGTGCGCATTGCCGTGAATGCCCATGTCTCCCTGCGCTCTTTCGAGGCGGCGATGCAGCGGCTGCGCTGCCTTCTGGACAATCCACCGGAGCAGATCAGCGTGTAGAAATATGGGGTATTATTATACCTAAATTATAACGTATTGTTTTAGCTGATGAAATCAGGTATTGCTGCGCTTGACCCGGCGATGCAGGTGTTTATAACGCCTCCATCAGACAACGGGCGGGGATTCCTCGTTCCGACCAACCTCAAACGGGAATTCATCCATGAAAACCTTTTCTGCGACACCGGCAGATATCGACAAGAAATGGATCATCATCGACGCCGAAGGCGTCGTGCTGGGCCGTCTCGCCTCGATCGTTGCCATGCGCCTGCGCGGCAAGCACAAGCCGTCCTTCACGCCGCATATGGATTGCGGCGACAACGTGATCGTCATCAACGCCGACAAGGTGCAGATGACCGGCAAGAAGCGCGAAGAGCACTTCTACTGGCACACCGGCCACCCCGGTGGCATCAAATCGCGCACCAAGGCACAGATCCTCGAAGGCGCACATCCTGAGCGTGTTGTGACCCAAGCGGTCAAGCGCATGCTGCCCGGCAACCGCCTGAGCCGCCAGATCATGACCAACCTGCGCGTCTATGCAGGTAGCGAACACCCCCATGAGGCGCAGAGCCCCGAAGTTCTGGATGTCAAATCCCTGAACAAGAAAAACACGCGGAGTGCATGAGCATGGCTGACGAAATCAAATCCCTCGACGGTCTGGAAGCAGCCGTGACCGACAACATCGGCGGCGTGCAGGGCACCGAGACCGAAGTGACCCCCCGTGAGCCGGTTCGTGACGAACTGGGCCGCGCCTATGCCACCGGCAAACGTAAAGACGCGGTCGCCCGCGTTTGGATCAAGCCGGGTTCCGGCAAGGTTATCGTGAACGGCAAGCCGCAGAACGAATACTTCGCGCGCCCCGTGCAGCAGCTGATCCTCGCGCAGCCTTTCGGCATCACCAACACCGAAGGTCAGTTCGACGTGATCGCGACTGTCAAAGGCGGCGGTCTGTCCGGTCAAGCGGGCGCGGTCAAGCACGGCATCTCCAAGGCCCTGCAGCTCTACGATCCCTCCCTGCGCGGTGCGCTGAAAGCGGCAGGCTTCCTGACCCGCGACAGCCGCGTTGTCGAGCGTAAGAAATACGGTAAGGCCAAAGCGCGCCGGAGCTTCCAGTTCTCCAAGCGTTAAGCTTACCGGTCATATTTTGCGAAAGGGCTGCCCTCCGGGGTGGCCCTTTTTCGTTGCGGTGGGCAGGGTTGGCCGCGGCACATGAAAAAGGCCGCCGCGGTCTCCCGCAGCGGCCTTAGGGTCGGATCGCTTCTGATCCCGAGACGGCTTAGCCGCCGATTTCGTAGCTCACGG
The DNA here is from genome assembly GCF_043557315.1 of Sulfitobacter sp. 1A12779. Lineage (NCBI taxonomy): Bacteria > Pseudomonadati > Pseudomonadota > Alphaproteobacteria > Rhodobacterales > Roseobacteraceae > Sulfitobacter > Sulfitobacter sp. 1A12779. The sequence continues at coordinate 104,093 of NZ_JBIFFU010000003.1, forward strand.
TGAAGCCCAGCACGCCGTCGCCATCGTTGGTGTCTTCGTAAAGCGCTTCGAAGGTGACGCCGTCACCGAAGTCATAAACGGCACCGGCTTCGGCAAAGATGTTGTCGTCGCGGTCGCTGTTGCCGATGAGGCCAACGGCGGTCCAACGCTCGGACAGGGGCGCTTCAAACGCGACTTCCTGATCGCTTTCGCCATTGTCGGGGTCGATGATCACGGCGAATGCGCCCGAGGCGTCGCGCCCGATGGGGAAGCCCAGCGTCGCGGTGATCTCTTCGCTGTGGTCTTTAGAATCGTTCAGCCAGATGTAGCCATAGGTCAGATCCCAGCTCAGGCCTTGACCGAAGTCCGCGCCGTAGCCGAGGTTTGCTTCGAATTCGACGTCATCGGTGGGGTCTTGGTAAAGCGAAGTCGCGCTCAGCCCGGTGTGGAAGCCGCCGTAGGTCAGCTCGACAAAACCTTCGACTTCGTTCTCAACGTGATCGAAATCATCCGACGTGTTGAACCGTGTCGCGGCAGAGACGCCGGCGGTCCAGCCAACCATGGAGGTCATGCTGCGGTCTTCGATGACCGGGTCGAAACCGGTGGTGACGTTTTCCTGCGCATAGGCAGCAGAGGAGAGCAGCCCGGCGGTGAGGCCGAACCCGATAAGATGTTTGATATTCTTGGCATTTGCCTAGTTTTGGACCATAGCTTGTCTGCGACTGGCGAGGTCAGGTTGTGAAGGCCCCTCGGATAGGGCGCTCACCGGGGGGCGGCAAGGCCCGATTGCGCATATCTGGCATGCGTTAGAACATAACATTGTGATCGACGGAAATTTCGCCCAAGTCGTTGGTTTTTATCAGGCGACGTGGTTCCGGGCGGGGCTGTGCCTGCCTATATCAGCCCCAACACAGGAGACAGTCATGCAGTATTCAGTTCTTGATCTTGCGCCCGTGCCCGAAGGGTCGGACACCACCACCGCCATCGCCAATTCCGTCGCTCTGGCGCAACTCGCCGAAGCCAAGGGCTATCACCGGTTTTGGATGGCGGAGCATCACAATATGCCCGGCATCGCCTCGGCGGCGACCTCGGTTCTGCTCGGGCATGTGGCGGACCACACGAAAGAGATTCGCGTCGGCGCGGGTGGGGTGATGCTGCCAAACCATGCGCCCTTGGCCATTGCCGAACAGTTCGGCACGCTGGCGGCGATTCATGGTGACCGGATCGATCTGGGGCTGGGCCGCGCGCCGGGCGGCGATCAGGCGGTGATGCGCGCCATGCGCCGGGGCATGAGCGCGGGCGATCAGTTCCCCGATGACGTGGCCGAGTTGATGGCCTATCTGGGTGCGCCCGATCCCCGCGCGCCGGTCCGCGCCCATCCGGGAGAGGGGACGCATGTGCCGATCTGGATCCTCGGCTCCTCGCTCTATGGGGCGCAATTGGCGGCGCATTTTGGGCTGCCCTATGCCTTTGCCTCACATTTCGCGCCGGACGCCTTGGAAGAGGCCACGGCGATCTATCGCCGGGATTTCAAACCATCCGAAGCCTGCCCTAAGCCGCGTTTCATGCTGGCGGTGAACGTCTTTGCCGCTGAGACGGATGAGGAGGGCGCCTATCTGCGGACCACCATGCAGCAGGCTTTCGCCCGTCTGCGCACAGGCCGCCCCGGCAAGCTGCCAGCCCCGGTGCGCGACATTGATGCCGAGATCGGCGCGGGCCTGCGCCAAGGGGTCGACCACGCCCTGCGCATCTCTGCCGTGGGCAGCCGTGAGACGGTGAAACGCCAGTTGGAAACGCTGATCGCGCAGCACCGACCCGATGAGTTGATCTTGACCGGGCAGATTCACGACCACTCCGCGCGCCTGCGCTCGTTCGAGATTGCGGCGGATGTCTTGCAGGAGATGAAAGTGGCGGCCTAAGGGCCGCCGCTGTCACTCGTCAGGGCTGACCAACCCCAAGCCACGCAGATAAATCCCGATCCCGGTTTCCAGCAGGTCATCGGGCGGGAAGGGCGAGGCGCGACCGGGTGAGTTACGGGCAAAAAGCTCGACCACGCCATGGCTCATCGCCCAGATATGGGCCGAGAACATCGAGGCGGGCGGGCGTTTGTCCGCCGGGATATGCTGGCTGAGGTCGGTCGCTGCGCGTTCCAGCACCGCATTGGCGCGGTTGGCAGCATGGGCCAGTTCCGGCGTGCGGTTGACCGAGATGCCGGATTCGAACATTGCGATATAATGGCCGGGATGTTTGCGGGCGAAGGCAAGATAGGCGCGGCCCGTCGCCTCAAAGGCTTTGAGCGCCGAGGGCTGGCCGGATTGATAGGCGAATTCCATCAAATCGGCAAAGATATCATAGCCTTGATGCGCGGCCTCGGCGATGAGGTCTTCGCGGCCCTCAAAATGGCGATAGACCGCCGCGGGGGTGACGCCCGCGCGTTTGGCAGCCTCGGAAAGGGTGAAACCCGTGGGGCCGCGCTGCTCGATCAACTCAAGCGTCGCGTCGATCAGCGCTTGGCGCAGGTTGCCGTGGTGGTAGCCGCGCTTAGGCATCCCAGATGTCCGGTGCGCCGCAGATTTCGTCGTCGATCTTGCCGATCGCCTTGGCGTCTTTCTGAGGATAGTCGAAACGGTGCAGCAGATGGCGCATGGCCGCTAGACGGGCGCGGCGTTTGTCGTCAGAGCGGATCACCGTCCACGGGGTTTCATCCGTATGGCTGCGCATCAGCGTCTCGGCGATGGCGGCGGAATACTCCTCCCATTTCGCGAGACCTTTGACGTCGATGGGGCTGAGTTTCCACTGTTTCAGCGGATCGGATTCTCGCGACAACATGCGGCGCAACTGCTCGGCGCGGCCCACGTTGAGCCAGAACTTAATCAGGTGAATGCCGTCTTCGACGAGCATCTGCTCGAACGGGGTGACCTGTTCAAAGAAATGCGCGCGTTGTTCGGGGGTGCAGAAGTCAAAGACCTTTTCCACCACCCCGCGATTGTACCAAGAGCGGTCATAAAAAACCATCTCGCCCGCCGTGGGCAGATGTTTGATATAGCGTTGAAAATACCACTCGGCCTGCTCGGTTTCGGTGGGTTTCGACAGGGCCACCACCCGCGCAGACCGCGGGCTGAGGTTCTCGCGCATACGGCGGATTGTGCCGCCTTTGCCAGCAGCGTCGCGGCCCTCGAAGACCATGACGACGCGCTGCCCGGTTTCGCGCACCCAGGATTGCAGTTTGACCATTTCGATCTGCAAACGGTCATAGTCGCGCTCATAGGTCTTGCGCGACAGGCGTTCATCATGCGGATAGCTGGGCGAAAGGATATTGTCCTTGTCGGCCCGTTGGATCGCTTGGCGGATGTCCTCGGGGGCGTCGTTTTCGTAAAAGGCGCTGATCGCGCCGTCAAAGGGCAGGTCCATGGGCGCTCCTTGCGGGTTGTTCTTGTTTCAATATGGGATGTTAAGGCGGTTAACGCAAACCGGCACGGGCGGCGGCGCGGTCGATGGCATCGACCACTGCCTGCGGGTCGGCGTGATGGGGCATATGGCCCATGCCGGGCAGGCGGGTCAGGGCGCCGTTGGGGATGTCTTGGATCAGTTCCTCGGCGTGAATATGCATCGGGACAATGGTATCGGCATCGCCGTGGATGATCTCGACAGGCATGGTCAGACGGTCATATTGCGCTGCCATTTCAACCACATGCGGGCGGAGTTGATGGACCTGTTGCGCATTGGCGCGGCTGGCGCTGCGGCGCAGGGTGAGGCCCGTGCCGATGTGATCGGCATAGCCTTCGGGCGCTTGTTGTGGGGCAAAGATCGCCGCGATGCTGCTTTGCACCACGCTGTCGGGGACAAAGGCGGTGACGGCGGGGATAAAGAGCGCCCCGCCAAGCCGTGAGGCGCTGACGTTATAGAGCCAGCCCAGACCGCCGGGCCAAGGCTCCGACACGGCAGAGACCAGCACCAGCGCTGCGGTCTCATCAGGGCGGTGCAGCCCCCAAGCCAGCGCCACGGCCCCGCCAAAGGAATGGCCCAGCACGATGGGGTTTTCGACGCCCAGTTGATCCGCCGCTTTCTGCAAAAGGGCGGCCTGTTCCTGCGGCGACTCGCCGCGCGGGTTCCAAGGCCCGCGCGCGCCGGGAAGGCGGGCGGTATAGCCCATGCCGAGACGGTCGAACATGATGACGCGGTAGCGGTCGCTCAACCGCTCAGCGAAGCTTAGAGTGAAATCACGCAGGTTGCCGCTGGCCCCATGGATCAACACCAGATCCGGCCCGCTGCCGATGATCCTGGCATGAACCGGCAGGCCGTCCACCGTGATGATCTCACCCTCGGGCGGATGGCTGGCTTCGGCCCGCGCCTCATGCCGCGCGGCGCGCCATTGGACAAGCGCGGTAAGCAGCGCCAGCCCGAGGAGGAGGGCAAGCAGCAGTTTAATGGCCGATCTCATTCATATCAAAGGGGGTGGTCTGGTATATCTCGTTGATCCAATTGCCATAAAGCAGATGCGCATGGCTGCGCCAGCGGTTCACCGGCGTGCGCGCGGGGTCATCCTCGGGGTAGTAGTTGCAGGGCACGTTGATCGGCACGCCATTCTCGACATCGCGGTCATACTCTTGCTTGAGCGTGTCGCGGTCGTATTCAAAATGGTTAAAGACATAGAGCGCGCGGTGCTCGGGGTCTTCGATCAGGCAGGGGCCGACTTCATCACTGCCCAAAAGTGTGGTCAGGCCGGGATGCGCGTCGACTTCGTCCTGGCGCATCTCGGTCCAGCGCGAGACGGGCACGGTGCAATCATCCGAAAAGCCGCGCAGATAGGGCGAGGCGGGCGCGAGGTTGCGGTGCCGGAAACAGCCGAAAGCCTTTGCGCTCAGCATGTGTTTCTTGACGCCGTGGAAGTGGTTGATCATTGCCATGCCGCCCCAGCAGACGCCAAAGGTGGAGTGGATGTTGGTCTGGGTCCATTCCATCACCTCGCGCAGCTCGTCCCAATAGGTCACCTCGTCAAAGTCGAGATGTTCGATCGGGGCGCCGGTGATGATCAGCCCGTCGAACTTCTCGGCCTTCATCTCCTCAAAGGGGCGATAGAAGCTTTCCATATGTTCGGCGGCGGTGTTGCGGGTCCGGTGGTCGGACATGCGGATGAGGCTTAGCTCGATCTGCAGGGGCGTGGCACCGATCAGCCGGGCGAACTGGTTCTCGGTTTGGATTTTCTTGGGCATCAGGTTCAGCAGGGCGATGCGCAGGGGGCGGATGTCTTGCCGCGAAGCCAGTTCCTCGTCCAGCACCATGACCCCTTCGTTGCGCAGAACGTCGAAGGCAGGCAGGCGGGAGGGGATCTTGATGGGCATGAGACAGGTCTTTCAGGGGTGGCCAGTGCAGTCAGATAATCTTGGGCGGTGCGGGTTCAACCGCTCGCGGGCAGGTGGCGGGCGATGAGGTCGGTAAAGTCTTCGGGAGCTTTCAGCGCGTCGATGTCGGCGGGGGTGATGGTGACACCCCATTTCGACATCGCCGCATAGCGGGGTTGGCGGTGTGACAGGGCGGCGGCATAGGTCCAGCGGATGAAATCATCGGGGTTCACCGCGTCCTCGGAGATGTTCTTTTCCGCCAGATAATCGGCCCATGCCCGGGCGAGGAATTCGGGCTGATAGGCCATCGGCTTGGGCGCTTTGTCAAAGCGGCGGATAAGTTCCTCGGTATGGGCTTCGTCGCCCTTGATCCAGACCAGCAGACATTCCTCGGCCAATTGTCGCAGCAGCGGGTCATTCGGGTCTTCGGGGTCGACCCATTCGCAGATCGAGCCACCGGTGTCGCAGATGAAATGCGGATAGCCATAGAGCGCTTCGGCGCGGGTGGCGAAATAGGCGGTGTCTTGCAGCGCGTTGATCTCGGCCCGGCGGAAAGCCTGTTGCCGTTTGGCGTATTCCTCCATCGGCAGCCCTCCGCGCGAAGGGTCGCCCGGTTTGCCCAGCCATGTGGCTACGGGCGACAGGTTGTCGAAGGTGATGTTCGAGCCGATGTAGATGCTGTCGCTCAGCAGCAGATCGCGCAGGAAGGGCACTTTCATCGCCTCGGCCTTGGCATTGTCGGCGATGAGCTCGCCCAGGTAACGGGTGCCGATGCGGTAGTCGATGGAGTAGTGAAACCAATCCCCGCTGGCGCGCAGCAGGCTGGAGAGATGGGTCTTGCCCAAGCCCGACATGCCGAAGATCAGAACTTTGCGCCGCGGCGCCGCGCGCCAATCGTCAGCCGTGGGGTAGAGCATGTATCACCAAGGTTAAGTGCTTCGTTTCCCATGACTACCCCAGTGTTTCACCAGACGCCAGATGCGGCCATCGAGCACCAGAAGCCCGAGCGCAAGAAGGGCAAAACCGCCATAGGCAGCGGGGCGCAGGGTCTCATCACGCAGCCATGCGCCCAGCAGGATCGCCACGGGGGCGACAAGTAGCGTCACCAACATCAGGTTGCTGCTGCCCGCCATGCCGAGCACGCGGTAATAAAGCAGATAAGCCAGCGCCGTCGCGGCCAGCGCGTAATAGGCGATAGCGGCAAGCGTGGCTGGGGCAAGGTCGAGCGTCAGCGGCCCTTCGACGGCCCATGCCAGCGGCAGCATGATCAGCGCGGACCCTGTCAGCATCCCGGCGGCGGCCAGTTGCGGCGGCTGGCCCGGCAGCAGTTTGCGCGCGCAGATCCCGGCCACGGCATAGGACATTGCCCCGCCCAGAACCGCCAGCTGGGCAAGGCTGCCGAGGTCGAAATTCGTGAGATTTTCCAGACCGATGGCGGTGCTGACGCCCGCGAAGCCGAGGCAGACGCCAATCGCCTTGCGCGGCGTGATCCGCTCATCCGCCAAAAAGATCGCGGCGACCAGCACGCCAAAGATCGCGGTGGCGGCATTGAGGATCGAGGTCAGCCCCGAGGGGATGTGCAGCTGCCCCCATGCCATCAGCGAAAAGGGGATCACATTGTTCAAAAGCCCCATCAGCAGGAAGGCCGCCCAGATGCGCGGGTCGCGCGGCAATGGCAGGCGCATGGTGGCGACGGCGGCCCAAAGCACCAGCATTGCCCAGAACACCCGATGCGCGACCGAGGTCAGCGGCCCGATCTCATCCAAGGCCACCCGCACGGCGACAAAGGACGCGCCCCAGAGCAGGGCGAGAAAGCCCATTTCGATCCAAGCGCGCGGGGGGATGGTTTTCTGTGTGATCATTGCTTGGGTTTAGGCTGTTCCACGGATCGGCACGACCCGAAAGATGCGCATGCATAAAAAACGCCGCCCGAGGGCGTCGGGCGGCGTAATCGCGACGGGTCTGGTGTGGATTAGAAGGTGAAGCCCACCTTCACGCCAAAGGCCAGAGCATCGTTGTCTTCGAACTCGCCCGATGCATTCACACCGTTCAAAGTTGTTTCTGCATCACCAATGTTGACGTAGCGCACGCCGGTGGTGATCTTCATGTTGTCGCGGGTATAGACGGCGGCCAGAGCGAGGCTCTTGTTGCCATCGGTCGGCCCGAGGTTGGAGGCGAACCCGCCGTTGGACTTCTCATAGCCGACGGAAGCCGAGACCGACCAGTTGTCGTTCAGACGGCGGCCGACGCCGAGCGAGTAGGTGAAAACGTCGTCATCGTAGCTGACAAGCGAGCCACCCGTCGCGCCTTGGTATTGGGCGGGGGTGATGTCGAAGGACGACCAATCGACCCAGCGGATGCCACCGAAGAGCAATGTGTCAGCAGCGATGCCGGTCTGGAAATCAAGGTTCACCGACTGCGGGGTTTCGATTTCGGTCGTGCTCATGATGGCGCCGAACTCGGTCGTGTCGACCTCGTGGTCGATGCTGGAGCTATAGGTCAGCGCGACACGCATGGCGATGTCGGGGCGCTCATAGGCGACACCCGCAACATAGCCGACGCCGGTGTCACGCTCGCCGTTCACCGTATAGCCAGCGACGAAGGGCACAGCTGCGACCGCTTCGATGGTTTGGACGCGCAGACCGCCGTGAACGCTGAAGTTCTCGTTCATGCGGTAGCGCAACAGGCCGGTTATCGCGTGGCTTTCCAGATCCGCTTGGGCACCTTGTGCATAGTAGCCGGTGGGCGTGGGGTAATCGACATCCGCGCCGAACGGCTGATCATAGATGATTGCATAGGACAGCTTGTCGTTGATGTCGGCCTTATAGGCTGCGCCAAACTGGAGATAGCTGGAGGTCATATCGCCGGAGCTTACATTCGACAGCGATGGCGGCGGCACTGCCATTGTCGACGTCCCGCTGGTGGATGGATCGATATGCCCAAAGCTGAACTCCGCATAGCGGCCGCTTTCAAACAGGGCGTTGATGGATTGGCCCGACCGATCGATGCCGCCAGCGTGAACGATTGCCGTAGATGCCAACAGTGCCGGAATTGCCAAGAAATAGGTTTTCATTTGCTCTCCTCCCAAGACTTCTGTGCGGATCCTCCCCGGCACAGGTTGGAAACGATCTAAGCGGATTGCTGCCGTTTGCTTCAATCGCTGACCTTGGGTCAGGTTGAAATCTGGGCAAACATTACTTGGGGTGTGCTTTGCGGGTCTCAAACCAGATGTTGAGATAGTTGCCCGCAAAGATGATCGCGGCCCCGACAAAGACCCAGATATCCAGCGCCTCGGCATAGAGAAGCATGCCCACAACCGCGATGGCCGGAAGGCGGACGAAATCAATCGGCACCACCACGGTCGCGGGGGCAAGGCTTAGTGCGTTGGTCAGGCAGTAATGCGCCAGCAGCCCGCAGGCGCCGACCAGCAGCAGGAAGGGCATCGTCTCAGCCGTGGGGCTCGCGATATCGCCATCGTAGCCCGCCGCGATCAGGCCGAACAGCAGTTGCAACGTGGTGAGATAGAAGAGGATCGTGGTGATCCCTTGGGTCCGCGTCAGCCGTTTGGTCAGCACATTGGTCAGGGCAAAGAAGACGGCACAGCCCGCCGCCGCCAGAATGCCGGTGTTGAGGTTGCCGATATCGGGACGCGCCACGATCAGGATGCCGATGAACCCCATGATGGCGGCCAGCGCCCGTGTCGCGGTCAGCCGTTCGCCCAGCAGGAAGATCGACAGGACGATGACCCATAGGGGCGACGTGAACTCCAACGCGAAGACCTGTGCCAGCGGGATCAGCGACACGGCGAAGAACCACAGGTTCTGCCCGGTGAAATGCGCAAGGTTGCGCAGCAATTGCAGGCCAAAGTTGCGGGTGTTGATCTGCCGCCACGCGCCCGTGGCCCCGGCGAGCGACAGGACGATGATCACGCCAATCACGCTGCGGTAGAGCATCACCTCAAAAGTGTCGAACCGCGCCGAGAGTTCGCGCCCCGCCACGGCCATGGTGGAGAATGACCCGATGGAGCCGATCATCCAGAGTGCGGCGCGAAAGGTGGGGCTCATGCGGTTTCTGTGATCTGATAGTCGCGGGCGATCCCGGCGGTGAGCCGCGCCCAGTCCGATGCTACGGCACGGGCCTGATGCGCCTCAAAGGCCGCCCGGTCGGTAAAGAGCTCCGATACCTGCCAGACAAGGGGGTCGTCGGTCGGGGTCACGTCGAAGCGCAGGCATCCCGGCTCGGCCCGGGTGAGACGCAGATGCGCGTCAAGCCCTGCGCGCACCCGGTCCGCCTCGGCCCGGGTGGCGCAGCGTAGGTGGCCGGTCAGGGCCATCCGCATTTTATTCCCACTCGATGGTGCCCGGAGGTTTCGAGGTGATGTCATAGGTCACGCGGTTGATGCCCGGCACCTCATTGATGATCCGTGTGGCGGTTTCGCCAAGGAAATCATGCGAGAAGGGGTAGTAATCCGCCGTCATCCCATCGACCGAGGTCACCGCGCGCAGGGCGCAGGCGAAGTCATAGGTGCGGCCATCGCCCATCACGCCCACGGTGCGCACCGGCAAGATCGCCACGAAGGCCTGCCAGATATCGTCATAAAGCCCATGGCGGCGGATCTGGTCGATATAGACCGCATCGGCTTCGCGCAGGATGTCGAGCTTCTCGCGGGTGATCTCACCGGGGCAGCGGATCGCAAGACCCGGCCCGGGGAAGGGGTGGCGGCCGATGAAGGAGGGCGGCAGGCCCAACTCGCGGCCCAACTCGCGTACTTCGTCTTTGAAAAGCTCGCGCAGCGGCTCGACCAGCTTCAGGCCCATCTTTTCAGGCAGGCCGCCGACGTTGTGGTGGCTCTTGATGGTGACCGAAGGACCGCCGGAGAAGGAGACGCTCTCGATCACGTCCGGGTAGAGCGTGCCCTGGGCGAGGAAGGTGGCGTCGCCCACTTCCTTGGCGTGTTTCTGGAAGACGTCGATGAAGAGCTTCCCGATGATCTTGCGCTTGGTCTCGGGGTCGCTGACGCCCTCAAGCTCGCCCAAGAACAACTCCTGCTCATCCGCGTGGATCAGCGGCATGTTGTAATGGTCACGGAACATGGTGACGACCTCTTCGGCCTCACCCTTGCGCAGCAGACCGTGGTCAACGAAAACGCAAGTTAGCTGGTCGCCGATGGCCTCGTGGATCAACACCGCGGCGACGGAGCTGTCGACGCCACCCGAAAGGCCGCAGATCACCTTTTGATCGCCGACCTGCTCGCGGATCGCGGCAATGGCTTCCTCACGGTAGGCGCTCATGGTCCAGTCGCCCTTGAAGCCCGCCAGACGCACGAAGTTCTCATAGAGACGCGGGCCGTTGGGCGTGTGATGCACCTCCGGGTGGAACTGCACCGCATAGAAGTGACGCTCGACATCCGCGGTGATGGCGAAAGGCGCGTTGGGGGAGGTGCCATAGACCTCGAACCCCGGGGCGATTTTGCTGACGTGGTCACCATGGCTCATCCAGACCTGTTCGCGGTCGGTGGCGAACCAGCCTTCGAGCAGATCAAGCTGTTGGCCCGTGGGGGTGACAAAGGCCCGACCGAATTCAGCGGTGCCATGGCCGCGCTCCACATGGCCGCCAAGGCAGTGCATCATCACCTGCTGGCCATAGCAGATGCCCAGGATCGGCACGCCAAGTTCAAAAACAGCCTGCGGCGGACGCGGCGCGCCTTCGGCAAACACCGAGGACGGGCCACCTGACAGGATCACCGCCTTAGGCGCGAATTCCTTGAGGAAGGCTTCGTCCACCGTGTTGAACGGGTGGATTTCGCAAAAGACATTCAGCTCCCGCAGGCGACGCGCGATAAGCTGCGTGACCTGGCTGCCGAAGTCGATGATGAGAAGGCGGTCATGGGTGATATCTGTCATGGGGCTGTGATTAGGCCCGTGCGCGCGCTCTGGCAAGTCTCTAGCAGGCCGAAGACCGGTGCCGCCCGCGTTTAATTCGCGCAAGTGGCGCGGGGACGGCACGCGATGTCGCTTTTTGCCGCTAGGGGGCGTTATCCGCGCGAAGCGCCTGCCGGGAATGGGATAGTGACGGGCCAAGACTTGCGGGAAGGATAGAGCAATGGCGGAATCAGCACGACGGGCACGCGGCGGTGGTGGTGCGGCAAGACGCGCGGCACGCACAGCCGTCTCTTTCGAGACAGCGCGCTATATCGAACGGAATATCCCGAACTTCGAAGTGCTGACCGAAGAGGCGCTGGAAATCATCGAGCAGAACGCCGATGCGGTGCTGGAAGAGATCGGCGTGAACTTTCCCGACAATCCCGAGGCATTGGCGCTCTGGCGTGAGGCCGGGGCCGATGTGCAGGGGGAGCGGGTGCGCATCCCACGGGGGCTGGCACGCAAGCTCTGCTCCACCGCGCCTCCGACGATCACCCAAGTGGCACGCAACCGGGATCGGGATGTGGTAATCGGGGGGAGGAACCTTGTCCTCGCCCCCGTCTATGGCCCGCCCTTCGTGCGCGATGCCGCAGGGGGGCGGCGCTATGCCACGATGGCGGATTTCGAAAAGTTCGTGAAGCTGGGCTACATGTCCAAATGGCTGCATCACTCGGGGGGGACGGTATGCGAGCCGACGGACATCCCGGTGAACAAACGCCACCTCGATATGCTGCATGCCCATATGACGCTGAGCGACAAACCCTTCATGGGATCGGTGACCGAACCCAGCCGGGCGCAGGATTCCGTCGACATGTGCGGTATCCTCTTCGGCAAGGACTTCGTGCAGGAAAACACGGTGATGACCTCGCTCATCAACATCAACTCGCCGATGACCTTCGACGATGTGATGATGGGCGCGCTCAAGGTCTATGCCGAGAACAACCAAGCCTGCATCATCTCACCCTTCATCGTGGGCGGTGCCATGGCCCCGGTGAGTGTGGCAGGCACGCTGACACAGGTCTTGGCCGAGACGCTGGCGGGCATCGCCTATAGCCAGTTGGTCCGCCCCGGGGCGCCGGTGATCATGGGGGCTTTCGTCACCTCCATCGATATGAACAGCGGCGCGCCCACATTCGGCACGCCCGAGGCTGCGCATATCACCTATGGCGCTGGGCAACTGGCGCGCAGGCTCAACCTGCCGTATCGCAGCGCCGGGTCTTTCACCGGCTCGAAACTGCCCGACGCGCAGGCGGCTTATGAGACCTCGAACAGCCTGAACATGGGATTGCTCTCAGGGGTGAACTTCATGCTGCACGCCTGTGGTTGGCTGGAAGGGGGGCTTGTTTCCTCTTTCGAGAAATTCGTCATGGATGCGGATCAACTGGGCACGTTGCATCACCTTGCCCGTGGGGTGGAGATCGACGTGAACGCACAGGCCATGGACGCGATCCGCGAAGTGGGGCCGGGGGGGCATTACCTCGGCTGCGCCCATACGCAGAGCAATTTCCGCGATGCCTTTTGGAAGTCTGATCTGTTAGACTACAAACCCTTCGAGACATGGTCGGACGAGGGCGCGCGTGATACGCAGAGCCTTGCCACCGCGCGGGTCGAAAAGATGCTGGCCGACTACCAGCAGCCCGCATTGGACCCGGCCATTCGCGAAGCGCTCGATGCCTTTGTCGCGACCCGTAAGGCGGCGGAACCCGATAGTTTTAGCTAAGGCTTTGCGGCGGGGGCGATCCCCCGCATCGCAATTCAGGCGCTGGGCATCATCGCGGCCTTCAAGAACCGTGCCTCGCCAACCATGGCAATAAGAACATCTACATGGCGGATCAGGCTATAGCTTGCATCCGCCGTCTTGCGCTGGGTGTCCAACGCGGCCTCGATCTCGATCAGTTTGATCAGCGCGGTGCCGTGGCGTGGCAATATGCCAAAGCCCAGTATCCGTGGCAGATGGGTGCCGCGGCGGTAGTCTTCGGCCCCGATGCGGGCGGCCCGCATCAACAGGCGCGGGCGGTGAAGTTTTTGCAACATGGTCAGTAAATCTTGCATCACACTCTCCGATTTCTGAGGGGTGAATCACCCCGGATCGGCGAAGTGTTGCACAACCTTTCCGGGTGTTGCGTGTTGCGGGTTCCCGGCGAACGGCGCCTTTCGATGGCGTTTACCTTTTGGAAACAATCATTGCCAAATGCGACGATTTTAACGAACGGGTAACCAAAACATCCATAGGTTGTGAATAACTCTGGGGATAACTCACCCAGCTTGGGGACCCGCCAAAATGGAAGTGGCAGTCAATTGAAGGCGCATCACCAAATTCAACAGTCCGTCCTGCCGGGATGGGTGCCGCACGGAGCCCTGCATTACCTCGCACATACGGAGACCGGCGCCCCGATCCGGGCCTTGGCACGCCAAGCTGGCTGTCATGCCTCGACCATCATGCGCCAAATCCGCCGTATCGAGACACGGCGCGACGATCCGCTGGTGGATGCCGCCCTGCGCAGGCTCGGGGCGGTGCGGCGCGCCTTGGATTGTACTGCTGGCCCCCCAGCAGGAAAGACAGCGACAATGATGAAACCCGCCGCCCCCCTTCTTGACGAAGACACTTTCGCCGCCGAGGCGCTGCGCGTTTTGCGGCGCCTGCACGAGGCAGGCGCGATCCTTGCCGTGGCTGAAGGGATGGAAAAGGCCGTCGTCCTGCGCGAGACGGACACCGGCCCCGGCGCACGCACCGCCGTGGTCGACAGCGCCGTGTCGCAGGCGATGGCGCTGAAAGATTGGATCGCGCCGGGCAGCACGGGCCGGGTGACACGCTATCATATCACCAGCGCGGGGCGCGCGGCGCTGCGGCGCATGCTTGAAGAGCAGGGCGCAGCCGCAGACGGCTTTGCCGAAGATCAGACCGCCTTTCTGGGCGGGCCTGACGCGCCCGCCGCAGACTTGGGCGCAGATGCGGATACGGCCCCGCGCCGTGGCCGCTATTGCCTGTCCGAAAGCCCGCTTTCGACCCTCGCACGGCGGCGCGACAAATCCGGCGCGCCCTTCTTGAACGAGGGGCTGGTCCATGCGGGCGAAAGGCTGCGTGAAGATTTCGAACTGGCGCAGATGGGCGGTGAGGTTACGCAGAATTGGGATCACTTCCTGACCCCAGGCGCTAAGCCTAGCGGCGGGCGAGATGGGGCAGGCGCCATGGCCGCGGCGGAGGCGCGCAAGAGGGTGGCCGATGCCATGGCAGACCTCGGCCCCGGCCTGTCGGACGTGGTGCTGCGCTGTTGCTGCTATCGGGACGGGTTGGAGACCACCGAAAAACGGCTCGGTTGGTCGGCGCGTTCGGGCAAGATCGTGCTTCGGATCGCACTCATGCGGCTGAAACGGCATTACGATGAAACCGTGGGGCCGGGTGGCCCGATGATCGGGTAAATGCTGATCGGGTAAAGAAGGGGCGGCAGGATGATAACCCTGCCGCCCCGGTTGTTTAGTCTGCGACCTTTACCGGCGTCTCATCTGTGACCGAGATCGCCACTTCGTCTTTCTCGCAAGCGGCACGCACACCGGCGGCATAGTCGGGGTGCACTTTCTCAAGCACCGCATACCAGCGTTCTTTCACCGATTGCGAACAAGGCGCCATGGCACCGGCCATGTTCTCATGCAGACGGTCACGCTGCGCCTGATCGAACACTTCGGTATAGAGCTTGCGCGGCTGGACATAATCGGCATCCGCCTCTTCCTGCACATAGCGGTCCGCATCGCCCGAGATGCGCAGCGGTGGTTCTTGCACCGATGGATCGGGACGGGCCGAGCCTTCGTATTGGTTCGGCTCGTAATAGGCGTCCGGGTGACCGGTCTGCTGCGGGAAGAACCGCATCGCGCCGTCCTTGTGGTAGTGATGCATCGGCGCGGCCTTGGGCGCGTTCACGGGCAGGGCCTCGTAATGCGTGCCAAGACGGTAGCGGTGCGCATCCGCATAGGAGAACACCCGCGCCTGCAACATCTTATCGGGCGAGAAGCCGATGCCGGGGATTTTGTTCGACGGCGAATAGGCGGCGTTCTCAATGCTCTGGAAGTAGTTGTCGGGGTTGCGGTTGAACTCCAACATGCCGACCGGGATCAGCGGGTAATCCGCATGCGGCCAAACCTTGGTCAGGTCGAAGGGGTTGAAGCCGCAGGTCTCGGCCTCTTCCTCGGGCATGACTTGGATGTTCAGCTCCCACTTCGGATAGTCGCCGCCTTCGATCGCGTTGAAGAGATCCTCTTGGAAGTTCTCACGGGTGGAGCCGATCAGCTTTTCCGCGTCTTCATTGGTGCGGTTGCGGATTTCCTGCTGGCAGCGGAAGTGGAACTTCACCCAGTGACGCTCGCCCTTGGCGTTCCACATCGAATAGGTGTGGCTGCCGTAGCCGTGCATATGCATCGGGTTCACCGGAATGCCCCGGTCGGACATCAGGATGGTGACCTGGTGCACACATTCGGGCTGGGCCGCCCAGAAGTCGAACATCGCCTCAGGCGAGCGCAGGTTGGTGCGCGGGTGGCGTTTCTGGGTGCGGATGAAATCCGGGAATTTATAGGCATCGCGCACAAAGAAGATCGGGGTGTTGTTGCCCACGACGTCCCAGTTGCCCTCTTCGGTGTAGAATTTCACCGAGAAGCCGCGCACGTCACGCTCACTGTCGGCGGCGCCAAGCTCGCCCGCCACCGTGGACCAGCGCGAGATGATTTCGCAGGTCTTGCCCACTTCGGAGAAGATCGCAGCACAGCTATATTGGCTGATGTCATGGGTAACGGTGAAGGTGCCCTCGGCACCCCAGCCCTTGGCGTGAACGGCACGCTCAGGGATACGCTCGCGGTTCTGATGGGCGAGCTTCTCGATCAATTGGTAGTCGTCCAGCAGGACCGGGCCACGGGCGCCCGCGGTCTTGCTGGTGTCGTTTGTCGGCATCGGCGCGCCGGCGGTGGTGGTGAGACGCTTGCTCATCTTGGGTTCCCCTCGGTTACTGTCTGACAGCAAGATGATCGATTCCGCCCATAATTACCAATTGCAGTTTTGTAAAATTTCGATAGGTAAAAGTTATGAACTTTACCCTGAAACAACTGGAATACTTTCGCGCGCTGGCGACTTTGGGCAACTTCGGGCGGGCGGCGGAGGCGAGCAATATCTCCCAGCCTGCGCTCTCGGTGCAGATCCGCACTTTGGAGGAAACGCTCGGCGGGCGGCTGATCGAACGGCAGAGCCGCGCTTCGGTGCTGACGCCCTTGGGCCGCGAGGTGCTGACCCGCGCCGAAGATATCTTGCGCCGCGCCAAGCTGTTGGAGGCCACGGCGCGGGAGCAGGTGGGGCTGGCGGGCACGTTGAATCTCGGTCTAATCCCGACCGTGGCGCCCTATCTTTTGCCCGGCGTGCTGGCCGCGCTGCGCGCGCAGGATATCTCGCTTCGGGTCGAGGTGCGCGAGGCGCAGACGGATCAATTGCTGGCCGATCTGCGCTCCGGGGCGCTGGATGCGGCGGTGATGGCGGTGCCCTCGGGCGAAACGGGCCTCGCCGAGGTGCCGCTTTTCGAGGATCGTTTTCTGCTGGCGGGATCCGCTGACCGGATGGCGGGGGCGGATGTCGCCCGCCCGACCGATCTGGCTCGCACGCCGCTGATGTTGCTGGAAGACGGCCACTGCCTCACCGATCAGGCGCTGGAGGTTTGCCAGCGCGACCGCACGCAGGCGGGCATTCACACCGGGGCGTCTTCCCTCGCCACGCTGTCGCGGCTGGTGGAGGCGGGGTTTGGCATGACCCTGATGCCCGAAATCGCCGCCAAGACCGAGCTTGATGCCGCACCGGGGCTGCGCCTGCACCGTTTCGGCGCGCCGGAACCTGCGCGGCAAATCGGGCTCGTCCGCCGGGCGGGGACGCCGGGCAGTGGTTGGGCGGCGCAATTGGCCGAGACGCTGAAGGAAGTGGGGGAAGGGCTGACCGGAGAACTGCGCGCGAAATACTAGGCGCGGTGGGGCCTGTCGGATCAAACGCAGCGTGTCAAAGGACCGGGCCAGATGGCCCGATCCGGTCATATAAAGGGCGCTTAGGCCGCTTCGGTTTGCTTCTGGTTCTCGAGGTATTCGAGCAGGGTCTCAGGGCTGGAAACGCCGTAGGGGTCCTCGTCGTGGTTGTCACGGATGCCGGGCTCTTCGAACCATGCTTCGATCTGACCATCGTTGATGATCGCCGCATAGCGCCAGCTGCGCGGGCCGAAGCCGAGGTTGTCTTTGGCGACCAACATGCCCATGCGGCGGGTGAATTCGCCCGAACCGTCAGGGATCACGTCGATGTTCTGGACGCCCTGCATCTCTTTCCACTTGTTCATGACAAAGCTGTCGTTGACCGACAGGCAATAGATCGCGTCGATGCCATGCTCTTGGAAGGCAGCGAAATTGTTCTCGAACCCGGGCAGCTGGTAGGTGCTGCAGGTCGGGGTGAAGGCACCGGGGAGGGAGAAGAGCACAACGCGCTTGCCTTTGAAGAAATCATCGCTGGTCTTGTCTTCCCAGCGGAAGGGGTTGGACCCTTCGATGCTTTCGTCGCGCACGCGCGTCTTGAAGGTGACGTTGGGGACATTGATACCGGGTTTCATCGCGTCTCTCTTTCTCGGATTGGAATCTTTGTGGCTTGGTAGCCCATATAGGAAGCCTCGGCAACTCTCGCAATGCTGCAACTGCATTGTAATTTTACGTTTACATATCAACGTTCTAAATCAACGACCTAGGGCGATGCCGCCTGTGCATGGCAGCCTTGTCGCGGGGGCGTATGCAGTAGGTGGCCATCGGGTTAAGGACTGTGATAAACAGAGCGCGACACAATGATCAGAGGCCCCCGATGCGCGATCTGAAGATACCCGAACAGCGCCACCCCGAAAAGGCGCGCAAGCCCGACAACGCCCAGCCGAAAAAGCCGAGCTGGATCAGGGTCAAAGCGCCCGGCGGCAAGGGCTATGCCGAAACCGCGCGGATCATGCGCGACAACAAGCTGACCACGGTCTGCGAAGAGGCGGGCTGCCCCAATGTCGGCGAATGCTGGTCTCAGGGGCACGCCACGATGATGATCATGGGCGAGGTCTGTACCCGCGCCTGTACTTTCTGCAACATCGCCACCGGTAAGCCGCCCGAGGCGCTGGATGTGTTCGAGCCGGGCCGCGTGGCCGATGCGGTTGCCAAATTGGGGCTGAACCATGTGGTCATCACGAGTGTTGACCGCGACGATATCGAAGACGGCGGGGCGGAGCATTTCGCCCAGACGATCCGCGCCGTGCGTCACCGCAGCCCCGACACGACAATCGAAATCCTGACACCGGATTTCATCCGCTGCGGGCCCGAAGCCCTTGAAAAGGTTGTCGAAGTACGCCCGGATGTGTTCAACCACAACCTTGAAACCGTGCCGGGCCTCTACCCGGAAGTACGCCCCGGCGCGCGCTACTTCCACTCCCTTCGCCTGCTTCAGCGGGTCAAGGAGTTGGATCCCTCGATGTTCACCAAATCGGGCATCATGGTGGGTTTGGGCGAAGATCGCCAAGCGGTCATTCAGGTCATGGAAGACATGCGCGCCGCCGACATCGATTTTCTGACCATCGGCCAGTACCTACAGCCGACGCCCAAACACCATGCGCTGGACCGTTTCGTCACCCCCGAAGAGTTCACCTCTTACGAAAAGGCGGCCTACGGTAAGGGCTTCCTCATGGTCTCGGCCACGCCACTGACGCGGTCGAGCTACCACGCAGGCGACGATTTCGCGCGGCTGCGCGAGGCGCGGAATCGCAAACTGGGGATTGCCTGATCGAAAAGACGTGCCCGGCGTTAACCGCCGGGCAGGGCTTTGAGGTAGGCCGCAATCGCTTCGCGGTCGCTTTCGGGGAGCTGCGCGAGGTTGCTGACCACTTCGGCCATCTCACCGCCCGCGCTGTCGTATTCCGGCGTGAAGCCGGAGGTGAAATAGGCCACGAGATCGGGTTTGGACCAATCAAGCTGATCCGGTGTGATGCCGGGAATGCGCCCCTTGCCCGAAGGGTTCGGCGCGCCGGTCAGCCAAGCGCCCCGGTCAAGCGCGCCCAAAGCATTGCGCGGCGTATGACATTCGCCGCAATGGGCAAGACCTTCGACCAGATAGCGCCCGCGTTCGACCTCAGCATCGGGCGCGTCGGTCATCACGAAATCATCATGTGAAAACAGCGCCTTCCATGCGCCAAGCCCGCGGCGGATGTTGAAGGGGAACCCTACCTCATGCGGCAGGCTCGGCGTATCCGAGGCGGGCAGGGTCTGCATATAGGCAAAGAGGTCCACCACATCCTGGGGGGCGAGGTGTTGGTAGGCGGTGTACGGAAAGGCGGGATAATAATGCTGCCCCCCGGGCGAGACGCCGCGTGTCACGGCACGGGCGAATTCCGGCAGGGTCCAGTCGCCGATGCCATGATCTGGGTCGGGGGAGATATTGGGCGCGTGGAAGGTGCCGAAATCACTGGCGAAGGGCAGCCCCCCGGCCAGCACAAGCTGCTCATCCTCCTCACTTTCGGGCGCGGCGTGGCAGGAAACGCAGCCACCCGCGGCAAAGATTAGCGCGCCCGCCTCTGGGTCCGGTGTCTTCCCGGCACCATAGGACGGCTCAAGCGGATCGGGCCGGGTGAGCGCCCAGCCAAGGGCCGCGCCCAGAGCGGCACAGCCCAGCAGTATAGGAATGACCCCTCGCAAGGATCAGTTCTTGGGGCCGCGGTAATCGTCATGGCAAGCGCCGCAAGCCTTGCCGATTGCGCCCATGCCCGCCCTTAGCGCGTCCAGATCGGTGCCCGCGGCCTCGATCATATCCGCGCTGGCGGTTTCCAGCGCCTTCAGCGCTTCGTTGAACCCTTCGGCATCGCTCCAGATTTCGGCCTTGGCGCGGGAACCTTCGACAGCGCCTTGCTCGGTCCCTTCAAGCCAGAGGGTGCCCGGCGCGAAACTGGCGGCGGCGTTCAGATTGGTCGCGGCGGCGGTGGCCATCTCGGCGTTATACTCCGTCTCGCCCTTGGCCATGCCGCCCAGAATGCCGGTATGATAGGCGATCAGTTGCATCTGCGCATGGCGCGCGTTCACCGCCGCACTGGCGGCTTTCTCACTATGGCTGGCGGCGAAGCCTGCGGTGGCAATCAAGGCGGCGCTGATACCAATGGCGGTAATGCTTTTGGTCAAATGCATGGTCATCTCCCTTTTCTTGCCGCAGCGTAACATGGCAGGGGCAGGTCGCAAAAAACAAAAATGTGATCAGCGGGATAAGACTGCGGGCAGGGTCAGAACCGGCGGGGGATACGTTCGGCCGTGGCCCAGTCAGGCCAATAGCCCAGCCATTCGACAAGCCCCACGGCAAGGGCGGCGGCGATGATCGCGAGGACCAAGATCACGCGTTTGCCCGAAGGTGGATTGCGCGCCCATTGGGACATGCGCAGCAGCCACCGCGGGTCCATCACGTAAAGCGAACTTTCCCGATGAAGGGGAGGTTGCGGTCGCGTTGGGCAAAGTCGATGCCATAGCCCACAACGAATTCATCGGGGATTTCAAAGCCGGTCCAATCCGCCTTGAGGTCGACCTCACGCCGGGTGGGTTTGTCGAGCAGGGCGATGGACTTCAACCGCGCAGGCTCACGCGAGCGCAGCAGGTTGGTGACATGGTGCAGCGTGTGGCCAGTGTCGACGATATCTTCGACAACCAACACGTCGCGCCCTTCAATGGCACCGCGCAAGTCTTTGAGAATGCGCACCTCTCGGCTGCTCTCCATGCCGTCGCCATAGCTGGAGGCTTCGAGGAAATCGACTTCGATCGGCAGGTCCAACTCACGCACCAGATCGGCGATGAAGACGAAAGAACCGCGCAGCAGGCCGACCACGACCAATTTATCGGTGCCGTCAAATTCACCGTGAATCTCACGGCAAAGATCTTCAATCCGCGCCGCGATGGCCTTGGCCGAGATCATTTCGTCGATGACATAAGGCCCGTGTGCCATGGTTTTGCCCTTGAATCTGCGGGGTTGAGACGTGAAATAGGGGGTTAACCCGCAACGCTACGGAACGCAATGCCTACGCACTCAGAGACCCGCCAACTGCCCTATAGCGCGCAACAGATGTATGATCTTGTCGCCGATGTGGGCCGCTATCCTGAATTCCTGCCTTGGACCGCCGCCGCGCGCATTCGCAGCGACGAGGACCGTGGCGATCATCGGGTGATGGACGCCGATTTGGTGATCTCGTTCAAAGTCTTTCGGGAGCGGTTCACAAGCCGCGTCGTGCTGTGGCCCGAGGCCAAGAAGATCGATACGGAATACCTCGACGGGCCCTTCAAGTATATGAAATCAAACTGGCATTTTGAGGATAACCTCGAAGGCTGTCAGGTGCATTTCTTCGTCGATTTCGAATTCCGCAACGCGATCCTGCAAAAGGTCATCGGCGTGGTTTTCAATGAGGCGATGCAGCGTATCGTGCGCGCCTTTGAGAACCGCGCGAAAGAGCTTTACGGCCCCAAGGGTTAAAGCGCCGCGTAACCTTGCAGCAAAAGGTATCCTTGCAGCAAAAGGCCGAGCGCGTGGTCGCGGGCGGCCAAGCGCACGGCATCACGGCCCTGTGCGCCGAATTCCATCGTCTCGGTCTGCACGCCCGCCGACGTGGCAAGGCCAAAACAGACGCGCCCCTCGGGTTTGTGCTCTGACCCGCCGGGGCCTGCGATGCCGGTGATCGAGACGGCGATCCGCGCCTCGGACCGCGCCAGTGCGCCTGCCGCCATTTCTGCGGCGACCTGTTCCGACACCGCACCCCAATCCGCCAACGTCTCCTCTGACACCCCCAGCATTGCCATCTTCGCGGCATTGCTATAGGTGACGAAACCCCGGTCCAGCAGCGCCGAGGAGCACGGCAGATCGGTCAGCGCGGCGGCGAGCATGCCGCCGGTGCAGCTTTCCGCACAGGCGACCATCGCGCCGGTTTTGCGGGCCTTCTCCAACAGTTGCGCGGCGAGGCTCATTTACAGGACCCCGTGATAAAGCGCTGCCAGCGCCATGACACCAAGGGCTGCGAAAACCCCGGCAAAGATATCGTCGAGCATCACCCCCCAAGGCCCGCCCAAACGGTCGGCCCAGCCGATGATCAGCGGCTTGGTGATGTCGAACAGCCGGAACAGCGCGAAGGCGGCGATCCAACCGGGCCACATGGCAAGGATCGGGATTTGCATCGACCAAGCGGCATAGGACAGCGGCAAAAGCGCGATCCACTGGCCGACCAATTCGTCGATCACGACCTCTCCGGGGTCATGGTCCGGGCCGCCTGCGGTGTAGCGTCCGGTGGCCCACCAGCCCAAGGGAATGGCCACCAAAAGCCCGATCACCAGCAGCGGAAAGCCCCCCAACACATGCAAAAGCCAGGCATAGGGCAGGGCGATGAGCGACCCCCAAGTGCCCGGCGCGGGGCGGATATGGCCAACGCCCAGAAGCGTCGCGATCAGATGTGCTGCAGTCATGATTTCACCAATGTTGCCGTGGCCATACAGGCGATGCCTTCGCCCCGCCCGGTAAAGCCGAGACGCTCGCTCGTGGTGGCCTTGACTGATACGCGGTCGATCTCAATCCCCAGCATCTCGGCCATCGCGGCGCGCATCGGCTGGACATGGGGGCCGATCTTAGGGCTCTCGCAGATCAGCGTGCAATCGACATGGGTGAGGGTGAAGCCCATGTCGCGCGCCAGTTCTGCGGCATGACGCAGGAAGATATCGCTGCGCGCGCCTTTCCATTGTGGGTCGCTCGGCGGGAAATGCTGGCCGATGTCGCCGCGTGCAAGCGCGCCGTAGATGGCGTCGGTCACCGTGTGCAGCGCCACATCGGCATCGGAATGGCCGACCAACCCGTGGTTATGCGGGATGTCGATGCCGCAGAGGGTCACGTGATCTCCGGGGCCGAAAGCGTGCACGTCAAATCCGTTGCCGGTGCGAATGTCCATGCGGGTCTCCAATATGCGGGCGGCGCGGGCGAAATCCTCGGGCCGGGTGATTTTCAGGTTATCGGCGCTGCCTTGGGTGATAGCAACGGTTAGGCCCGCCGCGCGGGCGACTTCGACGTCATCCGCCGCTTGGCCGTCATAAGACGCATGCGCCGCACGGATCGCGGTGAGGTCAAAGCCCTGCGGTGTCTGCGCGGCGAAAAGGGCGCTGCGGTCTTGGGTGCCGGTGACGCGGCCTTCGTGCCCCTGCCAAAGCGCGTCACTCACCGGCAGCCCCGGCGCGGCGGCTTGATGTTGGTTAAGCGCGTCGATCACGCCTAAGATGATCTGAGCCGAAACACAGGGCCGCGCGGCGTCATGGATCAGCACCTTCGTCGCCTGCCGGATCGTCGAAAGCCCGCGTTGGACAGAAGCCGCGCGCTCCGCCCCGCCGGTGGTCACGGTGATGCCGTCCATCGTGAATGCCGCTGCCTGTTCCATGTCGTCCGCGTTCAGCACCAACACGATCTCGGTGATCTGGGGCAGGGCGCGAAAGGCGGCGATCGTGTGGTCGATCACCCGCGCCCCCGCCAGCGCCTGCCATTGCTTCGGCTGCGGACCGCCGGCGCGGCTGCCGCGTCCTGCGGCAACGATCAGAGCTGCGATACTCATTTGGGCAATCCGGAAAAGCTGGCGACCATGGCCCTGTCTAGGCAATGCGGCGGCGGGGTGCAATCTGGGGTGGCTGCCTAAAAAATGGGCAGCGCCTTGGCGCATAGCTGCTTTTCCGGGTAGTTTTATTGAGGTCACCCCGTGGCAGAGCTACACAGCAAGGGACCGCACAAGGATTAAGCATGTGACCGCCGACCCCCTGACATTCGACCTCCCGGTATTCCTCGCCCCGATGGCCGGGATCACCGATCTGCCCTATCGCAGCCTCGTGGCGCGATTCGGGGCCGGATTGGTCGTGTCCGAGATGGTCGCCAGCCAAGAATTGCTCAGCCGCCGCCCCGGCACGCGGGAGAAAGCGGAGCTTGGGCTGGATGTCATCGGCACCTCCGTTCAGCTTGCCGGGCGCGAGGCCGAACCGATGGCCGAAGCCGCCCGCATGGTTGAGGCGATGGGCGCGCGGATCATCGACATTAACATGGGCTGCCCGGCCAAGAAGGTGACGCAGGGCGCCTCCGGCTCGGCACTGATGAAGACCCCCGATCACGCGCTGCGGCTGATCGAAGCCGTGCTCGGCGCGGTCAAGGTGCCGGTGACGCTGAAAACCCGGCTTGGCTGGGACGACAATATGCTCAACGCCGCCTCAATCGCCAAACGGGCCGAAGAGGTGGGCGTGCAGATGATCACGATCCACGGGCGCACGCGCTGTCAGTTCTACAAGGGCCGCGCCGATTGGGCCGCGATCCGGGCGGTGAAAGAGGCCGTGAATGTTCCCGTCATCGCCAATGGCGACATCATCGGCAGTGACATGGCGCGCACGGCGCTGCGGCTGTCGGGGGCGGATGGCGTGATGGTGGGGCGCGGTGCGCAAGGGAAGCCATGGCTGCTGGCGCAGATCGCCTATGATCTGCACGGACGGCCCATGCCGGTGATCCCGGAAGGGCAGGCGATGGCCGAGATGGTGGCCGAACATTACGACGAGATGCTGCGTTTCTACGGGGCCGAACTAGGTGCCAAGGTCGCTCGCAAACATCTGGGCTGGTATATGGATCACTGCGCCACCCCTGCCGATCTGCGCCGCGCGCTGCTCACGGCGCGGGAGGTGAAAACCACTTTCGATCTCATCGCGGAGGCCATGCAATATGACGCCGCCACCGCCCAATCCCGGGCCGCAGCATGAGAAGTGAGACCCCGGAGCGGCAGGTTTGGACCTCTCTGCCGGTGCCTGCCTTCATCGTCGGTGCCGATGACCGGGTCGTCGATCTGAACCCCTCAGCCGAAGGCTTCCTCAATGCCTCCGCCCGCGCCACCATCGGCCAGTCGATCTGGCAGTTGATCGCGGTGGATCACCCCCTTGAGGCCGCATTCGCCCGTGCGCGGCTGCAAGGCACGCCGCTTTTCGTCAATGACGTGGATGTGGGCGCGATGCAGCGCGCCCCCTTGCAATGCGGCTTGCAGATCGCCCCGCTTGTGGGCGGCGCAGGCGAGATGGTCTTGATGATCACCCCGCGTGAATTGGCCGGGCGCATCACCCAAGATCACAGCGTAAAATCCGCCGCCAAATCCGCCATCGGCATGGCCGAGATGCTGGCCCATGAGATCAAGAACCCGCTGGCCGGGATCACCGGCGCGGCGCAGCTTTTGTCGATGAACCTATCCAAGAATGATCTGGAACTGACCGATCTGATCGTCGCCGAAAGCCGCCGCATCGTGAAACTGCTGGAGCAGGTCGAACAATTCGGAAATTTGACGGCGCCTGAGCGCAAGCCCGTGAACCTGCATGACGTGTTGGACCGCGCCCGCCGATCGGCCTTGCTGGGCTTCGGCTCGCACATGAAAATCACCGAGGATTACGACCCCTCACTGCCGCCCGCGCTTGGCGACAAGGACCAGCTTTTGCAGGTTTTGCTCAACCTCATTCGCAACGCGGCTGAGGCGGCGGGCGAGGCGGGGGGCACCATCCGGCTGCGCAGTTTCTATGAACACGGCTTCCAACTGCGCCGCGCCGATGGGGATGGCCAGCCGCTGCCCCTCCAGATCGAAGTGATCGACGATGGCCCCGGCCTGCCGGATCATATCCGCGCCGATGTTTTCGATCCCTTCGTTTCGGGCCGGGAGAATGGCACCGGGCTGGGCCTCGCCTTGGTGAGCAAGATCATCTCAGACCATGGAGGCTGGATTTCTGTCAGTTCCGCCCCCGGTCGAACCGCATTCCGCATTTCGCTGCCGCGCGCAGGCGCCGCTGCCCTCAAGGAGAATTGACATGGATGGCACCATCCTCGTCGCCGATGACGACCGCACAATCCGCACCGTTCTGACCCAAGCGCTGACCCGCGCGGGCTGCAAGGTGCACGCCACTTCAAGCCTGACCACCCTGATGCGATGGGTCAGCGAGGGCAAGGGCGACGCGGTGATCTCTGACGTGGTCATGCCCGATGGCAACGGATTGGAAATGTTGCCGAAAATCGCGCAGGACCGGCCCGGCCTGCCGGTGATCGTGATCTCGGCGCAGAACACGATCATGACGGCGATCAAGGCGGCAGAGGCCGAAGCCTTTGATTATCTGCCCAAACCCTTCGACTTGCCGGATCTGATGAAACGCACGGCGCGCGCCTTGGAGCAGCGCACCACGCTCAGCCGTAAAGCCGCCGCCGATGATAGTGCCGAGATCGACGCGGAGCGTGATGATCTGCCGATGATTGGCCGAACCCCGGTGATGCAGGCGCTCTACCGCACCGTGGCGCGGGTGATGAACACCGATCTGCCGGTGCTGATCTGGGGTGAGAGCGGTTCGGGCAAGTCACTGATCGCGCGGGCTATTCACGACTTTTCCGACCGGCGCAGCCTGCCGTTCGTGACCGTGACGGATGCAGATCTTGCCGATATCGAAGGCCCCTCGCGGGTGCTGGCGCGGGTCGGCGGGGGCACCCTGATGATCGACGAGATCGCGGATTTCCCGCAAGATATCCAAGCCCGTCTGGTGCGGATGATGGACGCGCCGGGCGATGACGCGCCGCGCTTCATGGCCACCAGTCAGAGCGATCTGGATGCCGCGATGCAAGAGGGCAAGCTGCGCCGCGATCTCTATTACCGTCTGTCTGGGGCGACCCTCGAAGTGCCGGCCCTGCGGGATCGGGTCGAAGACATCCCGCTTTTGGCCGACCATTTTCTGGCCCGCGCCAATCCCGGCCCTGCCTCGCCGCGCAAACTGTCGGACAAGGCCGCGCAGATCTTGCTGAAATTCCCATGGCCCGGCAATGTGCGCCAGTTGGAACATGCGATGCGGCAACTCGCGCTGGCCAGCCAAGCGGCTGAGATCACGGCCAGCGAGGCCGAGCAACTGCTGGGCGCGCAAAGCGGCCCGGCACCGATGCAGACCGAGGCCGATACCGAACGGCTGGGCGCCTCGGTCGAGCGGCATTTGCAACGCTACTTCGATTTGCACGGCTCCATGCTGCCGCCGCCGGGCCTCTACGCGCGGATTTTGCGTGAGGTTGAACTGCCGATGATCGAAATCGCCCTTGCCGCGACGGCGGGGAATCAGGCGAAATGTGCCGCTTTGCTGGGAATTAACCGAAATACTTTGCGCAAGAAGATCACCGACCTCGATATTGAGGTGACACGGGGCCGCAAGATGATGTAAAAGAGCCACATAACAGTGGCCATCGGGGAACTCCCCCGTTCAGGACCACATAATATGGCGGTTGATGCAGCGATGCATCACAACATCGGTGAGGTATGCGGGTGGCAACCCGGTCACGCAGGTTCAAGCTCGAGCGGTTGGGGCGTCTCAGGCGGGTCAAGCGGCTGCGCAATTGGTCCACCTTTGGGCTGGTGGTGCTGGGGCCGGTCTTGGCGCTGGCGACCTATCTGGCGCTCGGGCCGCTAGGGCAGGGGGCGGATACGCTCAACCTGCGGCTCATTCTCTTGTCCGACCTCGTCTATGTGCTGCTGGTGGCGGCGCTGGTGCTGATCCAAGTCGGGCGGCTGATCTCGGCGCGGCGCGCCAAATCGGCGGGGTCGCGGTTGCACCTGCGGTTGACGGGGGTCTTTGCGCTGATGGCGCTGATCCCGACGGTCACGGTGGCGATTTTCGCGGGGCTCACGGTGAATGTCGGGCTCGAAGGCTGGTTTTCCGACCGGGTCAGCGGCGTGGTCGGCTCGTCTTTGGCAGCAGCAGAGGCTTACGAGGCCGAGCAGCGCGAGGCGCTTATCTTGGACGCGCAGACCCTTGCCCGCAGCATCGACAGCGCCCGGGCACAGGGCATTAACCTCAGCGACAGTGAGCTTTTGGGCGAGGGCCAGCGCCAGATCCAACGCGGCCTGCGCGAAGCCTTTCTGATCGACAGCACCGCGCAGATCCGGGCGCGGGGGGATCGGTCCTATCTCTTTGATTTTGAGGCCCCCACCGAGGCGCAGCTGGAAACCGCCAGCGAAGAGGGGCTTTTGGTCATCGAGGACTGGCCCAACAATGAATTCCGCGCGCTGGTGCCGATGGACGCCTATGTCGATCGTTTTCTCTATGTCTCCCGTGCGGTAGATGGCGAAATTCTCGCCCTGCTGGATGAAACCAAGGAGACGGTGCGCCTCTACCAACAGCTTGAATCCGAACGCGGGCGGCTGCTGTTCGAATTCGCCCTTGTTTATCTGGGCTTCGCGGTGATCCTGATCTTGGCCGCCGTTTGGCTGGGCCTGTGGTTTGCCGAGCGTCTTTCCGGCCCGGTTGGGCGGCTCACGGGGGCTGCGCAGCAGGTGGGCGCGGGTGATTTGAACGTGCAAGTCCGCGAAGAAGAGGGCGATGACGAGATCGCCATGCTGGGCCGTTACTTCAATCAGATGACCCGGCAGTTGAAGGGCCAGCGTGAGACGCTGTTGGAGAATACCGACCAGATCGAACGCCGCCGCCGCCTCTTCGATTCCGTGCTGAGTTCGGTGACCTCGGGCGTGGTGGGGCTCGACCCCGAGGGGCGCGTGACCTTCGTGAACCGCTCGGCCATGCGGCTGCTGGATTGGTCCGAAGATCAGCAAAGCCTGCCGCTGACCCTTGCGGTGCCGGAGTTCGGCCCGCTGTTCGAGACGGTCAAGGCCGCCTCGGATGAGGTGGCGCAGGCCGAGGTCAAGGTCTCGCGCCAAGGGGCGATGGAGAACCTTTTGGTCCGCATGGCGACCCGCCGGTCCAAGGATGGCGATCTTGAAGGCTATGTGGTGGCCTTTGACGATGTGACCGATCTGGTCTCGGCGCAGCGCATGGCCGCATGGGGCGATGTGGCCCGCCGCATCGCGCATGAGATCAAGAACCCGCTGACGCCCATCCAGCTGAGTGCTGAGCGCATTCGCCGCAAGTTCGGCCCCAAGATGGCCGAGGGCGATGATGACGCGCTGGAGCAGATGACCGGCGTGATTATTCGCCAGACGGGTGACCTGCGGCGAATCGTCGACGAATTCTCGAAATTCGCGCGGATGCCGGAGCCGGAAACCAGCCGTCAGGACATCCGGCAGTTGCTGCGCGACGCGGTGCTGCTTCAGCAAAGCCGGCAGGAAGAGGTGGTGATCAAGCTTGACCTGCCCACGCAGCCGGTCATGGCCAATATCGACGGCACGATGATCTCGCAGGCGCTGACCAACCTGATCAAGAACGCAGGCGAAGCCATTGAAAGCCTAAAGAAAGAAGGCGCGCCGGAAGGGCATGCACCGCAGATCCGCGTGACGCTTGCGCCCGAGAACCGGCTCTTGCGGTTGACCATCGCCGATAATGGCATCGGCCTGCCCGAAGACCGCGCCCGGCTGTTTGAGCCCTATGTGACCACGCGCAGCGAAGGCACGGGGCTGGGCCTGCCGATCGTCAAAAAGATTATCGAGGAACACGGCGGCAGCCTGACGCTCGAAACCGCGCCCGCATTTGACGGGCAAGACCATCACGGTGCCATGGCAGTCATTTCGCTGCCCGTGGCCATCGACGCAACGACAGACCAAGGGGATAAGGCAGATGAGTGACATTCTGATTGTAGACGACGAACGCGACATCCGTGAGTTGATCTCGGACATCCTTGAGGATGAGGGCTTTGCCACGCGATTGGCCAGCAATTCGGATGAGACGATGGCCGAGATCAACACCGAGGCACCGGCGCTGATCATCCTCGATATCTGGTTGAAAGACAGCCGCATGGACGGGATCGACATCCTCAAGACGGTCAAGCGCGACAACCCGGATGTGCCGGTGGTGATCATCTCGGGCCATGGCAATATCGAGATTGCCGTGGCGGCGATCAAACAGGGCGCTTACGATTTTATCGAAAAGCCGTTCAACATAGACCAGTTGCTGGTGGTGATCCGCCGCGCGATGGAAACCTCACGTCTGCGCCGGGAGAACCAGAACCTTAAGCGCCGCGATGTGGCAACCTCCGAGATGATCGGGACCTCCGCGCCCTATCGTGCTTTGCTGGGCCAGCTTGATAAGGTGACCAAATCCAATGGCCGCGTGATGCTGACCGGCCCGGCCGGATCGGGCAAGGAAGTGGCCGCCCGCTATATTCACGCCCATTCCGCCCGCGCCTCCGCACCCTTTGTCACCGTCAACTGCGCCGGGGTGGCGCCCGACCGGATGGAAGAGGTGCTTTTTGGCCGCGAGACGCCGGACCGCGGGGTCGAGCCGGGGTTGCTGGAGCAGGCCCATGGCGGGGTGATCTATTTCGATGAGGTCGCCGACATGCCGCTTGGCACCCAGTCCAAGATCCTGCGGGTCTTGGTCGATCAACAATTCACCCGCGTTGGCGGGACGGATAAGGTCCGGGTCGATCTGCGGGTGATCTCTTCGACGAACCGCGACCTGGATCAGGCGATCAAGGCCGATACTTTCCGGCAGGAACTCTATCACCGTCTTAACGTCGTGCCGATCGCCGTGCCCTCGCTTGAAGAGCGCCGCGAGGATATCCCGCTGCTGGCCGAACATTTCATCGCGGAATTCAACGCGTCCCAAGGGCTGCCGCAGCGCGCGTTGACCGAAGACGCCGTGGCGCTGATGCAGACGATGGTCTGGCCCGGCAACGTGCGCCAGCTGAAGAACCTTGTCGAACGGGTGCTGATCCTTGGCGACGGCACCGGCCCGATCGAAGCGCGGGAACTGCCGGGCGAAGAAGAGAATGGCGGCGATGAGGGGCGCGTGGTACTCTCGGGGGCCTTGGCGACGCTGCCGCTGCGCGAAGCGCGCGAGGCTTTCGAGCGGGAGTATCTGCTGACCCAGATCAACCGTTTCGGCGGCAACATCAGCCGCACCGCGAATTTCGTGGGGATGGAGCGCAGCGCCCTGCACCGCAAGCTGAAATCGCTTGGCGTGGTAACCTCGGCCAAAGCGGGCGTGCGCGTGGCCCATGTGGACGAGGAAGTCGAAGCGGCGGGTTAAACCCCGCCGGTCGCGCGCAGGGGGGCTGCCCCGCGCGCGCATGCGTCACCCTTGGGTGACGATCTGGAACGACCCATCGCTGTTGCGGATCACGCAGGACTTGGGGTTGAGCGCGGGCAGCGTGGTCGTCGCGCGCGTTGGTGCGGCGCGGGCCACATTGCGGGGGCAGGCGGGGATCGACACGGGCGCGAAACCTTTGTCGGCCATACATTGCGCCTCGACCCGGTTGCGCAGGTCTTCGTTCGGGTCAAAGGTCACCAATTCCCCCGGCACGTAAAAACCGCCCCGCGTGGTGCAATTGTTATCGGCATCGCAGTGGCGGCGCGCGGGCACATAGCGTGGCGGTTCGCGGCGGATCTGCGTCGAGATCGGCACGTCGCGCAGGGCCTGAACCTCGCAAGCGGTGGTGGTGCGATTGACCTGCGCGACGCTCGCGCCCGGTTTGTAATAGGTGTTGAGCGGCGCACAGGCCGCCGCCGCCAAGCCGATAAAGGTCAGGGCGAAAGCGGCGCGGGAGGGGCGGGGAGATATCGGTTTCATGGCCCCATCATGCCGCCGTTGCGGGGCAAAGACAATTGATTTGACCCTTGCCAACCCATCTGTCATGCCCTCTAACCGACCCAAGACAACCCTCACACGATCTTTGCTCAGGGTAAGGAAGCCTTCATGAAAATCATCATTTGCGGCGCAGGGCAGGTGGGTTGGCAGATTGCCCGTCACCTCAGCGGAGAGCGCAACGATGTGACCGTGGTCGACAGCAATGCCGAATTGATCCGCCGCGCCACCGATACGCTGGATGTGCAGGGCATCGCCGGATTTGCGAGCTACCCTGATGTGCTGGACCGTGCAGGCGCGCGGGACGCCGAGATGATCATCGCCGCGACCCATTCCGATGAGGTCAATATGGTGACCTGTCAGGTGGCGCATTCGGTATTCGGCATCAACCGCAAGATCGCGCGGCTGCGCAGCCAGTCCTATCTCGATGCGATCTACTCCGACCTCTATCGCCGCGATCACATGCCGATCGACGTGGTGATCTCGCCCGAGAAGGAAGTCGCCACCGCAGCGCTCCAGCGGCTCAGTGCGCCCGCCGCTTTCGACACCGAGATTTTCATGGAGGGGCAGGCGCAGCTTCTGGGCATTTCGATCGACAGCGATTGCCCGGTGGTGAACACGCCGCTGCGGCAACTGACCGATCTCTTTTCGACCCTGCGCGCCGTGGTCGTGGGCGTGCGCCGCGACGGCACGCTTTTCGCGCCCGAGGCGAAGGACCAGCTTTTCGTGGGCGATGATTGCTATGTCTTCTCGCATCACGACGACATCGTCCGCACGATGGAGATTTTCGGCAAGCAAACCACCAAGCAAGAGCGTGTCGTGCTCGTGGGCGGCGGCAATGTCGGCCTGACCGTGGCGCAGCATCTGGAAAGCGGGCCGTTGCGCGTGCGCACCAAGATGATTGAGAAGAACCGCAAATGCGCCGAGCGTGCCGCCGAAGGGTTGGAGCGGACAATCGTGCTCAATGGCGACGGGCTGGATGCAGCGCTGCTGGCCGAGGCGGGCATCAGCCGCGCCGATGCGATGCTGGCGGTGACCGACGACGACAAGACCAACATGCTGTCTTGCGTCCGCGCCAAGGCCGAGGGCTGCCCCTATGTCATCGCGCTGATCAACGACCCAACGCTGGTGCCGCTGATGACCCACCTCGGCATCGACGCCTATATCAACCCGCGCGCCACGACCGTGAGTTCGATCCTGCGCCACATCCGCCATGGCCGGGTGCGGGCGGTCTATTCCATCGGCGACGCCGAGGCCGAGGTGATCGAGGCCGAAGTGCTGTCGACCTCGCCCCTTGCGGGCAAGAAAGTCTCGGAAATCGACTTCCCCGAAGGGGTTTTGATCGGCATGCTGCGCAAGGAAGGCAAGGTCATTCGCCCCCTGGGCAGCACGCGGATCGACGAAGGCGATGTGGTCGCCCTCTTTGCTCTGGCTGAGGATGTGCCGCGGGTCGAACAGCTTTTGCAGGTCTCGATCGACTTTTTCTAAGCGCAGGAGCGCCTTTGTGACGCAACCGACCCGCATAGGCCCGACCGGCATCCGCCGGGAGATCGTGCAGCTGCCGCTGTTCTTGCAATTGTTCGGCGTCTCTGCCCTGTCGATGATCCTGCCGTCGATCCACGGGCTGGTGATGAATGACCATCTGGCCAGCCGCGCCTTTCTCTATGCGGGGCTTTTGGGGCTTGTGGCCTTCACGCTTATCGCCATCGCCCATGCCGGGCGCAAACCCTTGGATGGCGCGCTTGGGCCGCTCTTGTCGCTGCTGTCGGCTTTTGTGTTCTTGCCGGTCTTTTTCGCGGTGCCCTTCCTTGAGGCGCTGCCGACCACGCGGTTTATGAACGTCTATTTCGAGATGGTCAGCGCCCTGACCACCACCGGGGCCACCATGTTCAACCCCGAACGGCTGAGTGACACGCTGCATCTGTGGCGCGCGCAGGTTGGCTGGATGGGCGGGCTGCTGATGTGGGTCACGGCCTCGGCCATTCTGGCCCCGCTGCATTTGGGCGGCTTCGAGGTCACGGCGCAGGCCGAACCGGGGCGGCCTGATGACCGGATCAACACGCGGATGGGCCGGATCACCCCGCGCCAACGGCTGCTGCGCACAACCCAAGCGCTGCTGCCGATCTACTTCGGGCTAACACTTCTGCTGTGGCTCTTGCTGGTCATCGGGGGAGAGACGGCCTTGGTGGCGCTTTGCCATGCCATGTCGGTCATGGCAACTTCGGGCATTTCGCCCATCGGCGGCGTGGCCGAGGCGCAGGTCGGCGTGACGGGCGAGGCGGTGATGATGCTCTTCATGCTTTTCGCCCTGTCGCGGCTGACCTTTTCCAAGGATACCGTCACGGCGACCCAAGGCGGGCTGATGACCGACCCTGAGTTTCGCATCGGGCTTTTGGTGGTGATCGGCGTGCCGCTGCTGCTGTTCGCGCGCCATTGGATCGGCGCCTTTGAGGTCGAGGTCGAGGTCGAAGTTGACGGCACCCGCGCCTTGCACGCGCTTTGGGGCGGGCTGTTCACGGTGCTCTCCTTCCTGTCGACCACCGGTTTCGTCTCTGAGCATTGGGCCGATGCGCAGAATTGGTCGGGGCTGCGCACGCCGGGGCTGGTGCTCATGGGGCTTGCGCTGATCGGCGGCGGGGTGGCTACCACGGCGGGCGGGGTGAAACTGCTGCGGGTCTTCGCCCTTTACCAAAACGGGGTGCGCGAGATGGACCGGCTGGTCTATCCCAACTCCGTCAGCGGGGCGGGGGCGGCCGGGCGGCGTTTGCAAAGCAACGGGGCTTTCATCGCTTGGATCTTCTTCATGCTCTTCGCCATGTCACTGGCCGGGGTGACCCTCCTGCTGACCCTGACCGGCGCCTCCTTCGATGCGGCGGTGGTCATGTCGGTGGCCACGCTCTCCACCACGGGGCCGCTGATCGAACATGCCGCCGACAAGCCCATTCACCTGATCGAACTGGGATTGGCGGCCAAAGTCATCCTCAGCGGTGCCATGGTGCTGGGGCGGCTGGAAACCTTGGCGATTATTGCGCTGATGACCCCGAATTTGTGGCGCGCTTGACACGTTTAGCGCTAGAACCGTCCTAGTCCTCTGATATTGGGGCTGGAAACTCACGCTTTCGCACTCCATACTTGAGGCAATGGGGGGGTCCGGTACGCGGACGCCAGCAAGAACAAAAGGCGAGACTACGATGGCGTCAGACAGACAGAACCTTCAGGATGCGTTCCTTAACCACGTTCGCAAGACCAAAGTACCGGTGACAATTTTCCTGATCAATGGCGTCAAATTGCAGGGCGTCATTACATGGTTTGACAACTTCTGCGTTCTGCTGCGCCGCGACGGTCAATCGCAACTTGTGTACAAACACGCGATTTCGACCATCATGCCAAGCCAGCCGATCAGCCTATATGAGGGCGAAGACGCTTCTTGAGCCGTCCAGCATTTCAGATCGACAACAGCGACGGGCCCCGCGTAACGCGCGCTTGGGTGCTGCATCCTGATATCAAGTCCGACAACGACCGGCGCGCGCCAGAGCCCGCGCTGGCTGAAGCCGTGGCATTGGCCGAGGCGCTGCCCGAGTTGCAGGTCGTCGGCTCCGAAGTCGTGCCCCTGCGCACGGTGCATGCGGGTATGCTGTTCGGCAAGGGCAAGATCGAAGAGCTTGAGCAGCGCATGAAGGGGGCAGAGGTCGACCTCGTGCTGGTCGATGGCCCCGTGACCCCGGTGCAGCAGCGCAATCTAGAGAAGGCTTGGGGCGTCAAATTGCTCGACCGGACCGGGCTGATTCTCGAAATCTTCAGTGACCGTGCGGCGACCCGCGAAGGGGTGCTTCAGGTTGAGATGGCCGCGCTGAACTATCAGCGTACGCGGCTTGTCCGGGCATGGACCCACCTTGAGCGGCAGCGGGGCGGTTTGGGCTTTGTCGGCGGTCCGGGTGAGACCCAGATCGAGGCTGACCGCCGCGCCATCGACGACCAATTGGTGCGCCTGCGCCGCCAGTTGGAAAAGGTCGTGAAAACCCGCGCGTTGCACCGTGCCGCACGGGCCAAGGTGCCGTTCCCAATCGTTGCACTGGTGGGCTATACCAACGCCGGGAAATCCACGCTTTTCAACCGCTTGACCGGGGCTGAGGTCATGGCCAAAGACATGCTCTTTGCCACGCTCGACCCGACCATGCGCAGCCTCGTGCTGCCCGATGGGCCTGAGATCATCCTCAGCGACACGGTTGGGTTCATCAGCGATCTGCCCACGGAACTCGTCGCCGCCTTCCGCGCCACGCTGGAAGAGGTGTTGGCCGCAGATATCATCTGCCATGTGCGCGATGTCTCCCACGCCGAGACCGAGGAGCAGGCCCAGAACGTGCGCGATATTCTCGCCTCTCTCGGCGTGCCGAAAGAGACCCGCAGTTTCGAGGTTTGGAACAAGCTGGACCTGCTGCCCGAAGACCGGGCCGAGGCCATGCGCGCCCGTGCCGCGCGCAATGATGATGTGCTGGCGATCTCGGCCATCACCGGCGAGGGGCTGGAGACGCTGCAAGAAACCATCGCCGAGGCGCTGCAAGGTGCGGTGCGCGAGGCTGTGCTGACCCTCGGTTTCGCCGACGGCAAGAAACGCGCGTGGCTGTTTGCGCAGGACGTGGTCGAGGGCGAGCGCCAGACCGACGACGGGTTCGAGATCACCGTGCGCTGGTCCGCGCGGCAAGAGGCGGAATACCAGCAAATTTGACGGGTTTGCCATGGGCGGTGAAATTTTGCCGCCCCCGGCATCGAATTCCGGGTCCCGCGCCGCATATGGTCCTATGACCAAAAACGGAGCGCGCCACATGACCCTCGTTATCCTCTATATCTCAACCGTCGTCATCTTCCTCGGGCTGGATTACCTTGGCCTGACCTATCTCATCAAACCTGCGTTCGAGCGTGATATCGGCAACTGGCTGTTGGATGAATTCCGCATGGCCCCGGCGCTGATCTTCTATGCCTTCTTCGTGGCCGTGGTGCTGTGGTTCGTGTCTTGGCCCGCGATGGTGCAGGATCATTCGCTGCTCTGGGTCTTTGGCAATGCGCTGCTGATCGGGGCGATGGGCTATGGCACCTATGAGTTCACCAATTTGGCGACGCTCAAGGATTGGACATGGGCCATGGTCGCGCGCGACTTCACTTGGGGCTCGGTCTTGACCGGGACGGCGGCGACGGCGGGTGTGGCGATCACCCGTGCGTTCACCTAACGGCCCGTCTCGGTCGACCAGCGCCATGCGCCGGGCTGCAGCCCGGCCAGCGTCCAATCGCCCACGCTTTCGCGGATCAGCCGCAGGGTGGGCAAGCCGACATGGGCCGTCATGCGCCGCACTTGCCGGTTGCGACCCTCGCGGATGGTGATGCGCAGCCAAGCGTCGGGGACCGTCTTGCGAAAGCGCACCGGCGGGTCGCGCGGCCAAAGCGGATCAGGCGCGTCGATCTGATCCACTTGGGCGGGTTTCGTCAGACCGTCCTTCAGTTCGACACCTTTGCGCAGCGCGTCGAGCGCCGCGGCATCCGGCGTGCCTTCGACCTGCACCAGATAGCTCTTGGGCCGTTTGTATTTCGGATGCGCGATGCGGGCCTGAAGCGGGCCGTGGTCTGTCAGCACCAAAAGCCCTTCGCTGTCGCGGTCGAGCCGCCCGGCAGGATAAAACCCCTTTTCATCGACATAGGCCGAGAGGGTGGGCCGCGTGCTGCCTTCGGTGCCCTTGTCGGTGAATTGCGACAGCACGCCATAGGGTTTGTTCAGCAGGATCACGCGGGCGGTCATTGGGCAGGCTCCAATCGGGTCACGCCCACGGCAGCGGCGCGGGCCAGTTCGGCGTCCAGCGACATCGGGATATATTCGCCCCGCCGCCAGAGTTGCGCCATATCATCGTAATGCCGCGACAGGAAATGCCCCGATTGCCCGGTGGAGGTGACAAAGACCGAACTGTCGGGATCGGCAAAATCGTAAACGCCGCGATAGCCTGCGCCGTGCACGTTAAAGAAGGGGTCTTTGCCGGTGCCGCGTGTCAGCCCGCGTTGCAGGGTATTGTCCCCGCCCGAGGTCGACTGGCGGATGTTCACGAAGTAGCGCAAAAGCGGCACCTCGCCCAGCACGGGGTGGTCATGAGTCGCCTGATGCGCGTCGCCCCAGCGGAGGGATTCAAGCTGCGTGCCCCATGTTTCGTTGATCCAGAGCAGCGCGTCGTCGAGCGCCAGCCGCGCCATGTCGTGGCAGGTCTCCACCGGGGCGGATTGGCGCACGTCGCACCACTTCGCAGCGCCCTGCACATCGCGAAAGGCGCGTTCGATGAAGAGCGGCTGGATATGGGTGAACTCCTCGGCCAGCGGTCCCAATTCGTCGCGGATCAGCCGGTCCTGCAAGGCGCGGATCCACGCGGCATAGATCAGCGGCTCGGGCAGGTGTTCGTTCATCTCACCCGACCAACCGGCGAGCAGATCCAGCGCGCGCTGGCGCTGGCGCTCCGGCGTGCCGTCGGGGGCGGCCTCTCCGGTGAACCACAGCTCGGCGCCGATGAGCGGCAGCAGCGAGCGGGCCGTGGGGCTGACGGTATCGAGCTGCGCTTCGATGAAACTGTCGCGGGTGTGCACCTCGCGGTTCTGCATCAGCCGTTGCCAGCGCTGCACCCGCTGCGTGTCGCCCCAGACAAAGGAGACATGGTTGGGGAAGGGGCGGTCGACCGTCTTGTTGTTGGTATTGCCAAGGATGCCGCCTGCGGGGGCGATGAATTCGGGGTTCGCGGTATAGGGCAGCATCCCGTCCCAGCGGTTGGCGGCGATCCAACCGGGGCTGGGCATGCGCCCTTCGCTTTGGTGATTGGCATCGCGACGCGGCATGGCGCCGATGGTCTTCATCGCGATGGTATCGCGGTCGACCAGCGTGAGGTTCTGTGCTGGCGCCACATAGTCCGTCGCGGCATTGATCGCCTGCTGCACCGATTTCGCGCGCATCACCTTCATCGCGGCGGCCAGCGAAGTGTCCTCCTCGGTAAAGAGGGTCGAGGCGACAGCGGCCACATGCCCCGGCGGGGTGATGCTGCCAAGGTTGTAGTGGCTGCCGGGCAGCACGGGGCCATTGTCGGTCCAACGCAGGGTGACGGTGATCGGGTCGGCATCGGCGATATTGATGATCGACGCGCGTTTGCGGAATTTCTTGAAGCCATCCGGGGTGCGATATTCCTCGGCGTTGTCGGGGTTCAGCTCTTCGATATAGACGTCTTGATCGTCGACATAGGCGGTGGTCAGCCCCCAGCCCAGGTCGGCGCTGCGACCCGTAAGCACCACCGGCATCCCCGGAATGGTGCCACCGATCACGCCGCCGGTCTCAAGCTCCAACCGGGCGAGATACCAGATCGCGGGGGCGGTGAAGCCCAAATGCGGGTCATTGGCCAAAAGCGTGCCCCCCGCGGCAGAGCGCGAGGGCGCGGCGGCCCAAGCGTTGGAAGCCCCGGCGAAGGCCTGCCGTTTGAAGGGCGACAGCGGGTGTCGCGCTATCGGCGCTGCGGCGGCGTGGCTGCGGGTGACCTCGGGGAAGAGGGCGGCATATTCGGGCAGGGCGGCGACCCCGCTGCCCGGCGCTTCGGGCAGGATATCGCGCAGACGGTCCGGATCGCTCAACTCCAAGGACACGCGCGCGCGCAGCACCTCGGCCTCCAGATGGCCCGACATTTGCAGGCCCATGAGCTTGGTGATCGCGAGTGAATCCGCGGGCCGCCACGGGGCCATGGGCGCATTGAAGAGCCACATCTCGGGCGCACCGCGGCCCAAGGCTTCGGTGTTGATCTGGTCGAGACGCGCGTTGATCCCGGCGGAATAAGCCTCAAGCGCCGCTTCGGTTTCGGGGTCGAGCTTATCCGCCGCTGCCACGGCAAGCCGGTAGATGTCATAGCGCCGCATCAGCTTGTCGGTGGTGATGGTGGCAGTGCCGAAAACCTCGGACAGCCGCCCCTGCGCGGTGCGGCGTAGGGTGATCAATTGCCACAGCCGGTCTTGGGCATGGGCGAAACCGAGGCCGAAAAAGACATCCTCATCGCTCTGCCCGAAGATATGCGGCACATTGGCATTGTCGCGCACGATCTCGACCGGGGCGCTGACGCCTGCGACCTCGACCGTATCGTCATAGTCGGGCAGGGACCGCGCGGCGAACCAATAGACCAGCACCAAAACCACGACGCTCAGCGTGACGAGAAACACCGCCAATCGGATAAGCCAGCGAAACATCAATGCCATCGGGGGATCCTCGACTGGCGCGCAGATTGACCGGAGCGCGCAGGGTGGTAGGTGTAGTGACAGGGAATAACGCAACTGAATGACAAGGAAAAGCACATGGCAAAGCTCGCGTTTTTGGGACTGGGGGTCATGGGGGCTCCGATGGCGGGGCATCTGCAAAAGGCGGGCCACGATGTGACCGTCTACAACCGCACCGAAGCCAAGGCGGACGACTGGGTGAAAACCTATGGCGGCGCCATGGCCAAGACCCCGCGTGCGGCGGCAAAGGATGCGGATTTCCTGATCGCCTGCGTGGGCAATGACGACGATCTGCGCTCGGTCTGTTTGGGGGAAGACGGGGCCTTTGGCGGCATGACGGCGGGGGCGATCTTTGTCGATCACACCACCGTTTCGGCGGCCGTGACGCGTGAGCTTTATGCCGCCGCCGATGAGGCGCAGGTGAGCTTTGTCGACGCGCCGATCTCGGGCGGTCAGGCGGGTGCGGAAAACGGCCAGTTGTCGATCATGTGCGGCGGCGACGAAGGCGCTTTTGACCGGGCGCTGCCGATCATGGAGGTCTACGCGAAAATCTGCCGCCGCATTGGGGAGAGCGGCGCAGGCCAGATGACCAAGATGTGCAACCAGATCGCCATCGCGGGGCTGGTGCAGGGCCTCTCTGAAGCGCTGCATTTCGCCGAGAAGGCGGGGCTTGATGGCCGCGCGGTGGTCGAGGTGATCAGCCAAGGTGCGGCAGGCTCATGGCAGATGGAAAACCGCTATGAGACCATGCTCGACGACAAGTTCGATCACGGCTTTGCAGTGGATTGGATGCGCAAGGATTTGGGCATCTGTCTCGATGCGGCGGATGAGACGGGGGCGAGCCTGCCGGTGACCGCGCTGGTCGATCAGTTCTACAAGGACGTGCAGAAGATGGGCGGCGGGCGTTGGGATACGTCGAGCCTGTTCAAACGGTTGCAGAACCTCGGGTAACCCGCGACGGGCAGCTTTGCCCATCGCCCCAAACAAAAACGCCCGGCTTAAAGCCGGGCGTTCGCTTTCCGCAGGCGCGGGTGCCCCTTAGGGAATGATCCGCGTGTATTTCGTGCCTTCCAGCGTCGCGCCGATGCGTAGGCCCGCGCGGCCAAAGACGGCGGCCAGAACCGGGGCCATCACGGTCGTGGTATCGGCGTTCACGCTGTCGCCCTTGTCGGAGATCACGTATTCCAGCCCGGCACCCGCGGCCCAGCCCGGCGAGCGGCGGAATTCGCGCAGGGCGGGTTCGGTCATGAAGAACAGCACATGCGCATATTGCTGCGCGCCGATCTGCAAGCCGCCCGAGGCTTTGGTCACCGAATAATAGTCCACCGTCACGTCGTTCACGCGCAGCGCGCCGCGCCCATAGGCACCGCCAAAGCCGAGGCCCGCTTCCGTCACCAGCGGCATGACCAACATGCCATTGGCCTTTTCGGCCAATTGCCGGGTGTTGGGATAGCCGCGGTACATCTCGGCCAGTGTTGCATCCACGCGCGCGTCGATCATCGCGCTGCCGCGTCCGCCCACGCCATTGCCGCAGGCCGCGGTCGCGCCGAGCGCCGAGAGGGCGCCCAATGTCACGAAGCGCCGGTTGTATGTCTGATTGGTCATCTTTTCTGCCTGTATATTCAAGATCGGTTGCCTGCTGCCGGTTTTCCCGACTTATGCGGGAGATTACGCATAATCACGCGGCTTGTCATGTTGATTGGCCCCTTTGCGCAGATTTACGCCCTTAGGTCACGCGCTTTTGAGCAAAAGCCGGGCGACATCGGGGGCGAAATAGGTCAGCACGCC
This sequence comes from Sulfitobacter sp. 1A12779, assembly GCF_043557315.1. Classification (NCBI taxonomy): domain Bacteria; kingdom Pseudomonadati; phylum Pseudomonadota; class Alphaproteobacteria; order Rhodobacterales; family Roseobacteraceae; genus Sulfitobacter; species Sulfitobacter sp. 1A12779. Next base: position 145,977 of record NZ_JBIFFU010000003.1, read on the forward strand.
GTCGCAGCCCGCGCGTTTAAAGGCCAGAAGGCTCTCCATCATCGCGCGTTCGCCGTTGATCCAACCTTGGTCTGCCGCGCCCTTGATCATGCTGTATTCGCCCGAGACCTGATAGGCGAAGGTCGGAGCGCCGAAGGCGTCTTTCACCCGGCGGCAGATATCAAGGTAGGGCATTCCCGGTTTCACCATAACCATATCCGCGCCTTCCGAGAGGTCGCGCGCCACCAGCCGCAGCGCCTCGTCACTATTGGCCGGATCCATCTGATAGGTCTTCTTGTCGCCGGTCAGGGCCGCAGAGGCGCCAACCGCGTCGCGGAAGGGGCCGTAGAAGGCGCTGGCGTATTTGGCGGCGTAGCTCAGGATCATCACATCTTGATGCCCGGCCTCTTCGAGACCTGCGCGGATCGCGCCGATGCGCCCGTCCATCATATCCGAAGGCCCGATGATATCCGCCCCTGCTTCGGCCTGTGCCAGCGCCATCTTGACCAGCGCCTCGACCGTGCGGTCATTCACGATTATGCCGTCTTCGACGAAACCGTCATGGCCGTTGATGTTATAGGTATCGAGCGCCACATCGGTCATCACCACCATCTCCGGCACCGCCTCTTTGATGGCGGCGATGGCGCGGTTGGTGGCGTTCTGCGGATCCCATGCGCGGGCGCAATCCTCGGTCCGGTCCTCAGGCCCGGTGTAGGGGAAGACGCAGACCGTGCCGATGCCCAGATCCGCGGCTGCGCGCACCGCCGGGACCAAGGTGTCGACCGAGCGGCGCATGACACCGGGCATGGAGGGGATCGGCTCTTCCACGCCTTCGCCTTCGCGCACGAAAACCGGCCAGATCAGATCGCCCAAGTGCAGGTCATTCTCGCGCACCAGCGCGCGGATACCGGCATTGGCACGGGTGCGGCGCAGGCGTGTGGCGGGGAAGGGGGCGTGGACGGGTTGCATCAATTATACCTCAGAATGGCTCGGCAAGGGCTTGCCATGTATTTTTGAACGCCTCAACCCTATGAATTGTCGCGCCGGACCGCTAAGAGATCCGAACTCAATATTCGGACGAGCACGCCTTGGACTGGTATCAAACCCTTTTCGAAATGATCGACATGCGCTCTTTCTCGAACCTTTGGTTCTGGATCGCGCTGGCTGTGATGTGGTCAACGGCAAGCCACTGGGTGCTGGGCGTGCCCTTCGACATGGTCCTGCGCGCCCGCCGCTATGGCGGAGAGGCCGAGGCCGATCTGGAAGACATCGTGCGGATCAACGTGAACCGAATGCTCTATATCTCGCAGGTCTCGGGGCTGTGGCTCTTGGGGCTGGGGTTCTTCGCGTTGACCTCTCTGGTGCTCTTGGGGTTCGTCTATGGCATCGAATTCGCCCAAGCCTTGCTGCTCTTGGGTTTTCCCATGTCGCTGGTGGGGCTTTTAAGCCTGTCGACCGCGCGGCTCATTCGCATCGAAGGCTCAACCGGTGAGGTGCTGCGGCGGCGATTGATGCGGCACCGGCTTTACACCCAGATCATCGGCATGGTCTCGATCTTCGTGACCGCGCTTTGGGGAATGTATCAAAATCTAAGCATCGGCCCGCTGGCGGGTTGACAGCCCCCCTCCGAGGGCCAATTGAGACCCGATGAACGATCCGCGCAATATCACCCTCTCCGGCGTTCCCGAAGGCTATGATGCCCGCGCCATCCTCGATGAAATCGCCAAGGGCGGCCAGCCGGTGGTCCATGTGGCGCGTGATGACAAACGCATGGCGGCGATGCAGGCCGCCTTGCGGTTCTACGCCCCCGACATGCCGGTCGTCACCTTCCCGGGCTGGGATTGTCTGCCCTATGACCGGGTGTCACCCAACGCCGATATCTCGGCCCGGCGGATGGCGACGCTGGCGGCGCTGGTGCATGGGATGCCCGATCAGTTCGTCCTGCTGACGACCTTGAACGCGGCCAGCCAACGCATCCCCGCCCGCGACACCCTGCGCGACGCGGCCTTTGCCGCCCGCGTGGGCAGCCGGATCGACGAAAAGGCGTTGCGCGCGTTTTTGGTGCGCATGGGCTTTGTGCAAAGCCCCACGGTGATGGAGCCGGGCGACTACGCCGTGCGCGGCGGGATTATCGACATTTACCCGCCCGGCGATCTTGGCCCGGTGCGGCTTGATCTTTTCGGCGACGTGCTGGATGGCGCGCGGCGGTTTGATCCGGCGACGCAGCGGACCACTGAAAAGCTTGATCTGGTCGAGCTTGCCCCGGTGAGCGAGGTCATCCTCGACGAGGCGGCGATCACCCGGTTCCGGCAGAACTACCGCATCGAGTTTGGCGCCGCTGGCACCGATGATCCGCTTTACGAGGCAATCAGCGCGGGCCGCAAACATCAGGGCGCGGAGCATTGGCTCGCGTTTTTCCACGACGATCTGGAAACGCTTTTCGACTATCTGCCCAAGGCCACGGTCACTCTAGACGATCAATTGACCCCGATGCGGATTGCGCGGTGGGAAACCATCGAAGACCAGTATGAGACCCGCAAACTGGCGATGAAGACGCGCTCGAAGATGGACAGCGTGTACAAACCTGCCCCACCTGAGGGGCTGTACCTGACCGATGAGGCTTGGACCCAAGCGTTGCTGGATCATCGGGTGATCCAGTTCAACCCGCTGCCGCAGCCCACGGGGCCGGGGGTGCTGGATGCAGGCGCGCGGCTCGGGCGCAATTTCGCCCCTGAGCGTCAGCAGGAATCCGTTAGCCTTTTCGGTGCTTTGGCCGCGCATATTAAAGCAAAGCTTGAAGTTGGGCCGGTGCTGATCGCCAGCTACTCCGAAGGCGCGCGGGAGCGCCTGACCGGGCTGATCGAAGACGAAGGTCTGGCCGAGGCGATCCCGGTGATGGATGCCACCCGCATCGGCAAGCGCGGGCTGCATCTGGCGGTTTGGGCGCTGGAACATGGGTTCGAGGCGCCGGGGATGACGGTGATCTCAGAACAGGACGTGCTGGGCGACCGTCTGATCCGTGCGCCAAAACGCAAGCGCCGGGCCGAGAACTTCTTGACCGAGGCGCAAAGCCTCAGCCCCGGCGATCTGGTGGTTCATGTCGACCACGGCATCGGGCGCTATCACGGGATGGAGGTCGTTACCGCCGCAGGCGCCGCGCATGAGTGCCTTGTGCTGGAATATGCCGAACAGTCAAAGCTTTACCTGCCGGTGGAGAATATCGAACTGCTGTCGCGCTACGGGCATGAGGAAGGGCTTCTCGACAAACTCGGCGGCGGCGCATGGCAGTCGAAAAAGGCCAAGCTCAAAGAGCGCATTCGCGAGATGGCGGACAAGCTCATCCGCATTGCCGCCGAACGCAGCCTGCGTAAGGCGCCCGTGCTCGACCCGCCGCCGGGGATGTGGGACGCATTCTCGGCCCGTTTCCCTTACACGGAAACCGACGACCAGCTCCGCGCCATCGGTGATGTGATCGACGATCTGACCTCCGGCAACCCGATGGACCGTCTGGTCTGCGGCGATGTGGGGTTCGGCAAGACCGAGGTGGCGATGCGCGCGGCCTTCGTCGCGGCCATGTCGGGCGTGCAGGTCGCGGTGATCGCGCCGACGACCCTGCTCGCGCGGCAGCACTACAAGAGCTTCGCGGAACGCTTCCGCGGCTTCCCGATCAACGTCCGTCAGCTTAGCCGGTTCGTCTCGGCCAAGGAAGCAGCGGCGACGCGTGAGGGGATGGCCAAGGGCACGGTCGATATCGTGATCGGCACTCATGCGCTGCTGGCAAAGGGGATTCGTTTCAACGACCTCGGCCTGTTGATTATTGATGAAGAACAACACTTTGGCGTCACCCATAAGGAGCGGTTGAAGGCGCTGCGCACGGACATCCATGTGCTGACCCTGACCGCCACGCCGATCCCGCGGACCTTGCAACTGTCGCTCACCGGCGTGCGCGATCTGTCGATCATCGGCACGCCGCCCGTGGACCGTCTGTCGATCCGCACCTATGTCAGCGAGTTCGACGCGGTGACCATCCGCGAGGCGCTCTTGCGCGAGCATTACCGCGGCGGACAGAGCTTCTACGTGGTGCCGCGCGTCAGCGACCTGCGCGAGATCGAAGAGTTTTTGAAGGCGCAACTGCCCGAGCTTTCTTACGTCGTGGCCCACGGCCAGATGGCGCCGGGGGAGCTCGACGACCGGATGAACGCTTTCTACGACGGAAAGTTCGACATTCTGTTGGCCACGACCATCGTGGAATCCGGCCTCGACATTCCCACCGCCAACACGATGATCGTGCACCGCGCGGATATGTTCGGGCTGGCGCAGCTTTACCAGATCCGGGGCCGGGTGGGGCGCTCAAAAACGCGCGCCTATGCCTATCTCACGACCAAGCCACGCGCCAAACTGACCGACACGGCCCAGAAGCGCCTGCGGGTGCTGGGCAGCCTCGACACGCTCGGCGCGGGCTTCACGCTGGCGTCCCAAGACCTCGACATTCGTGGTGCGGGCAACCTTCTGGGCGAAGAACAGTCCGGCCAGATGCGCGACGTGGGTTTCGAGCTTTATCAGTCCATGCTGGAAGAGGCGATTGCCAAGATCAAGGCAGGCGAGCTTGAGGGGCTGTCCGAGGCCGACGAGCAATGGGCGCCGCAGATCAACCTTGGCGTGCCGGTGCTGATCCCCGAGGACTATGTGCCCGATCTTGACGTGCGGCTTGGCCTCTACCGTCGTCTCAGCGAGCTTTCGACCAAGGTCGAGCTGGAAGGCTTTGCCGCCGAGTTGATCGACCGTTTCGGCAAGCTGCCGAAAGAGGTCAACACGCTGATGCTGGTGGTGCGGATCAAGGCGATGTGCAAACGCGCCGGGATCGCCAAGCTTGATGGCGGGCCGAAGGGGGCGACGATCCAGTTCCACAACGACAAATTCGCCTCGCCCGAGGGGTTGGTGAAGTTCATTCAGGATCAGCGCGGGCTTGCCAAGGTCAAGGACAACAAGATCGTCGTGCGCCGGGATTGGAAGACGGATGCCGATAAGATCAAAGGCGCCTTTGCCATCGCACGCGACTTGGCCGAACATGTGATCGCCAAGGAAAAGACCGCAAAAAAGGCCAAGGCGAAGGGCTAAGCCCTTCGAAAGGCGGCGGTTATTCCGCCGCCGCCGGCTGCCGGTTCTCCACCCGCCCCATGTAGAGCATCAGCGCATAGGCCGCGATTGCCATCAGCAGCATGGCCAGCGCCAGCGGCTTGGTCGTGCCGTCGAACATCAATCCCACTGGGGAGGCGATCAGCGCTGCCAGCACGGTGGAAATTGCCCCCACGACCGAAGCCGCCATGCCTGCGATATGGCCCATCGGCTCCATCGCGATGGCGTTGAGGTTGCCCAATGTCAGCCCCGCTTGGAAGAACAGGCAGGTCTGGAAGAACACGAAGGCGGCGAAGCCGTAAGGGTCGGGCAGGGCGCCGAGGTTGAGGAAATACATGGCGCCCGACAGCAGGATTTGCACGCCCAAGGCGATGGTCACCAGCCGCCGCATGCCGTAGCGGACGACCAAAAGCGCGTTGATCAGGCTGGCGCTGGCCGCCACCACGGCGATGCCGCCGAACCACAGCGGGAAGCTTTCGCCGCGCCCATAGACGGTGTCATAGATCGGCTGCACCAGCATCAGCATCGAGAAGAGCATCGCCATGGCGAGCGACTGCACGAGGATCGACAGGCGCACCGTGGGGTGACCCACCAACTCGCGCACCGCGCCAATGATCAGCCGTGCGCGCAGCGGGCGCCGGTCTTCGGGGGCGAGGGTTTCGGGCAGACGCAGGGCCATCCAGATGACCGAGATGAGCGAGAAAGCCATGAAGGCGATGAAAATCGCGCGCCAGCCCGCCGTCAGGATGATCCCCGCGCCCAGCATCGGGGCCAAGGCAGGCACCAGCGCGAAGACCATCATCACCACCGACATGATCCGCGCCATCTCGCGCCCCGCATAGAGGTCACGAATGATCGCCACGGCCACCACACGCGGGCCAGAAGCGCCAAGCCCTTGGAAGATGCGTGCTACGAGCATGACTTCGAGTGAGTTGCTCATCCAAGCGACGAAGGCCGAAAGACAATAGAGCGCCGCCCCGCCGAAGACCACGTTGCGGCGGCCGAATGCATCCGACAGCGCGCCGCTAAAGAATGTGCCCAGCCCCATGCCCAGCACGAAGGCTGTCAGGATCAGCGGGGCGCGGTGGGCCATCTCGGGCGAGAGTTCCGCCGCGATCTCGGGCAGGGCGGGCAGCATCGCATCGATGGAAAAGGCGATGGTGGCGATCATCATCGCGATAAGGCCGACGAATTCGATCCGCCCCATGGAGAATTTTGGATTTTCGGTGGTCACGAAGGCGCACTCCGGCGATTGTCCCGAACGGCGGATCCGTTTGGGCAGGATTCAGGGAATAACTTGTGGTTGCGCTCTCGATAGTCGAGAACGCTTAACTTGGCAATGATTGCCGCCCTGTTTAGCCCTGCTGATTGGTCAGATCGGCAATGACCTGCGCCCATAGCTCGGGCGGTTGCGCGCCGGGAACGGCATGGGTGTTGGCAACGATGAAGGTCGGCACCGAGTTCACGCCCATCTTGCGGCTATGGGCATCACGGTCGCGGATGTCCTGCGCATCGACATCGGATTTCAGCAGGCGGGTGACCACGGCGGCGTCCATCTCGATACTGTCGGCGATATCGGCCAGTACCTCGGCGTCACCGATATCGCGGGCATCGACGAAATAGGCTTTGAAAAGGGCAGAGACGGCTGCGGTCTGGCGGCCTTCGATCCCGGCCCAGTGGATCAGACGGTGCGCATCCAGCGTGTTGGGCGTGCGCTGCATGGCCTCGAAGTTGATCTTCAGCCCGGCCTTCTCGGCATGTTCCACGACCGGTGCATAGGCGCGCACGGCGCCTTCCTTGCCGCCGAACTTACGTTCAAGATAGCTGCGCCGGTCCATGCCTTCGCGCGGCATCTCGGGGTTGAGCTGGAACGGGTGCCATTCGATGGCAAAGGGATGGTCGGGGTGGTCTTGCAATGCGCGGTCCAGATGGGCCTTGCCGATATAGCACCACGGGCAGATCGGGTCTGACATGATATCGAGTTTGATCGCTTCGGCCATGATGCGCCCCATCTATTGCTGCGCAACGGGCATAGCGGGCCGGGGCCGGTATCGCAAGCGGGCAGCGTTGCAAGCGCCCCATGGCGCGGCTATAGCAGGTCCATGACAGATACGCCGCCCCGATCCCTGATCCAGATCGCCCGCGAAAGCGGCGCGAGCGAGACCGCCCCGCCGGTCGACCTTGGCGCAAGGGTGCGCGAGTTGCGCAAGGCGCGCAATTGGACGCTGGAACAGGCCGCGCGGCAGGCGGGGCTGGCGCGCTCCACCCTGAGCAAGATCGAGAACGGGCTGATGTCGCCCACCTATGACGCGCTGAAAAAGCTCGCCGTGGGGCTGGAGATCACCGTGCCGCAGCTTTTCACCCCGCCCGCGGGGGAGAAGATCACCGGTCGCATGGCCGTGACCCGCGCCGAGGAAGGCGCGCCCAAGGCCACCGGCACCTATGAGCATGTGCTGCTGGCCGACGCCTTGCGCAAGAAGCAGATGCTGCCCTACCGCGCCCGCATCCGCGCCCGCCGGATGGAGGAATTCGACGGCTGGGTGCGCCATGACGGCGAGGAATTCCTCTATGTGCTGACCGGCATGGTGCGGCTGTTTACCGAGTTTTATGAGCCCGTCGACATGCGCCGGGGCGATAGCGCCTATTACGACGCCACCATGGGGCATAACGTTGTCTCGCTCAGCGATGAGGATGCGACGATCCTCTGGGTGACCTCACTGGTCTGACCCCTCCGCCGGTTGCCACCACCAGACCTCGGGCATGAAGTTCGGCCCATCGCCGTAAAGCGGGATCGTCTCGGGGTAGGCCATGCGCGCGTCATGGGCGATCAGCCCTTCGTCGAACTGCCAAAAGGGGATGACATAGCGCCCTGCGGTGAGGATACGGTCGAGCGCGCGGGTCGCGGCGACGAAATCCGCCGTTTCGCGGGCCTGCAACATCCTGTCGATCATCGCATCCACCGCCGGAGAGCGCACGCCCATGAGGTTGCGCGTGCCGGGCAGATCGGCGGCCTCCGACCCCCAGTAGAAACGCTGCTCTGTACCGGGGCTGAGCGACAGGGCGCGGCGGAAGGTTGTCATGTCGAAATCATAGCTGTTCTGCCGTGCGACGAATTGCGCATCATCCACGGTTTCGATCTCGGCGGTGATGCCAAGTCGCTTGAGGGCCTGCGTGTAAAGCTCTGCAATCGCTAGGTTTTCACGGCTTCCCTTGGACAGAAGGATGGTAAAGGTCAGCGGCGTGCCGTCGCCCCGGCGCATGACGCCGCCTTCGGCCTCATAGCCTGCGGCATTCAACTGCTGCATCGCGGCGCGGATGCCCGCACGGTTGCGGGCAGAGCCGTCACCCACCGGCAGCCGATAGCCATCCACCGTGCCGGGCGGCAGCGTGTCGGCGTAATCGGCCAGCAGATCGAAAACCCGCCCCGACGCCGGACCGTCGCGCATGGCAAGGTCGGAGTTCGAGAAATAAGAGGTGATCCGGGGCAGGGTGCCGCCGGTAAGCGTCTCGTTAATATACTCGAAGTTGAAGGCCGAAATAAGCGCGTCGCGCACCCGCCAATCGTCGAAAGGCGCGCGGCGGGCGTTCATGACAAAACCGGTCATGCCCGAAGGTTTGCTATGCGGGAAGGTCGATTTCACCACCTCGCCGCGGGTGATCGCAGGGAAGTCGTATTGCGTGGCCCAAGTCTCGGCGTTGAATTCGCGCACGGCTGAGATTTGACCGGCCTTGAAGGCTTCGAAGAGCACATTGGCATCGCCGTAGAAGTCGATCTTTACCTCATCGTAGTTATGCGTGCCTTGGCGAAAGGGCACCTCTGCACCCCAGTAATCGGAATTGCGCGTCAGCGTGACATGGCGGCCCGCCTGATAGTCGGTGATGGTATAGGGGCCGCTGCCCAAGGGGATTTCGGACAGGGGGGCATTGGCAAAGTCCCGCCCCTCCCATTGCGCCTTGCTGAGGATGGGGCGCATCCCGGCGAGCAGGGCAAGCTCGCGGTTGTCGCTGTTGAAAGTCATCCGCAGGCTGCGCGGGCCGGTCTGTTCGATGCTGTCGATCTGCTGGCGCAGCCCGTGGTAGCGGGGATGGCCTTCGGTGCCGAGCAGATCGAAAGAAAAGATCACATCCTCGACGGTGACGGGCGTGCCATCGGAAAACCGCGCCTCCTCGCGCAGGGTGAATTCCACCCAAGAGCGGTCCTCGGGCACCTCGATCGTCTCGGCCAGCAGCCCGTAAAGCGCGAAGGGTTCATCCCAGGACCGCCCCATCAAGGTCTCATGGGTGAAATGCGGCAACTGCCAAGGCGCGGTGCCCTTGCGGACGAAGGGGTTGAGGCTGTCGAATCCCCCGGTATTGCCCAGCACGATCTCACCCCCCTTGGGGGCTTCGGGGTTCACATAAGGAAGGGCGTCAAAATCGGTCGGCAGATCAGGCTCGCCATACATGGCGATTCCATGTTGCGGGGCGGCCCATGCCGCCCCCGAGAGCAGAATCAGTGAAGAAAGGGCCGCAACGCCCCGTGCTTTCGAGAAAAATTCCCAGCTCATTTTTGAAACAATCACGATCTGCCCTTATTTTGTTGGAGTTATTCCATACCCGCGGATTCTCGCCTTATCAAACTTTTAGCTTGGATTGTGAGCGTGAAAGGCGTATACAGAGGTCACTGCTCGATAGGTTTCTTGCCTGTATGAAACCTGCCTCAATAACTTACGCCCGCCTCGCGCGGGCGTTTTTTTTGGCCAATTTTCACCGACCCTTAAGCTCCTTCGCGCAAACCCTTTCCCTTTGGCGCGCGCGCAGTACATGATGCAGGCGCAGCATGAACAAGGAGACGCGCCATGGCTTTCACCATCGACCTGTCCGGCAAGACAGCCGTCATCACGGGATCGAACTCTGGAATCGGACTGGGCATCGCCTGGGAATTGGCGCGCGCCGGGGCCGATATCGTGTTGAACTCTTTTACCGATGACGAGGCGGATCATGCGCTGGCGCAGGAGATTGCGCAGACATGCAACGTAACCGCCCGCTACATCAAGGCCGACATGTCCAAGGGGGCGGACTGTCGGCGTTTGATTGCCGAAGCCGGGGTCTGTGACATTCTGGTGAACAACGCGGGCATCCAGCATGTCGCGCCAATCCCTGAGTTTCCGGCCGAGAAATGGGACGCGATCATCGCGATCAACCTGTCGTCAGCCTTTCACACCACCGCCGAGGCTTTGCCGATGATGCGCAAGGCGGGGTGGGGCCGGGTGATTAACATCGCCTCGGCCCATGGTCTGACGGCATCGCCCTATAAATCCGCCTATATCGCCGCGAAACACGGGATTGTCGGCCTAAGCAAGACCACAGCGCTGGAGACGGCGAAAGACCCGATCACCTGCAACGCCATTTGCCCCGGCTATGTGCTGACCCCGATCGTCGAGAAACAGATCCCCGACACCATGAAGGAATACGACATGAGCCGCGAAGAGGTGATCGAACAGGTCATGCTCACCCGGCAGCCGTCGCGCGAATTCGCCACTGTTGAACAGATGGGCGGCACGGCAACCTTCCTATGCTCGGATGCAGCGGCGCAGATCACCGGCACGACGATCAGCGTCGATGGCGGCTGGACGGCCTTGTAAGCGCCGTGGCGGTCAAGAAACGCATCAACCTTGCCCTCCAAGGTGGCGGCGCGCATGGCGCTTTCACTTGGGGGGTGCTCGACCGGCTGTTGCAGCAGGACGATCTGGATATCTGCGGGATCTCGGGCACCTCGGCGGGGGCGCTGAACGGGGCGGCGCTGAAATCGGGGATGATCTCGGGCGGTCGCGCGGGCGCACGGGAGAACCTTGATTGGCTTTGGGCGCAGGTCTCTGGCATTTCGGACCTGCGGCTGTCCCATTGGCTGGCGCCTTTCGGTTTGGACAAGCTCAGTCAGGCGATGGAATATTCGCTGCCCATGGCAATCTCGGATTCGCTGACGCGAGTCGTGTCGCCCTATGCTTACGGCCCGTTCTATCGCAATCCGCTCGAAGATGTCGTGGCGCGGTTCGATTACGGCAAAGTGGGCGCGCATAAGCCGCCGTTCTTTTTCGTCTGCGCCACAAGGGTCCGCAACGGCAAGATCCGGGTGTTTGAGGGGGATGAGATCGGGCCTGATGCCTTGCTTGCCTCAGCCTGTCTGCCGACGATCTTTAAGGCGGTTGAGATTGACGACGCCCAGACCGGCCAGCGCGAGGCGTTTTGGGACGGGGGCTATACCGGCAACCCGGCGCTGTTTCCGCTGTTCCGCGATGACCTGCCCGAAGATATCGTGGTGGTGAACATCAACCCGCTCGACCGCGAAGACCTGCCGGTCACGCCCCAGCAAATCCAGAACCGGATCAATGAGATCAGCTTTAATTCCAGCCTCTTGCGCGAGATGCGGGCGATTGACTTCGTTCAGCGGCTGATTGCGGATGGCACCCTGCCGGAGGGGCGGATGAAGCGGGTGCACATGCATATGATCGCCGATGACGCGCTGATGGCGCAGCTGTCGGTGGCGACGAAACTGATGCCCAACCCGGCGGTGATCCGGGCGCTGCATGAGGCAGGCATGGCGGCGGCGGATCGGTTTCTAGAGGAGCACTTCGACGATCTGAATCAGCGCAGCAGCGTCGATCTACCCGCGATGTTCGGCTGAGCTTTCGGGGTCCGACAGCGCCAGCGCCTCGGGCAGATCAGCACCGGGGCGCGGCGGATAGACCAGCCCGGCAGAGATCACCAGCTTCGCCGCGTCTTCGACGCTCATATCGAGTTCGATCACATCCTCCCGCGGCAGGAACAGCAAGAAGCCCGAGGTCGGGTTCGGCGTGGTCGGCAGAAAGACCGAGAGCATCTCGCCCCCCGCGTTGGTGCGGGCCAAGACCTCTCCCTTCGCCTCGGTCGAGATAAAGCCAAGCGCCCAGATGCCGCGCCGGGGGTATTCGATCAGGCAGGCGGTCTCAAAGCTTCGCTCGGACTGGGCGAAGATCGTCTCGGAAATCTGTTTGATGCCGGAATAGATCGTCCGAACGACGGGGGTGCGTTCCACCAGACTTTCGGCGAAGCGGATCATCGAACGGCCAATCAGCCCTTTCGCAGCCCAGCCCACCATGACGGTGAAGATCAGAAAGATCACCACCCCAAGGCCACGCACGTTGAACTGCATCGACGGGTCGAGGCCCAAGAAATCTTGGAGCAGCCGGTCGGGATGGTAGGCTTTGGGCACCAATGGCAGCACGAAACCGTCGATCCAGCCGACCACGCTCCAGATCAGCCAGATGGTCAGCCCGACAGGCGCAATCACGACCAGACCGGTCAGGAAAGACGCGCGTAGCCTTGCGACAAGGCTACGCCGAACCTGCGTTGGGTCGGGATCAAAAGGTGTGTTCATCTGCGCCGTTTTCCGAAGAGTTAATCGCAACATAGCTAAGGCGTATGCCCCGGCCCGGCAATGGCTCCGCGGTGTTTTTCGCCTTTAACGCGGCAGGTTGACGAGGTTTGCGGCGATCTTGGCCCCCAGCCGGGCATTGTTGCGCACCAGTGCGATATTGGCGGTCAGCGAACGGCCCTCGGTCAGCTCAAAGATGCGTTGCAGCAAGAAGGGGGTCACGCCCTTGCCGTGGACCCCTTGGGCATCGGCCTCGGACTGGGCCTGCGCGATGATCGGGGCGAGTTCGGCGGCGGGGATTTCCTCTGCCGCGGGGATCGGGTTGGCCACCAACTGGCCGCCGGGCAGGCCCATGGCGGCGCGGGTGCGGTGGGCTTTGGCAAGGGCTGCGGCATCATCAAGGCGCAGCGGCGATTGCAGGTCCGAGCCTGCGCTCCAGAAGGCGGGGAAGCTGTCTTGGCCCACGGTGATGACCGGCACGCCTTGGGTTTCCAACACTTCCAGCGTCTTCGGCACGTCGAGGATCGCCTTGGCGCCCGCCGCGATGACGGTGATGGGGGTTTGGGCCAGTTCCATGAGATCAGCGGAGATGTCAAAGCTCTCTTCCGCGCCCTTATGCACGCCACCGATGCCGCCGGTGGCGAAAACTTCGATGCCCGCAAGATTGGCGGCGATCATGGTGGCGGCGACGGTGGTGGCACCTGTCCCGCCCGAAGCGATGCAGACGGCCATATCGGCGCGCGACAGTTTGGCCACGTCCTTGGCTTGAGCCAAATCGCTCAGTTGGTCATCGTCCAGACCGATGTGCAGCGCGCCGCGGATCACGGCGATGGTGGCAGGCACGGCGCCTGCGTCGCGGATGTCCTGTTCGACCTGCCGCGCCACTTCGAGGTTTTGCGGATAGGGCATGCCATGGGTGATGATGGTGCTTTCCAAGGCCACGATCGGCGCGGCGTTCTCGCGGGCCTTGGCCACCTCGGCGCTGAAGGTCAGGGGCAGGGCGGATGTGGCGGTGGTCATATCTTGGTCTCTCCGGAAACGTAAAGGGCGGCGGCATCGAGTGCTGCCTTGAGGGCGGATTGCGCAATAGCACCGCCAAGTTCAGCAGCCACATGGGCCGCCATGAATGTATCGCCTGCACCCGTGACCCGGGCGACATGCACCTGCGGCGGGGTGAGGGTGATGATCTCGTCCCCTTGGCCCACGGTGGCGGGGTTGCCGCCGTCGGTCACCACGGCACGGCGTGCGCCACGGGCCAGCAGGGCGCGGGCGGCGGTGGGGGAATCGTCAAAGCTCGACTGGCAGAGTAGCCCGGCCTCTTCGAGGTTCACATAAAGCGTGCCGCGCCCGGCCTTGAGGAAGGGCGTCAGCCGCAGCGCCTTGCCGGGAGAGGCGGGCGCGACGCGCAGGTCGGCCTTTGCCAACAGCGGGCTTTGCGCCATGCGGGCCAGCAGTTCGACGGTCAGGTTGCCGTCGAGCGCCACGGCCCCTTCGTAGGGGCTGGGCAGGCTGCCATCCTCCAGCGGGCGCAGGATCTTGTCGCCCGCAGCCTCCAGCGAATGGGCATCGGCAATCGCGGCGATCAACCCGTTGGACCCTTCGACGGCCATGTAACGGTCGGTCGGCAGATCGTCCGAGCTGTAGACGTGATCGGTGATCAGCCCGCGCAGGGCGCAGGCGGCGATCAACTCATCCCCTTCCGCATCGCGCCCCACGGCGGAAAGCAGCGCGGGCGTCAGCCCAAAGCGGGCCAGCGCCATGCCGATGTTCAGGGCCACGCCGCCGGGCAGGCGGGTGATCCGCCCCGGCATGTCAGAGCCTTGGCGCATGGCGTTTTCAGAGCGGCCGATCACGTCCCAAAGGACGGAGCCGATGCAAAGGATGTCAGCTGTCTTGGTCATGCGGCGCTTCTAGCCGCCAAATCTCCCCACGCGCAAGCGGCGTTATTGTGGCACCGCGAATGTCAGCGCCGCCCAGAGCGTTTCCCAGACCGGTTGATCGGGGTCGTAGCCCGCGCCCCTTTGCGCCTCTGCCGCCGGGCGCAGCACCACCGCGTCAAAGAGGTATTCATGTCCCGCCGTGACCGGAATCAGCGCTTCGCCCGCCGCATCGGTGCAGTGGAGGGAGATGGTCACGCTGTCATCCGGCGCGCGGTCGAAAACTTCGATCTGCGCGTTGGGGCGGGGGGCGCCTTGATAGAGGAGTGCCACCTTCATCTCACCCGCGAAATCTGCGTCATAGGGATTCGTCAGTGCCACGAACTCCGTCGCCATGCCGGTGGGCGCATCCTGCCCTGCGCCCGCGCCGAGGGCGATCAGGGTCTTGACGTGGCGGGTGTAGCTCTCGACGACCTTCTCGGTCGACCATCCGTTCGCGCGGTGATCGCTCTCGGCCTTGGGGAAGTCCTTATGCGTGGCGAAACGGAGGAACTTGTCGAAGTCCTCATAGGTGACTTTGGAGGGCGTCGTTTCGGCCACCGCCACCACCAGCGCGTCACCCTCGTGTGCGGGGAAGCTCAGGGCAGGGCTGTCGCCCGCGCGCGGCGATAGCGGGACCTCTCGCCCGCCGATTTTGACCGCAAAACGCGTGAACCGGTTGGGCAGATAGGGGAAGGCCGCGCCGGTAAATTCCTCACCATTGCGAAAATGCGCCGCGATCTTTTCACCGCTTTCCACTTGATAGTTTACCGGGGACAGCCAGTATTCATGTGCAAAGGCAGGCGCCGCCGATAAGATACTGAAAATAATAGCGGACAACTGGGATAGTTTCATGAAGCGAACTTTCATTTTGTTAAGAACCAAGCTGGCGTTGCTGTGGCTGTTGTCAAGCGCGGTACTGCTTTCGGCAGGCGCGGGTGCACAGGCGCATGAGGTCAAACCCACGATCGCGGATTTGACCGTGGCCGACGGGCGGGCGGTGCTGGCGCTGGACATCAACCTCGAAGCGCTCTTGGCGGGCATCGACCTTGATACCGTCGACGACACCGACAATGCCGAGAATGCGGGCGATTACGATGCGCTGCGCAGCCTGCCCGCGGCGCGCATCGCCGACCGCGCGCCCGAGCTTTTGCCGAAGTGGAACAGCCTGCCGCTGCTCAGCGTCGATGGTACCGCCGTGCCGTTGGAGAGTGTGACACTCGAGGTGCCCGAAGGGGTCGACGCCGAACTGCCGCGCGATAGCCAGTGGCGGCTGGAGGGCGCGGTGCCTGGGGGCGCCGAAGAGGTACAGGTGACGTGGCCGGATGGCGCGGGCGCGCTGGTGCTGCGCCAGCAAGGGGTGGAGGCGCCCTATACGGGCTATCTGTCGGGCGGTGAGACCAGCCCCGAAATCGCCCTTGGGGGCGGTGATGCCGAAAGCGGCTGGCAGGCCTTCGTCAGCTACATCCCGGTTGGGTTCGACCACATCCTGCCCAAAGGGTTGGATCACATCCTATTCGTCTTGGGCCTGTTCTTTTTGTCGACCCGTCTGCGGCCTTTGATCTGGCAGGTCACCGCCTTCACGCTGGCCCATACGGTCACGCTGGCGCTTGGGGCTTTGGGCTGGGTCAACGTGCCCGGTGCCATCGTCGAGCCGCTGATCGCCGCCTCAATCACCTATGTCGCGGTTGAGAATATCTTTCACTCCGCCCTGAACCGCTGGCGGCCCTTGGTGATCTTTGGCTTTGGGCTGTTGCACGGGCTTGGCTTCGCCTCGGTGCTGGGGGACTTCGGCCTGCCTACGGGGCAATTCGTGCCTGCGCTCATCGGCTTTAACATCGGGGTGGAGCTGGGCCAGCTTGCGGTGATCGCCATCGCCTTCGTACTGGTCGGCTGGGCAATGAATCGCGATTGGTACCGCCGGGCCATCGCTGTCCCCGCCTCCTGCGTCATCGCGGCGGTCGGGGCCTATTGGTTCATCGAACGGGTGTTTTTGTAAGCGCGCGGGCAGCCTTTAACCGGGCTGCCCTCGGGGCCGCTTAGCCCTGCATGGCGGCGATCAGGGTGGCGAGTTCGGCCACCGGATCGTCCTTGTCCCAAATCTCGGTCCCGATGCCGAAAAAGTCGGTCCGGGGGGCGAGATCGCGGATCATGTTGATGTCGAGCGCGCCTTCGGCGACGACAGGCACTTCGATCACTTCGGACCACCACTGAAACAGATCGGCCTCGGCAAAGCTTCCATCGCCAAGCGCGCTGGCTTGGGTCGGGCCAAAGCTGATGTAGTCTGCCCCGGCTTCGCCTGCCGCCATCCCCTCATGCCGCGATGTGCCGCAGAAGGCGCC
Source organism: Sulfitobacter sp. 1A12779 (assembly GCF_043557315.1). Lineage (NCBI taxonomy): Bacteria > Pseudomonadati > Pseudomonadota > Alphaproteobacteria > Rhodobacterales > Roseobacteraceae > Sulfitobacter > Sulfitobacter sp. 1A12779. The sequence goes on from NZ_JBIFFU010000003.1 coordinate 162,743, forward strand.
GACGATGGCATCTTCGCCCAGTTCTTTGCGGGCATGGCGCACGGTGCGGGCGGCATCGCTCAGGTGCACGCCGTCAAGGCCGAGCTTTTCGACCAGCAGCAGATGATCCGAGATCACCAAGGCCACGTCGCGCGCATGGGTCACCTCGCGCAGCGCGTCACCGGCGCGGGCGAGGCGGTCTTCATCCCGGGTCGAAAGCGCCATGCGCACACAGGCGACCGGATGGGCGTCGAGCACGGCGGCGAGTTGCGCGGGGAATTGGCTCAGCTCAACTTCGGGCGGGGTGATAAGGTAAATCTGCGGCTGTTCTGGCGCGTCCATGGTCACTGTCCTTAATCGAGTCTGGGGCCTTAATCGAGTCTTAGGCCTTAATCGGGTCTGAGCGCCTGACTAGCGCAGAGCGTTGCAAAAGAAAACGGATATGCGTGCGTCGCGCGGGCTTTCTTGCGGTGCGCAGGCGCAGGGGCTATGAGGCGCGCATGACAGAGACATCCTCCTCCCCCGTTCAGGCCGCGCCGATCCCGGCCATCGTGCTTATCCGCCCCCAGATGGGCGAGAACATCGGCGCCGCGGCGCGCGCGATGTGGAATTTTGGCCTCGATCACATGCGGGTCGTGGCCCCGCGCGACGGCTGGCCGAGTCAATCCGCCGTGGCCATGGCCTCGGGGGCGGGGCGGCTGTTGGACGAGGCACAGCATTGCGCCGATCTGCCCGAAGCGCTTGGCGATTGCGATTTCACCTTTGCCACCACGGCGCGCAGCCGAGACCTGACCAAACCGGTCTACAGCCCCGAAGCCGCGATGCGGCTGGCGGCAGAGAAAATCGCGGCGGCCCAACGGGTTGCGGTGCTGTTCGGACCCGAACGGGCAGGGCTTGAGAATGATGATATCGCGCAGGCCAACGCCATCGTCTCGGTCCCGGTGAACCCAAAGTTCGCCTCTCTCAATCTTGCGCAATGCGTGCTGTTGATGTCTTACGAATGGATGCGGGCGCAGGGCGAGGTGACCCATGAGGTCGTCGAGATGGCGGGCACCGATTGGGCCAAGGGCGCCGAGATCGACCATCTTGCGCGGCATTACGAAGAGCAGTTGACGGAGGCCGGGTTCTTCTTCCCCGAGCATAAGGTCGCCTCGATGAAGCTTAACCTTCGCAACATGTGGTCGCGGATGCCGTTGACGCGGGCGGATGTGCAGATGTTGCATGGCATCCTGCGGCAAATGGTCCGCTGGAAGGAGAAGAGCTGAGCCGAAGCCTGGCCCGGAATCAAGCCGCAGGCGCCGGGTCATCGCCTGCCCGCCCCACGGGGAGGCGATTTTGCAAAGCAATGCAACGCCTTACGCATGTTGCACCATCGCTGAGCCATAAAGTGGCATGACGACCCCGCCGGATCGCCACCCCCGGGCAGGCGATGGTCCTCACCTGTCTGGCGACCCCACCCCGCTAGACCTTTCTCTGCCCATGTCATACCACTCTATCCAAACGGAAAAAGAGGCGCGCCATGGCGGAGAAACGCAAACTGTTCGAAGAGGTCGGGTCCGACCAACTTAGCCGTGCCCCGGTGCAAACCGGCACGATCGACAAGGGCCGGGGCGGCGCGCGCGGGCCGATCCGGGTCTGGCTGATGATCCTCTTTGCGCTGGTCTTTGTCATGATCGCCGTCGGCGGGCTCACGCGGCTCACTGACTCCGGCCTCAGCATCACGGAATGGCGCCCGGTGACCGGTGCCTTGCCGCCGATGAACGAGGCCGACTGGCAGTCAGAATTCGAGAAATACAAGCAGATCGATGAGTTTCAGGTCCAGAACTCTTGGATGGAACTCTCTGATTTCAAACGCATTTACTGGTGGGAATGGGGGCATCGGCAGCTTGGCCGGGTGATCGGCCTCGTCTGGGTCTTGGGCTTTCTCTACTTCCTCCTGCGCCGCCAAATCCCTGTCGGCTGGACCAAACGGCTGCTCTTTATCGGCGCTTTGGGCGGCGCGCAGGGGGCGATTGGCTGGTGGATGGTCGCCTCGGGCGTGACCAGCGGGCAGGGGGTGACGGATGTGGCCTCCTACCGTTTGGCGACGCATCTGGGGCTGGCCTTTGTCATCCTCGGTTTTATCACTTGGTATGTGCTCTTGCTGGGCCGCAGCGAACGCGACCTGATTCAGGCCCGCCGCGCCAAGGAGGCCAAGCAATTCGGCATGGCAACGGGCCTGTTGCACTTCGCTGCCTTGCAAATCCTGCTGGGCGCCCTGGTCGCGGGGATTGACGCAGGTCGCTATTTTGTCGATTGGCCGCTGATGCAGGGGCAGTTCTTCCCGCCCGAGGCATTCGACATCACGCCGACATGGCGGAATTTCTTTGAGAACCCGGGGTTGGTGCAATTCATGCACCGGATGGCGGGCTATCTGCTCTTTGCTTTCGGGGTCATCGTCTGGCTGCGCGGTCGCCGCTCGGCCCATGCCCGCACGCGTTTTGCTTTCAACGCCGTGATGGCAGCGTTGTTTTTGCAAGTGGTTCTGGGCATCACCACCGTGCTCTATGCCGCGCCCGTGCATCTGGCGCTCGCGCATCAGGCGCTGGCCGTGCTGCTTTGGGTGCTGATCCTGCGCGCGCGTTTCCTCGCGGCCTATCCCGTCGCCACATCGCTGAGAGGCTGAGACATGACTGCATATGATGATTTGATGGCTTTTCAGCGCGACACCGAGGCGCTGGCGCAGGTCGCAGGCCGTTTGGGCTGGGATCAGGAAACGGTCATGCCTCGGGGCGCGGCCCCGCAGCGGGCCGAGGAGATGGCGGCGATGGAAAGCGTCCTCCACGCCCGCCGCATCGACCCGCGCATCGCGGATTGGCTGGCCCAGATCGAGCCCGCAGTGTTGGACGCGGTCGGGCAGGCGAACCTGCGCCACATCAAACGCGATTTTGACCGCGCCACCCGCGTGCCCGCCGATCTGGCGGCGCGTATCGCCCGCGTCACCTCCGCCGCCCAAGGCACTTGGGCCGAGGCCCGCGCCGCCGATGACTTCCCGGCCTTCGCGCCTACTTTGAAAGAAGTGATCGCGCTCAAACGCGAAGAGGGGGCCGCGCTGGCCGAAGGGCGCGGGATCGGGATTTACGACGCCATGCTAGAGGATTACGAGCCCGGCACCACTGCGGCGGATCTCGAAGCCATGTTCGGCGCGTTGCGGCCAAAACTCTCCGAACTGCGCGCCGCCGTCCGCGATGCCGAAGCGCCGCCGGTGTTGGAGGGTGCCTTTGACGAAGCGGCGCAGATGACCCTCACCGCCAAACTGGCGCGGCGTTTTGGCTATGATCTGGCCACCGGGCGCATCGACAAGGCGGTGCATCCCTTCTCCTCCGGGTCGGGGCTGGACGTGCGGATCACCACGCGAACCAATGCCCTGGACCCGTTCAACTGCTTTTATTCCACCGTGCATGAGGTTGGCCATGCGGCCTATGAGCAAGGGATCGACAGCGCCTATCTGCTGACGCCCTTGGGCCGGGGCGTGTCGATGGGGGTGCATGAAAGCCAAAGCCGCATCTACGAAAATCAAATCGGCCGCAGCCGCGCCTTCACCGGGTGGCTCTTTGGTGAGATGAAAGCGGTCTATGGCGATTTCGGCGTGCCGGATGCCGAGACCTTCTACCGGATCGTCAACCGTGTGTCGGATGGTTTTATTCGGACCGAGGCGGATGAGCTTCAATACAATCTCCATGTCCTGCTGCGTTTCGATCTTGAACGGGCGCTGATGTCGGGCGACCTGCAGGTCGACGGGTTGGAAGCGGCGTGGAACGATCGCTTCGAAGCTGATTTCGGCTATCCGGTCGACCGCCCGTCAAACGGTGTCTTGCAGGACGTGCATTGGTCGGTCGGGCTTCTGGGCTATTTCCCGACCTATAGCCTCGGCAATGTATATGCGGGATGCCTTCACGAGGCATTGCGGGAGGCCGTACCCGATCTCGACGAAGCCTTGGAACGGGGAGATACGAGCGCCGCTACCGGTTGGCTGCGTGAAAACGTGCAAAAGCATGGGGGCCTTTATGAGCCGCGTGAGGTAATCACCCGCGCTTGCGGGAAGCCGCCGACGGAGGCACCGTTGCTGACCTACCTAGAAAACAAGTTCACGGAACTGTATGGAATTTGAGCATCCGGGATGGGGAACAATCCGCCATTTTGGATGTTGCTTAAACAACGGGCATCGCTATAATTCTTAACTATAGCTTAACATTTCGCCTTTGCGCTGGCTAAGATTATATGCGATGGTGTGGTGAGTTTAATTTTTGACGAGATACAGGAGTACCTAGATATGAAAATTCTTGCAACCGTGGCGGCGACAATCGCTCTTTCGGGTGCTGCTTTCGCTCAGACAACTTCTCAAGCAGCTGTGCTTGGTGCGTCTGACGATGCAGTTTATTCGCTTCAGGTACAGGGCGCCAATGGCGTTATCTATAACTGCAAGCCCGATCCGGTCACAGTTGACGGCAACACTGCGCGCGTTTGCGTGCCTGCTGCTGGTGCAGGTCTTTTTGCTGCTGGTGCCGGTCTTGGTGGCGGCGCGGCGGCAGCTGGTGCTGCTTTGGTTCTGGTTGCAGTCGCGGCATCCGGTTCCTCTTCTTCGACCACGACTACCAACTAATTTCCTAACGGAAGTTTAAGATTAGAAAATCCCCCGCGCTGATGGCGCGGGGGATTTTTTTTGGTGTGCAGGGATGTTTCGAAGTAATCCCCCGCCCCAAAGCATATGCATGGGGCGGGGTGGCCGCCGATCACTCGGCGGCGCTGTCACCCTCGACCTCATCCTCTTCGTTGCCCTGGTCGGCGATCCAAGCCACGCTGACGACTTCCTCGTTCTTGCCGGTGCTGAACACTTTCACACCACCTGCGCTGCGCGAGCGGAAAGAGATCCCCTCGACCGGCACGCGAATTGATTGGCCCTTGGAGGTTGCCAGCATAACCTGATCAGACATCTCGACTGGGAAACAGGCGACGATGGGACCATGAGCCATCGCCTTGGTCCAAGCCGTCACACCCATGCCGCCACGGCCGCGGACGGGGTAGTCATGAGCCGAAGAGACCTTGCCCGCGCCCTTGGCGGTGATCGTCAGGATCAGATCCTCGGCGGCGGACATTTCGGCATAGCGTTCGGTGCTGAGCTGGCCAGCTTGGACCTGCTCTTCCTCATCATCGCTGCTGTCGTCGTCGGTCAGCCCCGCCATCAGACGGCGCTGTTTGAGATAGGCGACACGCTCTTCCGAACTCGCTTCGAAATGCCGGATCACGGACATGGAGACGAGGTTGTCGTCTTCGCCCAGACGGATGCCGCGGACGCCAACGGAGTTGCGCGAATTGAACACCCGCACGTCGGTCGCCGGGAAGCGGATCGCGCGGCCCGCGTCGGTCACCAGCATCACGTCATCGTCGTTCGAGGCGATGCGCGCGTTGATCAGCGTGGTGCCCTCATGCTCGCCTTCGAACTTCATCGCAATCTTGCCGTTGGCCTTCACATTGGTGAAATCCGACAGTTTGTTGCGCCGCACGGTTCCGGCAGAGGTGGCGAAGATCACCTGCAGATCGTCCCATTCCTTCTCATCCCGGTCCACGGGCATGATCGCGGCGATTGAAACGCCAGTGGGGATGGGCAGGATGTTGACGATGGCCTTGCCCTTGGCGGTGCGCGCGCCCTGCGGCAGGCGCCATGTCTTTAGCTTGTAGACCATGCCATCGGTCGTAAAGAAGAGAAGCTGCGTATGGGTGTTGGCGACGAAGAGGTTGGTGACGACATCCTCTTCCTTGGTCTGCATGCCCGAGACACCCTTGCCGCCGCGGCGCTGCGCGCGGAAGTCGGCCAGAGGCGTGCGCTTGATGTAGCCGCCGGAGGTCACGGTCACGACCATTTCCTCGCGGGCGATCAGGTCTTCGTCGTCCATGTCGCCCGACCAGTCGACGATCTCGGTCCGGCGCGGCACGGCGAATTGCTCGCGCACCTCGCGCAGCTCGTCCGAGATGATGCCGAGGATGCGTTCGCGGCTGCCCAGAATCTCAAGGTATTCTTTGATTTTACCGGCCAGCTCTTCCAGCTCGTCGGTCACTTCCTTGACGCCGATCTGGGTGAGACGCTGCAGGCGCAGTTCCAGAATGGCGCGGGCCTGCGCTTCGGAGAGGTTGTAGGTGCCGTCTTCGTTCGCCGTATGGGTCGGGTCGTCGATGAGCGCGATATAGGGCAGGATGTCCTCGGCGGGCCAGCGGCGGGTCATCAGCTTCTCGCGCGCCTCGGCGGCGTCGGCGGAGGAACGGATGGTGGCCACCACCTCGTCGATATTGGTGACTGCGACCGCGAGACCGCAAAGTATGTGGCTGCGCTCGCGCGCCTTGCGCAGCAAGTAGGCCGTGCGGCGCGCCACGACATCTTCGCGGAAGTCGATGAAGTAGCTGAGGAATTTGCGCAAAGTGAGCTGCTCAGGCCGGCCGCCGTTCAGCGCCAGCATGTTGCAGCCGAAGTATGTCTGCATCGGGGTGAAGCGGTAAAGCTGGTTCGTCACCACTTCGGCGGTGGCGTCGCGTTTGAGTTCGATGACCACACGCACGCCGTTGCGGTCGCTCTCATCCTGAACGTGGGCGATGCCCTCGATCTTCTTTTCGCGGACCTGTTCGGCGATCTTTTCGATCATCGTGGCCTTGTTGACCTGATAGGGGATCTCGTCGATGACGATGGCCCAGCGGTCTTTGCGGATTTCCTCGACCCGTGTCTTGGCGCGGATCACCACGCTGCCGCGGCCTTCGAGATAGGCTTTGCGCGCGCCGGAGCGGCCCAGCATGATGCCGCCCGTGGGAAAGTCGGGGCCGGGGACGTATTCGATGAGCTGTTCCGAAGTCAGGTCTGGATCGTCGATCAGCGCGAGACAGGCATCCACCACCTCGCCAAGGTTATGCGGCGGGATGTTCGTCGCCATACCGACGGCGATGCCGCCCGCGCCGTTGACCAGCATGTTCGGGAAGCGCGCGGGCAGAACCGTGGGTTCCTGCTGCTTGCCGTCATAGTTGTCCTGAAAATCGACGGTTTCCTTGTCGATATCGGCCAGCAGGTAGGCGGCGGGCTTGTCCATCCGCACCTCGGTATAGCGCATGGCCGCCGGGTTATCACCGTCCATCGAGCCGAAGTTGCCCTGACCGTCCAAAAGCGGCAGCGACATGGAGAAATCCTGCGCCATCCGCACAAGCGCGTCGTAGATCGCGCTGTCGCCATGGGGGTGGTACTGGCCCATCACGTCGCCCACGGGACGGGCGGATTTGCGGTAGGGTTTGTCATGGGTGTTGCCGGTTTCATGCATCGCGTAGAGGATGCGGCGATGCACCGGTTTCAGACCGTCGCGCAGATCGGGAATCGCGCGGCTGACGATCACGCTCATCGCGTAGTCCAGATAGGACGTGCGCATCTCGTGCTCGATGGTCACCGACGGCCCGTGAAAGATGGGCTTTTCGTCTGCGTTTTCAGGGGTATCCGGCGTATCGGTCACGTATCTTGCCCACCATTTTTATGGTTCTATATCTTGGGGTTTTCTATAGCAGACGGGGCATATCAGGTGCAATGGCTGTGGCCGAAACGCACTGGCAGCACTCGGGGCGAAGTGCCAACACACTGTTTTCATTGAAAAGTAATTCTGACCACGCAAACTTGTTCTACAGAGGCAGCAAGGGAGGCGCAACATGCCCCGCAGTGAAACCGAATTGATGCTGAAAGGTTACGGGCTGACCACGGCAGAGTTCTTCTACCACATGCCCGATTATAGCCATGTGCTGAACAGTTATATCTGGCAGGATTACGATATCGCACCGGACCATCCACGCCTGTTCGAATTCGTCGAATTCTGGCGCGCGGAGTTGGACGGGCCGCTGCATTCGGTCCGGTTCACCCATCGCAAGCTGATCGGCCCCGGCGAATGGCAAAACCAATTGGGTGAGTTCACGCTACATTGAGCCGGTAAGCCCGAGGGCAGGGGCGTCAGGCCGAACAGCTCGCCCCGCCCAAAACGCAGAATTTGGCGCAGTGCGGGTGGTTCAGGGCCACGTCGTGCTCTGCCTCGGCCAATGTGGTGCCCAGTTCAAACTCAGGGTCGTAGGGCAAGAGCGTGCAGGCCAGCACGGCGGGCTTCTCGGCCCCCTTGCGTTTGACCACCATCCGAGAGGAAGAGCACATCACCGCGTCAGGGGACTTGTCCAAGATGCCCCAGCAGGCGGTGGTGATCTCGGGCACCTCCACGGCCTCGTCCATCTCGGGGAAGAGGACGGTCATGGCGGGGTCTTGCGCGTCGATGTCAAAGCCGTGTTCGGCATAGAAGGCGGCATAGCCCGCGCGGCTGTCGGCATCGCTGTCGGCAAAAATCGACCGCCCCGCCACGGCCATGCGAAAGCCGTTGTCGCGGAGCCATTCCATGCCAGTCAGGGTCTTGTCGAAGGCACCCTCGCCGCGTTCCGCGTCATGCAGGTCGCGGCGATAATGGTCGACGGAGATGCGGAAGGTCATCTTGCCGGGATAGGCATCGCGCAGCCGCAACAGCCCCTTTTGCACCGATTTACGCATCATCGGGCGCATCGCGTTGGTCAGGATCAACACCTCGTAACCGCGCTCTAGCGAGGCTTCGGTGATCTCGATCATCTGGGGGTTCATGAAGGGCTCGCCGCCGGTGAAGGCAATCTCGCGCACCGGCCAGCTACGCTCCTCGATCTGGTCGAGATAGTCGCGCACCTCATCCGCGGTGATATAGACCAGCGCGTCGTTCTTGGGGCTGGAGGCGATGTAGCAGTTCACGCATTCGATGTTGCACAGGGTGCCTGTGTTGAACCAAAGCGTTTCCGCCCCGCGCAGGGCCACGGTGGCGCGGGGTTCCCCCTTGGCGGTGACCGCCGGGTTCTGGAACTTGCCCTCGTTTGCTTGCGCAATATCTTTCATGATTGTTCCTCGCGTGATCCCGTGTGTTCCTGTTGTGGTAAGCTATTGCGGCGCACCCTAAAAGTCCAAGCACCGGGGCGCACAGTCTTGTGATGTAGGGAAATATAAGTATGTTTGCGCTAACTCTGCCATTCTGCCCGGACAAGGATTAATCAATGGTTTCGCGTGTTATCCCTGTCGACCCCTTCGATCTTGTCATCTTTGGCGGCACCGGCGATCTGGCCCGGCGCAAGATTTTGCCGGGTCTTTACCGGCGATATTGTGCAGGCCAAATGCCCGAAGAGGCGCGGATCATCGGGGCTGCGCGCACCGAGATGGACGCCAAAGGCTACCGCGAGATGGTGGCGGAAGCGATTGAAGAGTTCGGCGGGAAAGACGCCTGCGATAACCTCGATGCCTTTCTCGCCAAGCTTGACTATGTCGCCATCGACGCACGCGGAGAGACCGGCTGGGCCGAGTTGCAAGATCTGATGTCCGGCAAGGACCGGATCGAGGTCTATTACTTCTCTGTCGCGCCGGGGCTTTTCGGTGATTTGGCGGAACGGTTGCAGCAGTGGGGCATGGCGGGCGAAGAATGTCGCATTGTCGTGGAAAAACCCTTTGGCCGCGATCTGGAGAGTGCGCGCGCCCTCAACGCGACGCTGGCCACCTATTTCAAAGAGCAGCAGATCTACCGGATCGATCACTACCTCGGCAAAGAGACGGTGCAGAACCTCATGGCGGTGCGCTTTGGCAATATGCTGTTCGAGCCGCTGTGGAACCGCCAATACGTCGACCACATCCAGATCACCGTGGCCGAGACGGTGGGCGTCGGCGGGCGTGGGGAGTATTACGACAAATCCGGCGCGATGCGGGACATGGTGCAGAACCATCTGATGCAACTCTTGTGCCTGATCGCGATGGAGCCGCCCGCGCGTTTCGACCCCGATGCGGTGCGCGATGAAAAGCTGAAAGTGATCCGCGCGATTGATCCGGTGCTGCCGCATCATCTGGTGCGTGGGCAGTATGAGGCTGAAGAGGGCAATGAGGAAGACGCCCCCAGCTACCGCGATGCCGTCGGCAACCCACGCTCGCGGACCGAGAGCTTCGTGGCGCTGAAGGCCCATATCAGCAACTGGCGCTGGCATGGCACACCGTTCTATCTGCGCACTGGCAAGCGCATGGTGGCGCGGTCGAGCGAGATCACGGTGGTCTTCAAGGACACGCCACATTCCATCTTTGCCGAAGACGCAGGCCGCCATCGCAACGTGCTGTCGATCCGCTTGCAGCCCAACGAGGGTATTACCCTTGGCGTGACGATCAAGGAACCGGGGCCGGGGGGCATGCGTCTGGTCGATGTGCCGCTCGACATGACCTTTGCCGAAGCGCTTGGCCCCGATGGGGGCGATCAGGTCGATGCTTATGAGCGGCTTATCATGGACGTGATCCGGGGCAACCAGACATTGTTCATGCGCGACGATGAGGTCGAGGCCGCTTGGGCCTGGACCGATCCGATTATCCAGGGCTGGGAGGCGCGTCACGACGTGCCCAAACCCTATGACAGCGGCTCCGCGGGGCCCACGGATGCGACAGAAATGATGCGGCGCGATGGCCGTGAATGGCGAAAGGTATCCCCATGAACATCATCGAATATGCGGACCGCGAAATGCTGGTGATGAATGTCGCCAACAAACTGGCGGGCAAGTTGAAATCGGCGCTTTCGGGCAATGACCGCGTGTCTTTCGCGGTGCCGGGCGGCTCTACCCCCGGGCCGATCTTTGAGATGCTCAGCGCGACCGATCTGGATTGGAGCCGGGTGGATGTTATGCTGACCGATGAGCGTTGGGTGGACGTGGATGACCCGCTGTCGAACGCGCGTCTGGTGCGCGAGCATCTGTTGAACGACCGTGCCGCAGCGGCGCAGTTCATCCCCTTTTTCCGCCCCGGGCTTTCTCCGGGCGAGGGGGCAGAGGTGGTGGCCCCCAGTCTGACGGAGCATGTGCCGATCTCTGTCCTGCTGCTTGGGATGGGCGACGACATGCACACTGCCTCGCTTTTCCCCGGCGATCCCAGCCTGCCTGACGCTTTGGCCGCCGATGCGCCGCTGCTGTGCCCGGTCTATCCCGAGGGCCAGCCCACTGCGCGGGTCACGCTGCCGGCGCATGTGCTCGACGGGGCGCTGAACAAACATCTCGTAATTTTCGGGGATGAGAAACGCGCCGCGCTTGAGCGCGCGCAGGGGCTTTCCCCCGAAGAGGCGCCGATTGTAGCGGTGCTGGATGAAATCGAAGTTTACTGGGCGGCATGATGAACATTTGGAAAGACCTTCAAGAGCGGCAGAGCGCCGTGGCGGACCGCAAGATTACGGCACTGTTCGATGATCCGAACCGGGCTGAGGACTTCTCGCTGCGCACGCAGCATATGCTGTTCGATTACGCCAAGACGAATATCGACACCGAGACCCGCGCGGCGCTGCTGCAACTGGTCGAAAACGCCAAGGTTACTGATCGGCGCGATGCGATGTTCGCGGGCGCGCCGATCAATGAGACCGAGGGCCGCGCGGTGCTGCACACTGCATTGCGCAATCTCAATGGCGGGGCGGTAGAAGTCGCGGGCGAAGATGTCATGCCGCAGGTGCGCGACACTCTGGCGCGGATGCGCAGCTTTGCCGATCAGGTGCGCAGCGGCGACATTACGGATGTGGTTAATATCGGCATTGGCGGCTCCGACCTTGGCCCCGCCATGGCGACCCGCGCGCTGACGCCCTATCACGATGGACCGCGCTGCCACTTCGTCTCAAACGTCGATGGCGCGCATATCGCGGATACGCTGCGGGGCCTAAATGCCAAGAAAACGCTGGTGATCGTGGCGTCCAAGACTTTCACCACCATCGAGACCATGACCAACGCGCGCACGGCGCGGGCGTGGATGCAGGACCACGGCGGCGATCCGGCGACGCAATTCGCCGCGCTCAGCACCGCGGATGACAAGACCGCTGAGTTCGGGATCGTCCCGGCTCGGGTCTTTGGTTTCGAGGATTGGGTCGGCGGGCGCTATTCCGTCTGGGGGCCGATTGGGCTGTCGCTGATGATCGCCATTGGCCCCAAGGCTTTCGACAGCTTCCTGCGCGGCGCGCAGGAGATGGACCGCCATTTCTGCGCCGCTGATCCGGCGGAGAATATGCCGATTCTTCTGGCGCTGGTGGGCATCTGGCACAACCAAATCTGCGGCCATGCCACCCGCGCGGTGCTGCCCTATGACCAACGGCTTGAGATGCTGCCCGATTACCTGCAACAGCTTGAGATGGAATCGAACGGCAAAGGCGTGCAGATGGACGGCGCCGACAGCCCGCGCCACACTGGCCCCGTGGTCTGGGGCGCGGCGGGCACCAATGGCCAGCACGCTTTCTATCAGTTGATCCACCAAGGCACGCGGGTGATTCCTTGCGAGTTTCTGGTGGCGGCGAAGGGACATGAACCGGAGTTGCAGCACCACCACGATCTGCTGATCGCCAATTGCCTTGCCCAATCCGAGGCGCTGATGCGCGGGCGGTCTTTGGACGAAGCGCGCGCCATCATGCGCGACGCGGGGCTTTCGGGCGACGCGCTTGAACGCCAAGCCCGCCACCGTGTCTTCCCCGGCAACCGGCCCTCGACCACACTCGCCTATGAAACGCTTGATCCCTTCACGCTGGGCCAGATCATCGCGCTCTATGAGCATCGCGTTTTCGTCGAAGGGGTGATCCTCGGCATCAATTCTTTCGATCAATGGGGCGTGGAACTGGGCAAGGAACTGGCCAAATCGCTCCAACCGCTGGTCGAAGGCGAGGTCTCTACCGAGGGGAAAGACGGCTCTACCGCCGGGCTGATCGGTTATATCCACCAGCATCGCGGCTAGGGGCTGCCCTTAGAGCGGAACGAGGCACCGCGCGGCCGATAGTCGCTTGCGCGGCCGTCGTCCTGTCCGTCAGCGCTATTACGACTTGCCGGAGGGGAAGGCTTGCAACTGCCCTGACCTTTGGACAGTCTCAAAGCAAATGATTGGAGGACCCCCTATGCTTGGCCAGATGATGACGCAGCCGCTGCTGATCTCAAGCCTGATTTCCCATGCCGAACGCTATCACCCTGAGGGCGAGATCATCTCGGTCTCGACCACCGGCGGGGTTGAGGAGACGAACTGGGGGCAGGTGGCCGAGAATGCGCGGCGTTTGGGCGCGGCCTTGACCGATCTGGGGCTGTCGCCGCAGGCGCGTTGCGGGACCATCGCATGGAACAATCGGCGGCATCTGGAGATCTACTTTGGCACCTCCGGCGCGGGCTTTGTCTGCCATACGATCAACCCGCGGCTCTTTGCCGATCAATTGGTCTATATCCTCAACCATGCCGCGGATGAGGTGCTCTTCATCGACAAGACCTTCGTCCCCCTCGTCGCCGCGATCCGCGACAAACTTGAGCATCTCAAGCACCTCGTCCTGATGTCCGGCCCCGATGCCGAGGCAGCCGAGGCGCTGCCGGGGTTGGTCTTCTACGACGAATTGGTGGCTTCGGGCGATGCCGGGTTCGACTGGCCCGATCTGGATGAGAACACGGCGTCGAGCCTGTGCTACACCTCTGGCACCACGGGCAATCCCAAGGGCGTGCTCTATTCCCACCGCTCGACCGTGTTGCATTCCTTTGGCATCAACATGGCCGACAGCATCGCGATCTCCGCGCGGGACATCGTGATGGCCGTGGTGCCGATGTTCCATGTCAACGCTTGGGGCTGCCCCTATGCCAGCGCCATGACCGGCGCGCGGATGGTGCTGCCGGGGCCGAACCTCGATGGTGCCTCGCTCGTGGGGCTGATCGACACCTACCGCGTCTCCTTGGCGCTTGGCGTGCCGACGATCTGGCAGGGGCTCTTGGCGGCGGCAAAGAAATCCGGCAGCGAACTGCCCAGCCTAGAGCGTACCGTGGTCGGTGGTTCGGCCTGTCCGCCGTCGATGATCAAGACCTTCCGCGAAGACTATGGGGTTGAGACCATCCACGCTTGGGGCATGACCGAGATGTCGCCGGTGGGCAGCGTCAACAAGCCCTTGGCGAAACACGGTGAATTGCCCGAAGACGCCCAGCACAAGCTGCGCGAGAACCAAGGCCGCCCGGTCTTTGGCGTTGAGCTTGAGATCTGGGACGACACAGGCAAGCCGTTGCCCCATGACGGCGAGACCCAAGGTGCACTGGTCACCCGCGGGCATTGGATTTTGGATGCCTACTACCAATCCGACCGGGACAGCACCCTGCGCAATGGCTGGTTCGACACCGGCGATATCGCGACGATGGACGCCGACGGCTATATCACCATCCGGGACCGCGCCAAGGATATCATCAAGTCGGGCGGCGAATGGATCAGTTCGGTCGAGTTAGAGAATATCGCCATTGCCCATCCCGATCTGGCCGACGCCGCCGTCATCGGGGCCACCCATCCCAAATGGGATGAGCGCCCTGTTCTGGTCGCGGTGAAGGCCGAAGGGGCCGATCCGTCAGAGGCGGATATCCTCAAGGTTTTCGAGGATCAGATCGCCAAATGGCAGGTGCCCGACAGGGTGGTCTTCGCCGAGGCACTGCCGCGAAACGCGACGGGCAAAGTGCTGAAACGCGATCTGCGGGATCGCTTTGGCGATGTGCTGATGCAGGGCGAGAGCTGAGGCAATCGGCCCCGGTCCGCTCTGGGCCGGGGCGTTTTGCCGTCAGGCCGAACGGCGCATCTCACTATCAGCCACGGGCCGGGGCAGGGTCAGCCGGAAAGTGCTGCCCACGTCGACTTTGCTTTCAAGCGACAGGCTCCCGCCATGCAGGCTGGCCAGTTGCTCGGCAATGGCAAGGCCCAATCCCAAGCCGCCGTTCTCACGCGACATGGAGCCGTCAACCTGCTGAAACCGCAGGAAAACCCGTTCGAGATTGTCCTCGGAAATACCGCAACCCGTGTCGGAGACCGAGAAGGTGATCTCTTCGGCATCCTGCTGCATTTGCAGATGAATATTGCCGCTGCGGGTGAATTTGATCGCGTTTGAAATCAGGTTGTAAAGGATCTGCCTCAGGCGCACCGGATCTGCATTGGCGAGGGCCGTGCCATTGTCCTCATAGGTCAGGGTCAGCCCCTTGGCCTCGGCATCCGGGCGCAGGTCATCGGCGACGGAGCGGGCGATTTCGCTGGTCTCGATCTCTTGAAGATCAAGCTCCATCTTGCCGCGCGCGACCTTGGTCCAATCCAACAGGTCTTCGACAAGGCGCAGCATATGTTTGGACGACCCCGCGATGCCGCCCGCTTGGTCAGAGACGAAGTTTTGGAACTCATCGACGCTGTGGCGAATGTCGGGCGTGGCATTGGCGCTGTTGTTCAGCGCGGTCTGCAAACGCCGGGCTTGGGGCAGCTTCTCGGCATGTTGCAAGAAGGTCGCCCGGCCCGAGATCACGGTAAGCGGCGTGCGCAGTTCATGGCTGACGTTGTTCAGGAATTCGGTCTTTTCGCGGTCCGCCGCCTTGGCCGCGTCGAGCGCGCGTTTCTCGGCCGTCACATCGGTCCAGATGCCCACGGTATAGCCATGCGGCGTGCGCGATTCCGTGACTTTGAGCCAGAAGTTATCCGAGACCTCAAGAATGAAGGTGCCGGTCGGGTTGCGGAACCGGGCGAGACGTTTGGCGATCCATGCCTCACGCTCCTCGACCTGCTCAGGGTGCTGATGGCGGGCGACCCAATGGCGCAACAGCTCTTCGATGGTTTTGCCGGGGATCAAAAGGTCAGAAATTTCAGGGTGATACTCCAGAAACTTGCTGTTGACGGTGACAAGGCGTTCTTTCTCGTCAAAGGCGATGAACCCCTCTTGGATCGAGCCGATCCCTTCTGCCAAAAGCGCATGGGCTTCCTGCTTTTTCAGCGTGACCCGGCGGAAGGCCCAGAGGCCTGCCATCAGCGCGATGGTCGCGATCAGCGCGAAGGCCACGAGGTAGGGGCTTTGCGGGGCATAGGGGGGCAGACCGTTGGCGGGGCTGGCCGTCGCCTCCCATGTCTTGCCCAAAAGCTCGAACCGGGTGCGCACGGGGGCTGCGGGGTCGACCGCCGCAGGCTCAATCTCAGGCGGCATGACGCCCGTGGGGAAGGCGCGGAGGCTATAGATGTAGTCGGCGGCTTGATGCGGGTTTTGATGCGGCTCGAACAGCCGGTCGGGCTGGAAGACGATGGACATCACCCCCCAAAAACGCGGCGCGCCCAGGCCGATGGGGCGCTCGAACACCGGGTAGTGCATGATATAGCCCTTGCCGCCTTGAACAAGGTTCAGCGGCCCTTCGATGGTCGGGCTTTGGCGGCGGTAGGCATTGGCGACGCCGGAAAGCTGCGTCGGGATGTTCTTGTATTCCAGGCCAATCGTCTCGCCATTCTGGGTTTTGGGATAGCTATGGGTAATCTTGAGGTCCGGGGCGAGGGCGAAGGCCTGAATACCGGGGTTCCGGTCGCGTAACTCCTTGACCAGCAGTTCGATCTTTTTGTCTTTGAACGCCTCGCCGGAGAGCAGGATATTCTCGATATTCTTGGTGACCAGAATGGTCTCTTGGAACTGGTGCTGCACTTGATTGCTGACTTCATGCAGCGTTTGCCGGGCATCCTGACGGATGCTGGCGATATGCTGCTCGTAATCCAGTTTGACGATCGAATAGCTGATGCCGGCGACACAGCACAGCACGATGAAATTGACGATGATATACGCCTTGGACGTCGCGTAGTCCCGAAACGCGTTTGCCACGCTTTTTTCCTTTGCCTCAATGCGCATCCGACATCGTTGGGCCATCTGCGCGTAAGTTACTTCCCTGTTGATTGCTACTTTTGCGGGCAATCATGGCGAAATTCGGACCAGATTAGGCTTTTCATGGGGGTGACCTTGGGGAACCCTGCGGGGCCTGTGTGGGGCCATGTGGCGGGATCACGAAGGCGGAGGGGGGAGCGTGGAGCGGGTAACGAGAATCGAACTCGTAACTAAAGCTTGGGAAGCTGCCGTGATACCTTTTCACCATACCCGCGCGCTGAGGGTGAGATAATCGGCACGCGGGGGAAGGTCAAGTCAGGGTTTTATCGCGGTGACGAAATTGATTTCGGCAGGCAGGCGCAGGGGGCCGTTTTCCGCATAGGGGCGCAGGGCTTCGGCGATGGTCTGCCGAAGTTCCTCGACCTGTGCCGGGGCTGCCTCGAAATAATTGATCGCGCCGCTGGCCGGGCCGATGTCGCACATCTGCTGGGCAAGGTCATCGACCGTGCCCGCTGGGGTGAGGTCAAGCCGTGTCACTTTGCAGGCGATATCGACAAAGCCTGCCTCGGCGAGGATCGATACCACGCGTTCGGGGTCGCGAAAGGCGAAGGGGCCGGGGCCGTCGGGATCGCTTTTCGGCATGGCCCCGATGGTGGCCCGGGCCGCGCGGGCGGGCAGGGTAAAGAAAGGGTTCTCGGGGATTTGCCCCCAAGCGGCAAAGCTGATTTTCGCGCCGGGGCTGAGTTGCGCGGCCATGCGCGTGAAGCTCAGCACCGGATCGGCAAAGAACATCACGCCAAAGCGCGAGATCAGCCGGTCATAGGGAGGGGAAAGCGCTAGCGTCGTTGCATCACCGTGGTGAAAGGCGACATGGGGCAGGGCGGCAGCCCGTTGCCGCGCGAGGTCAAGCAACGGGGCAGAGACATCGACGCCCAGCACCGCGCCTGCATCGCCCACCGCCTCGGCGGCGGCGAGACAGCCCGCCCCCGCGCCGCAGCCGATGTCGAGCACCCGCAGCCCCGGTGCCAGTTCGGCGCGCGCCAGCACGCCGTCGAGCACCGGCTGCATCAGAATGTCCAACTCGGCCTGCCGCGCGGCCCATCTTTCGCCCGCTGAGGCGCTCCAGAATTCGACCTGATCGCTATTGTCGGAGGCGCTCATCACGTCGCCTTTCTTCTACGCCGACGCCCGCCGCGTTCGCTTTCGCCGCCGCCGGTGTTGAAGGTCACCTCTGGCAGGGCGACGAGGCTGTTGAGGATGGGGAAAGGCTCCACCGCGTTGGGAATGGCCGAGGCATTGACGAAATGCTCCTGAAAGCGCGGCTCGACGGCGGTTTCGATCTTGTGGATCGCGCCCACGGTCGCCTCAATCTCGGCCCGGGCCTCGGTATTGAGCAGGGCGATCCGGGCGCCGGTGCCAGCGGCATTGCCCGCGCTGGTGACTTTGTCGAGCGGCGCGTCGGGGATCATGCCCAGCACCATCGCGTGTTTGGGGCTGATATGCGCGCCAAAGGCCCCCGCCAGCACCACGCGGTCAACTCTGTCGACGCCAAATTTGTCCATCAGCAGCCGCGCGCCGGAATAGAGCGCGGCCTTGGCCATCTGGATTTCGCGGATGTCGCGGTTGGTCACCGTGATCTTGGGCCCGCCCTTTTCGGTGCCGTCATAGACCAGATAGCTGTTGGTGCGCCCATCGGCAAAGACCGAGGCCGAGCCCGTCTGCGCAGCGCTCCCAATCAGACCCGGCGCGTCGACGATGCCGTGAATGCGCATCTCGGCGACCATTTCGATAATGCCGGAGCCGCAGATGCCCGTGACGCCAGTGCTCGCCACCGCCTCTTCAAAGCCGTCCTCGTCGGACCAGAGATCACAGCCGATCACCTTGAACCGGGCCACCTTGGTCTCCGGGTCAATCTCGACCCGTTCGATCGCCCCCGGTGCCGCCCGTTGGCCCGAGCTGATCTGCGCCCCCTCAAACGCGGGCCCGGTGGGAGAGGAACAGGCCAGCACCTTTTCCTTGTTGCCCAGCAGGATCTCCGCATTGGTGCCCACATCGACCACCAGCATCAGTTCGTCGGATTTCTCAGGCGCCTCCGACAGGGCGACGGCGGCGGCATCCGCGCCGACATGGCCCGCGATGCAGGGCAGCAGGTAGACGCGGGCGGAGGGGTGGATGTTCAGGTCCAAATCCTCGGCCCGCAGACGCAGCGCGCCGGAGGTCGCAAGCGCGAAGGGCGCTTGACCCAACTCGAAGGGGTCGATGCCCAGCAGCAGGTGATGCATCACCGGGTTGCAGACAAAGACCGCGTCGACGATCAGATCGGGCGCGACATTCCCCTCGGCGGCGATCTGGGTGAAAAGCGTCGCCATCCCTTCGCGCACCGCGCGGGTCATCTCCTGCGCGCCGTCGGGGTTCATCATGGAATAGCTGACGCGGCTCATCAGGTCTTCGCCGAAACGGATCTGCGGGTTCATCACACCGGAAGAGGCCATGACCTCACCGGTTTGCAGATCGCACAAATGCGCCGCGATGGTGGTCGAGCCGAGATCGACCGCCAGACCATAGACCGTGCCTTCGTAATACCCCGGCCAGATGTTCATGATCCGCGCGGCGTTTTCCTGATCGCCCAGATGCACGGCAACGGTGACCTTCCATCCGCCTTTGCGCAGGACCGGCTGCATCATTTGCAGGATGTGCAGATCGGCGGTGACTTTCTCCAGCTCCCACTGCTCGGCCAGCGCGGCCCTGAGACGTTCCAGATCGCCCGAGGGTTCGTGCATGTCGGGCTCCGTCACCTCGGCGTAGAAGAGTTTGACGGACGGGTTCAGCACGATCTCCCGCGCCTCGGCGCGTTTGCGCACGACTTGTTTGTGCACTTGGCTCTCTGGCGGCACGTCGATCACCACATCGCCCTGCACCGTCGCCTGACAGCCCAGACGGCGGCCCTCTTTCAGGCCGCGCTTCTCGTCATAGCGTTCCTCGACCGCGTTCCATGGGCTCAGCGCATCGGGCGCGACGGTCACCCCATGTTTCGAGAACTGCCCATAGCCCGGCGAGACCTGACATTTTGAACAGATGCCGCGCCCGCCGCAGACCGAGTCCAGATCGACACCCAACTGCCGCGCGGCAGTCAGCACCGGGGTGCCTTTGGGAAAGCGCCCTCTCTTGCCGGAGGGCGTGAAAATCACGAGGGGGTCACTGCTCATCGGGGCCGTCCTTTGTTTCTTTGCGACAGCATAGCGTGCCGCGCGGCGGGGGAAAGATGCGGGGCGGCAATTCGTGCCGCGCCCGCGTCATTCGCCGTCTGTGGCTTACGCGGGGGAATAGGCCTTTCCAATCCCGGTCATCCGTGAAATAGGAAACCGCCAAATGAACCCATCCAGACCCGAGGTGTTAAATGGAGATTCGTGAGGCCCTGACCTTTGATGACGTCCTGCTGGTTCCCGCAGCGTCTTCTGTGTTGCCGTCAACCGCAGATACGCGAACCCGCGTCACGCAGAGCATCGCGCTCAATATCCCGCTGCTCAGTTCGGCCATGGATACGGTGACCGAAAGCCGCATGGCCATCGCGCTGGCGCAGGCCGGGGGCATGGGGGTGGTGCACCGCAACCTCACGATCGAAGAACAGGCCCGCGAAGTGCGTCGGGTGAAACGCTTTGAATCCGGCATCGTTTACAACCCGATCACCCTGCGCCCCGACCAGACGCTGGCGGATGCCAAGGACCTGCAAGAACGCTACCGCGTGACCGGCTTCCCGGTTGTAGACGAAAATGGCCGCGTGCTGGGCATCGTGACCAACCGCGACATGCGTTTCGCCTCCGACGACCGCACGCCGGTCTCGGTCATGATGACCTCTGAACGGCTGGCGATCCTGCAAGAGCCTGCGGACCGGGACGAGGCGATCAGCCTCATGAAATCGCGCCGGATCGAGAAGTTGCTGGTCACGGATGCCAGCGGCAAGCTCACCGGGCTGCTGACCCTGCGCGACACCGAACAGGCCGTGCTGAACCCCACCGCCTGCAAAGATGATCTGGGCCGCCTGCGTGTCGCTGCGGCAACGACAGTGGGCGACGCGGGCTTCGAGCGCTCGGAAGCGCTGGTCGATGCAGGCGTCGATATGATCGTGATCGACACCGCCCATGGCCATTCCGAAGGCGTGGCCCATGCGGTGACCCGGGCCAAGAAACAGTTCGGCGATGTGCAGGTCGTCGCGGGCAATGTGGCCACCGGCGACGCCACCCGCGCGTTGATCGACGCAGGCGCCGATGCGGTCAAGGTCGGCATCGGCCCGGGCTCCATCTGCACCACGCGGATGGTGGCGGGCGTGGGCGTGCCGCAACTGACCGCGATCATGGACTGCGTGGCCGCTGCGGGCGACGTGCCGATCATCGCCGATGGCGGCATCAAGTTCTCCGGCGATTTCGCCAAGGCGATTGCCGCCGGTGCCTCCTGCGCCATGGTCGGCAGCATGATCGCCGGCACCGATGAAAGCCCCGGCGAAGTCGTTCTTTATCAAGGGCGTAGCTTCAAAAGCTACCGTGGCATGGGCAGCATGGGCGCCATGGCGCGCGGCTCGGCAGATCGGTATTTCCAGAAGGACGCTGCCTCCGACAAACTGGTGCCCGAGGGGATCGAAGGTCAGGTGCCCTACAAGGGCAGCGCGGGCAATGTGTTGCACCAATTGGTCGGCGGTCTGCGCGCGGCCATGGGCTATACCGGTTGCGCCACAGTCGATGAGATGCGCCGCAACTGCAACTTCGTGAAGATCACCGGCGCGGGGTTGAAGGAAAGCCATGTGCATGACGTGCAGATCACGCGCGAAAGCCCGAACTACCGTATCGGTTAACCCATAAAGCAACGGCCCGCGGGCCGTTCTTTCCAAAAGGAAGATGCCATGACCCCCGGCGCGCGCGTATCCGCTGCGATAGAAGTATTGGACGCAATTGCCGGGGGGCTGGCCGCCGAACAGGCGCTGACCCGATGGGCGCGTCAGAGCCGTTTCGCGGGCTCCAAAGACCGTGCCGCCGTGCGCGATCATGTGTTTGACGTGCTGCGCCAGAAACGCAGCGCGGCGCATTATGGCAAGGGGGAGACGGGCCGCGCGCTGATGATCGGTGTGCTGCACGGGCAGGGGGGCGACCTTGACGCGCTCTTCTCAGGGGCGGGCCATGCGCCCGCGCCGCTGTCCGAGGCTGAGCGGGCTTTCCCGCCAGCGCCCGAGGATCGCGCAACGCGGCTGAACCTGCCCGACTGGCTGCTCCCCCTGTTCGACACGGCGCTCGGGGAGAATGCGGATGCCGCGGCCCTCGCGCTTCAAGAACGCGGGCCGATCTGCCTGCGGGTCAACACCGCACGGATCGCCGTGCCCGCGGCGCAAGAACTGCTGGCCGAAGAGGGTGTCCAAACCCGCGCAAACCCGCTTGCCAAAGCCGCGCTGACCGTGACCGAAGGCGCGCGCCGCATCCGAAATTCCACCGCCTTCACCGACGGTTACGTCGAATTGCAAGACGCAGCGAGCCAAGCTGTCGTCTCCGCGCTGCCTTCGGGGGGGCGGGTGCTCGACTACTGCGCCGGCGGCGGCGGCAAAGCGCTTGCACTGGCCATGGACCCCGCGCGTGAGATCACGGCACACGACATTGACCCCCGCAGGATGAGCGATCTTCCCCCCCGCGCCGATCGCGCGGGCGTCGCGATTTCCCTAGCCGATACCGAAGAAGCCAAAGCGGGCGCGCCCTATGATCTCGTCCTCTGCGATGCGCCCTGTTCCGGCTCGGGCGCATGGCGCCGCGCGGCGGAGGGGAAATGGACCCTGACCCCCGAGCGCTTGACCGAGTTGACCACCATTCAGGATCAGATTCTCGATACCGCAGCAGGACTTACCGCACGCGACGGAGTCTTGGCCTATGCCACTTGCTCCCTGTTTCGCGAAGAGAACGAAGCGCGGGTGGAAGCCTTTCTGGCCCGCCATCCCGAGTGGCGAGTGGCCCGCATGGATCGCTATGACGTAACCCCCGATGGCGACGGTTTCTTTTCAGCACAGTTGACGCGCGAGTAAATTTACCCATAATCAACCAATGCGTGCAAACCGATTTCGGTTAAAGCCTGCTTAACCTCTGTCGCACGTAATAGTCGTATGATTCGGTTGTTAGGGGATGTGCGTGCAGCAGGACGTTGGGCATTCAGGGATTGGGGGGCAGGCGGGGCTCAGGCGGCTTTGGCTGCTTGTGGTGATGGCCATTGCCGCTGGCGCGCTTGCGCTGCGCAGCACTGATGCGGCGTTGCAGCTTGCCCTTGCCGCCTCCGCGGCCACATTGGGTTTTATTTCAACTGGTTACATCGTCTTTCTTCTATGGGATTGGGGCCGGAATCGGGCCAGCGCGGATGGGGTCGCGGACTTCATCGCAAAAGACGCCGCACCGAGTTTCATCGCCACCTCCGATCGGCAAGTCATTTACCGCAACGAGGCGGCTCTGAAGCAGTTCGGCGAGGGCGGCGAAGAGACCCTCGCGCAGGCCTTACGAGCGCATTTCGCCAATCCCGTGGGCCTTCTCTACCGCCTGCAATCACGCGCCACCGTCAGTGGCAACGCGCGGGAAGAGGTGATCACCCGGTCCGGCCCCATGCGCCTATCGGTGCACCAGTTATCAGCCGACCGCCTGCTTTGGCGGATTGAAAGCGTTGCCACCCGCGAGGGCCCCCGCAGTACGCAAGAGAACATGGCCTTGCCAATGGTCATGCTGGGCCGCGGTGGGGCGATCCTTTTCATGAATGAAGCGGCGCGCATACTGGTCGGGGAACGGGTGAAGTCACTGGACCGATTGTTTAATTCCCTGCCACTAACCTCCGGAACCGTGACCGAAATCGCCACCGCGGAAGGAAACCGGCAGGTACTGGTGGCCGAGGTTGAGGCTGGCGCGAACCGCCGCGCGCTCTATCTTCTGCCGCCGCCCGAAGGGGCTGCCTCTCCCACTGAATTGGGCTGGGAAACCTTTCAAGACCTCCCCGTGCCGATGATTAAGCTGCGCCCCGACGGAACCGTATTGGCCTTCAACCGTATGGCGGGGAAATTGCTCGGCGTATCGCTGCGGCGGGACAGTCATCTTTCGCAACTGATGGAGGGGCTTGGCCGCTCGATCTCGGACTGGCTGCAAGACAGTCTGGCGGGGCGGCTGGTTCAGAAGTCCGAATTTCTCAGGCTTACCCGAACGGATCAGGAGGTCTTCGTTCAGGTCTCGCTCAACCGCATATCCGAAGGCGGCGAAGCGGCCCTCATCGCGGTGCTGCAGGATGCGACCGAGCTTAAATCGCTTGAGGCACAATTCGTGCAGAGCCAGAAGATGCAGGCCATTGGGCAGCTGGCCGGGGGCGTCGCGCATGACTTCAACAACCTTTTGACGGCGATTTCCGGGCATTGTGACCTCCTCTTGCTGCGGCACGATCAGGGAGACCCGGATTTCAGCGATCTGGTCCAGATCAACCAGAACGCCAATCGGGCGGCCGCGCTTGTGGGGCAACTCCTCGCCTTTTCGCGCAAACAAACCCTCCGGCCCGAGACGCTCGACATGCGCGATACCCTCGCCGATCTCACGCATTTGCTGAACCGTCTGGTGGGCGAAAAAGTAACGCTGACCCTTAGCCATGACCCGGTACTTGCGCCGATCCGCGCGGATAAACGCCAGTTGGAGCAGGTATTGATGAACCTCGTCGTCAACGCCCGCGATGCCATGCCCGCCGGGGGCGAGATCCGTATCGTGACCGAGGTGACGACCCTCGACCAACCGCTTGAAAGAGATCGGGTCAGCGTGCCAGCAGGCCGCTACGTCACGGTGCAGGTGCATGACGATGGCACGGGCATTCCGAAGGATAAGCTGCAAAAGGTGTTCGAGCCGTTCTTCACCACCAAACGAACCGGCGAGGGCACCGGCCTGGGCCTCTCCACTGCCTATGGCATCGTCAAACAAACGGGCGGATTCATCTTTATCGACAGTGAGTTGGGCAGGGGCACATGTTTCTCCCTCTACTTCCCCGTGCTGGAGGGCCAGTCCACTGCGGTCGCGAAAAAGCCCCCGGCATCGCCGGATCAAAGCCCGCTTCAGCGGTCCGACGGGGTGATCTTACTGGTGGAGGATGAAGCACCCGTGCGCGCCTTCGCAAGCCGCGCCCTGCGGCTGCGCGGCTACACAGTGCTTGAAGCCGAATCCGCCGAAGCCGCGTTGAAGATGCTCGAAGACAAGGAGTTGGATATCGATGTGTTCGTGACGGACGTCGTTATGCCCGGCATGGACGGTCCGAGCTGGGTGCGCCAAGCGCTTAAACAACGCCCGAATGTGCGGGTTGTTTTTGTCTCGGGCTATGCGGAGGATAACTTCGGTCAAGAACAGTCGAAAATTCCGAACTCTGTCTTCCTACCGAAACCCTTCTCTCTCACTGATCTGACCACAACGGTCCACAATCAGCTGCACTGAGCATCACGCGGGGCAGGGTTATGTGATCGACTCGTAGAGCTCAAACTCCGCCGCGAACTTACGGCGAAAGCGTTTTTCCACATTCGGGGAAAGCGCCAGCTCCATCTTGGGAGAGACATTCTCCTGCCCCAAGGTCAGCGTCACGTCGAGCCGCTCTTCCAAAAAGCGACGGAGCCGCGTCTGATCTTCATAGCGGAAATGGTGAGTGATCCCGGTGCCGTTCGGTTGGGTTTCCATGAACTTCAGCTGGCTCCCCACATCGGCGAACCCCGGCTTGTCGCCCTTCATATAGGCGAGGACGAATTCGTCGAAAGTGATTCCGAAAGTGTTGTTCGGCTTACCCTTCATGAAGGGGCGCTGCCGATAGCGATACCAACTGCCCAGCCAAGAGATCGGTTCGCGCATCACTGCCATCAGCTCAAGCTCGGCATCGCAAACTTTGAGAAACATTGGACGAATAAAACGATTATAGCGATAAACCGGCGCATGCTTCAGCATGGGCGGATCGGAAATCACCATATCCGCCCGCGGCGCAAGCGCTTTCTCATAGGCGGTGGTTCCGGTCTTTGGGACCGACAAAAAAGCCAGCCGTTCTTTAAAAAAAACAATCAATTGCGTCTTACCTTGGGCAGCAGGCGGCCCTTGCTGGGTTGGGTAAACCATTTCTTTACCATTCTCGCCAAAACATAAAGGACAAACAAAGTCATTGAAATGTTCCACATTTACCCTCATATGGAACATTAGAGGAACATAAGCGACGCAGCGCGCAGGCGATTGCCGCCGGGGCGCCACTGTGACACTAAGGAATGAACCTAATGGCAACGGCAGATCTTTTGACGATGGACAGCAAGAAAACCGCAGAAAAGCAAAAGGCGCTCGACAGCGCGCTGGCCCAGATCGAACGTCAGTTCGGCAAAGGGTCGATTATGAAACTGGGGGCCGAAGGGGCGATCCAGGATATCAAAGCCAGCTCCACAGGCTCGCTTGGCCTTGATATCGCGCTTGGTATCGGTGGCTTGCCGATGGGGCGTATCATTGAGATTTATGGCCCGGAATCCTCGGGTAAGACAACGCTGACCCTGCATTGCGTGGCAGAGCAGCAGAAGGCAGGGGGCGTTTGCGCCTTTGTCGACGCCGAACATGCGCTTGATCCGCAATATGCGAAAAAGCTTGGGGTGGACATTGACGAGCTGTTGATCTCCCAGCCCGACACGGGTGAACAGGCGCTGGAAATCACCGATACGCTGGTACGTTCTGGCGCGGTCAATATGGTGATTGTCGACTCCGTCGCGGCCCTGACGCCGAAATCCGAGCTTGAAGGTGAGATGGGCGACAGCAATGTCGGTGTTCAGGCCCGTTTGATGAGCCAAGCGATGCGCAAGCTCACTGGGTCAATCAGCCGTTCAAATTGTATGGTTATCTTCATCAACCAAATCCGGATGAAGATCGGCGTGATGTTCGGCTCTCCTGAGACCACCACCGGCGGTAACGCGCTGAAATTCTACTCCTCCGTCCGTCTCGACATCCGCCGGATCGGCGCCCTGAAGGACCGAGACGAGGTTGTTGGCAACGCAACGAAGGTTAAGATCGTCAAGAACAAGGTGGCGCCGCCTTTCAAACAGGTCGAATTCGACATCATGTATGGTGAAGGCATCTCCAAAATGGGCGAGTTGCTGGACCTTGGGGTGAAGGCCGGTGTGGTCGATAAATCCGGCTCATGGTTCAGCTACGGGGATGAGCGGATCGGGCAGGGGCGTGAGAACGCCAAGAACTTCCTGAAACAGAACACTGCCATGGCGTCGGAGATCGAAGACAAGATCCGCGCGGCCCACGGGTTGGACTTCGAAGGCCCCGGCGGTGACGACGCGGATATTCTTGAAGCTTGAACCTGATTTGATAGTTTGAATTTACGAAGGGGCACGGCAAAAAGCTGCGCCCCTTTTTCATGGGCAGGAACGGTGGACAGCG
The DNA here is from genome assembly GCF_043557315.1 of Sulfitobacter sp. 1A12779. Classification (NCBI taxonomy): domain Bacteria; kingdom Pseudomonadati; phylum Pseudomonadota; class Alphaproteobacteria; order Rhodobacterales; family Roseobacteraceae; genus Sulfitobacter; species Sulfitobacter sp. 1A12779. Next base: position 189,864 of record NZ_JBIFFU010000003.1, read on the forward strand.
CCGGGGCTGAGGGGTATTTGGGACCGATCAAATCTGCCCCGGAAGGCCTCGCCATGAAGACGCTGAATGAAATTCGCTCAACTTTTCTGAACTATTTCGATGCGCAGGGGCATCAGATCGTGCCCTCCAGCCCGCTGGTGCCGCGCAACGACCCGACATTGATGTTCACCGCGGCCGGTATGGTCCAGTTCAAGAACCTCTTCACCGGGGTCGAGACGCGCGATTACAGCCGTGCCACATCGGCGCAGAAATGTGTGCGCGCGGGCGGCAAGCACAATGACCTCGACAATGTCGGCTATACCGCGCGGCATCACACGTTTTTCGAGATGCTCGGCAACTTCAGCTTTGGGGATTACTTCAAGGCCGAAGCGATCCCCTTTGCTTGGGACCTGCTGACCAAGGAGTTCGGCATCGACCCGAACCGCCTTTTGGTCACAGTGTACCATACCGATGAAGAAGCGGTTAAAATCTGGAAGGCCCATACCGGCCTGCCGGATGAGCGCATCATTCGGATCGCGACGGATGATAACTTCTGGTCCGCTGGCCCCACCGGCCCTTGCGGGCCTTGCACTGAGATTTTCTACGATCACGGCGATCACATTTGGGGCGGCCCTCCGGGATCGCCCGAGGAAGACGGTGACCGTTTCGTCGAGATCTGGAACCTCGTTTTCATGCAATACGAACAGTTCGAAGACGGCACGCGCCAGCCGCTGCCCAACCAGTCGATCGATACCGGGATGGGGATCGAACGGGTGGCGGCGCTGTTGCAGGGCACGAATGACAACTATGCCACCGACCTTATGCGCAACCTGATCGAGGCCAGCGCCCATGCGTCTTCGACCGATCCCGACGGACCGGGCAAGACCCATCACCGGGTGATCGCAGATCACCTGCGCTCGACCTCCTTCCTGATTGCCGATGGGGTGATGCCCTCCAACGAAGGCCGCGGATACGTGCTGCGCCGGATCATGCGGCGCGCCATGCGCCATGCCCATCTGCTCGGCGTTAAGGATCCCTTAATGCATCAACTGGTACCATCCTTGGTGCAGCAGATGGGCGCGGCTTACCCTGAGTTGGGACAGGCGCAATCGCTTATCCGTGAGACTTTGCTGTTGGAGGAAACCCGTTTCCGCCAAACGTTGGATCGCGGTCTGAAGCTGCTGGATGATGAGTTGAGCGGTTTGCCCGAAGGGGCGACCCTGCCGGGGGAGGCGGCGTTTAAACTTTATGATACATATGGCTTCCCGCTTGATCTGACGCAGGATGCGCTGCGCGAGAAGGGCCGTGCGGTCGATACCGAGGGGTTCGACACGGCGATGGCGGCGCAGAAGGCCAAGGCCCGTGCGGCTTGGGCCGGATCGGGCGAGGCTGCGGATGCTACCGTTTGGTTCGATGTGGCCGACAAAAGCGGCGTGACAGAGTTTCTGGGCTATGACACCGAAAGCGCTGAGGGGCAGATCGTCGCCTTGGTTCAGGGCAGTGATCAGGTCGAAGCCGCCGCAGTAGGCAGCGATGTGCAGGTCGCGCTGAACCAGACTCCGTTTTATGCCGAAAGCGGCGGCCAAGTCGGCGACACCGGCGTGATCCGGACGCAGACCGGTATTGTGAACGTGACCGATACGCGGAAATCGGCGGGCGTTTTCGTGCATTTCGGCCATGTGATCGAAGGCGAGGTAAAGCCGGGGCAGACCGCTGTTCTTGAGGTGGATCGTTTGCGGCGCAGTGCCATCCGGGCCAATCACTCGGCCACGCACTTGCTGCACGAGGCGCTGCGCAACGCTCTTGGGGACCATGTCTCGCAGCGCGGTTCGCTGAATGCGCATGATCGTCTGCGGTTTGACTTCTCTCATGCCAAGGGGCTGACGCAGGAAGAGTTGAGCCAGGTCGAGCGTGAGGTGAATGATTACATTCGCCAGAACACGCCGGTTGAGACGCGGATCATGACGCCGGACGATGCGCGCGCCATGGGGGCGCAAGCGCTTTTTGGTGAGAAATATGGCGACGAGGTGCGTGTCGTCTCGATGGGTCAGTTGGAAGGTTCCGGCAAGGGCAGCGACAAGTCGACCTATTCGCTGGAGCTTTGCGGCGGCACCCATGTGCGGCAGACGGGTGATATCGGCGCCTTCGTCCTTTTAGGAGACAGCGCGAGCAGCGCGGGCGTCCGCCGGATCGAAGCGCTGACCGGGACCGAGGCTTTGGCATGGCTGCGCGAACAGGAAGCGGCGCTGAGTCAGGTCGCGGCGGAGTTGAAAACCTCGGCCAGTGACGTGCCGGAACGGGTGCGTGCATTGTTGGACGAACGTCGCAGCTTGACCAACGAAGTGGCGCAGCTGCGTCGTGAATTGGCGATGTCGGGCGGCGGCGCGGCTGCGCCCGAAGCGCGCGAGGTGAACGGCGTGAAATTCGTAGGCCAAGTGCTAAGCGGTATCACGGGCAAAGACCTGCCGGGTCTGGTGGATGAACATAAGGCCATGCTCGGCTCGGGCGCGGTATTGTTGATCGCCGACACCGGCGGCAAGGCCGCGGTCGCGGGCGGTGTGACGAAGGATTTGACAGATCGCCTCTCGGCGGTCGACATGGTGAAAGCGGCGGTTGCCGAACTGGGTGGAAAGGGCGGCGGTGGCCGACCCGACATGGCGCAGGGCGGCGGCGCTTCGGCGGAGAATGCCGAAGCGGCGATTGCCGCGGCTGAGAACATCTTGAAAGGATAAGGCCCATGGGCGCACTTTGGATTGCACATGTCACCGTCACCGATGAGGAGGCGTATAAGAAATACGCCGCCGGCGCCACCGAGGCCATTGCGGCGCATGGCGGTAAGTTCATCGCCCGCGGTGGGCGGTTCGTTCAGCTTGAGGGCAAAGAGCGGCCGCGCAACGTGGTAGCCCGTTTCCCCGATGTCGAAACGGCCGAAAAATGTTATCATTCCGAGGCTTATCAAGCGGCGTTGAGCCATGCGCGCGGGGCGTCCGAGCGCGAATTGATGATCGTCGAAACCGACGAATGATCCTAAGACGCCCCGCCTGAACGACAGGCGGGGCGTCTTGCATTGCCGGGGCGGAACCTTCTAACGGGAAAGCGGTTGATCCCTCATGAACTTCGACCGACTATCCGCTTTCGCCCAATGGTGCCGCCGCCATGTGGAGGTGACGACATTGGCCCTGATGGGGCTTTCGATCACAGCCGTTTGGACATTGGCCGAACTGACCGAAGAGGTCGTTGAAGGCAGTACCAGCAGCCTTGACCGTGACATCCTGTTGTTCCTGCGCACGCCCGGCGACCTTTCCGATCCCATCGGCCCGTGGTGGGTCGAGGAAATCGGCCGCGATCTGACAGCCCTCGGCGGGGTCGCGGTGCTGGTACTGACGACCGTCGTCGTCTCGCTCTTTTTCCTGTTACAACGGCGGTGGTCGACCGCGCTTTACATCCTTGCCACCGTTGGCGGTGGGATCGTGCTGAGCAGCATCGCCAAGGAGTTTTTCGACCGTCCGCGCCCCGACCTCGTCCCGCATGGCTCGCTCGTGCATACGGCGAGCTTCCCCTCGGGGCATTCGATGATGGCGGCGGTGGCCTATCTCACCCTTGGCGCGATGGTGGCGCGGGCGCAGAAACGCTGGGCGCTCAAGGTCTATACGCTGGCGGTTGCCGTCCTGCTCACGCTGCTCGTTGGGATCAGCCGGGTTTATATGGGGGTGCATTGGCCGACGGATGTGGCGGCAGGCTGGCTTGGCGGCGGGGCTTGGGCCATCCTTTGCCTAATTGCGGCGCTGAGTTTGGCGAGGCGTGGGCATATCGATCGCGAGGAAAGCGATACTTAACGCCGCGAGGTCTCCGAGCCCCGGATATGAAAACGGCAGCGCATCGTAAAATGCGCTGCCGTTTTGCTTTTAATTTACCGTAGCTTAGCTGGCTTTTGCCATCCGCTTGCGCTCATGCGGGTCGAGGTAGCGCTTGCGCAGGCGCACGGCGTTCGGGGTCACTTCGACCAGCTCGTCGTCGTCGATATAGGCAATCGCCTCTTCAAGGCTCAGCGTCATCGGCGGGGTCAGGCGCACCGCGTCATCGGTGCCCGAGGCCCGCACGTTGGTCAGCTTCTTGCCCTTCAGCGGGTTCACTTCCAGATCGTTGTCGCGGCTGTGCTCGCCGATGATCATGCCTGTGTAGACGTCCGCCTGCGCGCCGATCATCATCTTTCCGCGCTCTTCGAGGTTCCACAGCGCGTAAGCGACCGAGGTGCCGTTCTCCATCGAGATCAGCACGCCCGCGCGGCGGCCCGGGATCGTGCCCTTGTGCGGCGCCCAGCCGTGGAACACGCGGTTCAACACGCCGGTGCCGCGGGTGTCGGTCAGGAATTCACCGTGATAGCCGATGAGCCCGCGCGAGGGGACATGGGCGATGATCCGGGTCTTGCCGGCGCCGGCTGGTTTCATCTCGACCAGCTCGCCCTTGCGGGTGCCGGTGATTTTTTCGATCACCGCGCCGGAGTATTCGTCATCCACGTCGATGGTGGCTTCTTCGATCGGCTCATGGCGCACGCCGTCGATCTCTTGGAACAGCACCTGCGGGCGGGAGATCGACAGTTCGAACCCCTCGCGGCGCATGTTCTCGATCAACACGCCCATCTGCAATTCGCCGCGGCCTGCGACTTCGAAAGCCTCACCGCCCGGCGTGTCGGAGATTTTGATCGCCACGTTGCTTTCCGCTTCTTTCAGCAGACGCTCGCGGATCACGCGGGATTGCACTTTCTTGCCGTCACGGCCCGCGAGCGGGCTGTCGTTGATGCCAAAGGTCACAGTGATGGTGGGCGGGTCGATCGGCTGCGCCGGGATCGCTTCGTTCACCGAAGGATCGGCCAGCGTGTCAGCCACGGTGGCCTTGGCCATGCCCGCGATGGAGACGATGTCCCCCGCTTCGGCCACGTCGATGGCGGTCTGCTCCAGCCCGCGGAAGGCGAGGATTTTGGTGGCGCGGAAGGTCTCGATCTGGGTGCCGTCGCGCGACATCGCCTTGACGGTTTGGCCCGCTTTCAGGGTGCCGGTTTCAACGCGACCGGTCAGCAGGCGGCCCAGGAACGGGTCGCCGCCGAGCGTCGTGGCCAGCATGGTGAAGGGCTTGTCGGCGTTTTCGATCTGCTTCGGCGCGGGGACGTGATCGAGGATCAGGTCGAACAGCGCGGAGAGATCTTTGCGCGGCCCGTCAAGTTCGGCATCCGCCCAGCCGGAGCGGCCAGAGGCATACATATGCGGGAATTCGAGCTGTTCGTCGGTGGCGTCGAGGCTTGCGAAAAGGTCGAAACACTCATCCAGCGCCCGGTCAGGCTCGGCATCCGGCTTGTCGACCTTGTTCAGCACGACGATCGGGCGCAGGCCCAGTTTCAGCGCCTTGGAGGTCACGAATTTGGTCTGCGGCATCGGGCCTTCGGCGGCGTCCACCAGAAGGACCACGCCGTCGACCATCGACAGGATGCGCTCAACCTCGCCGCCGAAGTCGGCGTGGCCCGGCGTATCGACGATGTTGATGCGGGTGTCGTTCCAGACGACGGAGGTCGGCTTGGCGAAGATGGTGATGCCGCGCTCACGCTCCAGATCGTTGCTGTCCATGGCGCGTTCAGTGGTCGCCTGGTTTTCACGATAGGTGCCGGATTGTTTCAGAAGCTCGTCCACCAGCGTCGTCTTGCCGTGGTCGACGTGGGCGATGATTGCGATGTTGCGCAGGTCCATTAAGTCAGCCTTTGGATAGGGGAGGGACGCGCCAACCTGAAGCTGCGCGTATAATTGCGCCGCCCATACCGCGCCCCGGCTACAATTGCTAGCCCTAATGCCGTGACGCCCCCCTTACTGCGCGAAGCTGTGCCACTGGTGCAGCCTTAATGGGTGGCGCTGTTCGAAAAGAGGTGGATGACCAGAATGCCGCTGATGATCAGCACAAGCCCCAGAACCGCGGGCAGATCGAGCCGCTGACCGAAGAGCACAAAGCCGATAATCGCGATCAGCACGATGCCCAGACCGGCCCAAAAGGCATAGACGATCCCAACCGGCATGACCTTCAGTGCCAGCGACATGCAGTAGAAAGAGATCATGTAGAAGACCACTACCGCCACCGAAGGCCAGAGCCGGGTGAATTGATGCGAAGCCTGCACCGCGGTCGTGCCAAGGGTTTCCGCCACCACGGCGATGATGAGCCACAGGTAATGCATCTCGGTCTTCCTTAGAGCGGGAGTTCGGTGGTTTCCTTGATCTCCTCCATCACGAAACTGGCCGAGACATCCGATAGCGGCACCCGGCGGATCAGGTCCTGATAGAGGCGATCATATCCCGCCATATCCCGAACGCGCGCCCGGATCAAATAGTCCAGATCACCGGTCATCCGGTAGACGCCGAGTATCTCGGGCATGGCTTTCGTGGCGCGGGAGAACTTCTCAAGCCAGTCGGGCGCATGGGCGTTGGTGCGGACTTGGATAAAGACGCTGAGACCAAGGTCGAGTTTCGCCGCGTCCAAGAGCGTCACCCGGTTCTTGATCACGCCGGCCTTTTCCAGCGCCCGGATGCGGCGCCAACAGGCATTGCGCGACAGGTGGACCGCCGCGCCAAGCGCCTCAAGGGATTGGCTGGCGTCGCGTTGCAGTTCGACCAATATTCGGCGGTCCATCTCATCAAGTGTTGTCATGGTGCTAGTTTGGTGGGAAATTTTCTCACGCACAAGCGGTTGTCGGGAGAGTTTTGAGACAACGTCACAAGCAGGCTCGGCTAGGGTGGGAGAAAGGCAGAGACAGGAGTTTCCCATGATCGCACGCATCTTCCTCGACCATCCCGCCAAGGTGGATGAGACGTTTCTGGAGCATATGGCTTTCGCGCTGAAGTTTTCGGGGCTGCTGTTCGCGGCGGCGGGCGCGGCGCTGGTGCATGCGCTGATCCCGTGCCTGTTTGAGAAGACGGCGAGTGGGATCATCGCGAAGCTTTACGCGCGGATGCATAATCGCGGGCAGTGAGGGCCAGCGCGGCTCCAATTTCGCGATGGCCCGGCGCCTACGGCTTGATTCCGGGCCCGGGTGGCAGGCGTGACCGAAAAATAGAAAAGGGCCGCATCGCTGCGGCCCTCGGTTATCCCAAGCTCTCGCCAGCCTCAGCCCGCCAGCGCCTTGTTCAGGTTCTCATCCACCTTCTCCAAGAACCCCATGGTCGTCAGCCAACCCTGATCCGGCCCCACTAGCAGGGCAAGGTCCTTGGTCATGAAGCCTGATTCCACCGTATCCACCACGACCTTCTCCAGCGTCTCGGCGAAGTTGATCAGCGCGGTGTTCTCGTCCAGCTTGCCCCGGTGCTTCAGCCCGCCGGTCCAAGCGTAGATCGAGGCGATGGAGTTGGTCGACGTCTCCTCGCCCTTCTGGTGCTGGCGGTAATGGCGCGTGACAGTGCCATGGGCAGCCTCGGCCTCCACGATTTTGCCGTCCGGCGTCATCAGTTGCGAGGTCATCAGCCCCAGTGAGCCAAAGCCCTGCGCCACGGTGTCCGACTGCACGTCGCCGTCGTAGTTCTTGCAGGCCCAGACGTATCCGCCTGACCATTTCATCGCCGAGGCGACCATATCGTCGATCAGGCGGTGCTCGTACCAGATGTTCTTTTTCTTGAAGTCCTCGGCGAATTCGGCGTCGAAAATCTCTTGGAACAGGTCTTTGAAACGCCCGTCATAGGCTTTCAGGATCGTGTTCTTGGTCGAAAGATAGACCGGCCAGCCACGGTTCAGACCGTAGTTGAAGGACGCGCGCGCGAAATCGCGGATCGAATCGTCGAGGTTGTACATCGCCATGGTGACACCGGCGGAGGGCGCGTCGAAGACCTCTTTCTCAATGGTCTCGCCGTCATCTCCGACGAACTTGATGGTCAGCTTGCCTTTGCCGGGGAAGCGGAAGTCAGTGGCGCGGTACTGGTCGCCGAAGGCATGGCGGCCGACGACGATGGGCTGCGTCCAGCCCGGCACAAGGCGCGGCACGTTGCGGCAGATGATCGGTTCGCGGAAGATCACGCCGCCGAGGATGTTACGGATGGTGCCGTTGGGGCTGCGGTACATGCGCTTGAGGCCGAACTCCTCGACCCGCGCCTCGTCGGGCGTGATGGTGGCGCATTTCACACCGACGCCATGTTCGCGGATCGCATGGGCCGCGTCGACGGTGATCTGGTCGTCGGTCTCGTCCCGCACTTCGATGCCGAGGTCGTAATACTTTAGGTCAACGTCAAGATAGGGCGTGATTAACTTCTTTTTAATGAAATCCCAGATGATCCGGGTCATCTCATCGCCGTCGAGTTCGACGATGGGGTTTTCTACCTTGATCTTCGACATGACGAATTCCTCTGTTTCAGGGTGCGTTTGGCCGTGCTTTAGCCTATTCGGGGCCAAAGAGAAAGATCGTATACAATGGTATGCCGAAGGCTGCGGTCAGGCGCCGACCCCGGCGAAAAAGCTGCTGATGCGGGCGCGGGCATAGGACCAAAGGGCAGGGGCGCCGATGGCGATCTTGCGGCCCACCTTCTCTTCGATCTGCGCTTCCGAGACGTTATAGTCAGTCCAACTGCCGCCGCCGGAGGCGAGGTTCTGCATCGGCGGCTGGAACCGATCAAGCGATTTGGCAAAACGGGCCGTCGGGCTTTCGGCGGCCTCGAACTCTTCCCAGATGCTGCGCAGGTCGTCCCGCAGATCGTCCGGCAATAGGCCAAAGATGCGGTCGGCGGCGATTTGTTCCTGCGCTTCCATCTCGACGGCGTCATAGTCGCCAAAGATTGGATTGTCGCCCGCGTCGATCTCGACAAGGTCGTGCAGGATCAGCATCTTGATGACGCGGTTGATGTCGACCTCCGGCCCTGCCTGATCGGCCAGCACCAATGCATAGAGCGTCAGATGCCACGAATGTTCGGCAGAGTTTTCCGCCCGGCTCGCATCGCATAGGGTGGTGCCGCGCAGCACGGTTTTCAGTTTGTCGGCCTCATTGAGAAAGGCGATCTGCTTGTCGAGCCGTTCTGTCATGCGCCGCCCTTACCGCGATGGTCGCGCAACTTGCGCGCAAGAAAGGCGCGGGCCTTGTCATTGGCCATCCGGGTGCGGACGGCGGTGAGAAAGGCTTCTTCCAGCGTTTGCGACGAGGCGCCCAGCACCTCGCCGACTTCCATGAACAAGCGGTCTTCACCCGTCTCGGCCTGTACGGCGAGACATTCCTCGGCCAATTTATTGGCCAGTTGGGTAACGACCGCGTCCGCCATCAGCGTGTGGATTCCGTCAGGCGGCGTTTGACATAGTCGCTGGTCGAGGTGATCAGCGTGTCCATATGCGGCTCTTCAAAGAAGTGCCCGGCGCCTTCGATCTCCTGATGGGTGATCGTGATGCCCTTTTGCTCGTGCAGCTTGCTGACGAGGTTCGTGGTATCAGCGGGCGGCGCCACGCGGTCGGCGGTGCCGTTGATCACCAGACCCGAGGCCGGGCAGGGCGCAAGGAAGGAAAAGTCGTACATATTCGCAGGCGGAGAGACCGAGATGAAGCCCGTGATCTCAGGCCGACGCATCAGCAGCTGCATCCCGATCCATGCGCCAAAGGAGAAACCCGCAACCCAGCAATGCTTGGAGTTGTTGTTCATCGATTGCAGGTAATCGAGCGCCGAGGCCGCATCGGACAATTCGCCGATGCCCTGGTCGTATTCACCCTGACTGCGGCCCACGCCACGGAAGTTGAAGCGCAACACGGTGAAACCCATGTTGTAGAACGCATAGTGCAGGTTATAGACGACCTTGTGATTCATCGTGCCGCCGAACTGCGGATGCGGATGCAGCACGATGGCAATCGGGGCGTCACGTTCTTTTTGGGGGTGGTAGCGGCCTTCAAGGCGGCCTTCGGGTCCGGGAAAAATAACCTCGGGCATGGGTATCCCTGTCTAGGGGTTCAAAGATCGCCGCGAATAGTTGACGAATTCGCTAGGCCACCTTAGAACGGTTCTAATCTGGTTCCGCGCAGTGTCGCGTGGATCAGTCTTTGGACTTAGGCATTTAAGCCGCCCACGTCAATCAAATGGCGCGGCGGGTGAGGGTGAGACGATGAAGCTATCTACCAAAGGGCGCTACGCAATGGTCGCTTTGGCCGATATTGCCCTGCAACCCGAGGGCACCTTGGTGTCTCTGGGCGACATTGCCGAGCGGCAGTCGGTCTCTTTGCCCTATTTGGAGCAGTTGTTCGTCAAGCTGCGCCGGGCCGAATTGGTGACCTCTGTCCGGGGGCCGGGCGGCGGGTATCGTTTGGCGCGTCCGGCGGCGGATATTCGCGTCGTCGATGTGCTGGCGGCGGTGGATGAGACTGTGGATGCGATGCACAAGGGCGCGGGCGCCTCGGGCGGGCTGTCGGGCAGCCGGGCGCAATCGCTGACCAACCGGCTCTGGCAGGGGCTGAGCGCGCATGTTTATGTTTTCCTGCACCAGACGCGCCTCTCGGATGTAGTTGAGAATGAGCTGGCCCCCTGTCCGGCGGTACCCACCCTCTTTGCCGTGGTGGATGAGTCGTGAGGGTGGTTTTGGGCAGCGGGCGCGCTTTGGCGGCTGTGGTCTGCGCGGGTGGTGATGTGGGATTTCGGGGGCGCTGCCCCCGGACCCCCGCGGTATTTGGAAAAGGATGAAGGATGCGGGTCTACCTTGACCATAACGCGACCACGCCGCTGCGGGCGGAGGCGCGCGCGGCGATGATCGCGGCGATGGACCTGCCCGGCAACCCGTCTTCGGTCCATGCTGAGGGGCGTGCGGCCAAGGCCGTGGTCGAGCGCGCGCGGGTGCAGGTGGCGGGGCTTGTGGGCTGTGATCCGGTCGATGTGATCTTTACCTCCGGTGCGACAGAGGCGGCGGCGCTTGCGGCTGCGATGGGGGCGCGTGTGGTGACCTCAGCGGTGGAACATGACGCAGTTCTGTCTTGGGGGCAGGCGGCGCGTTTGGGTGTCGACGCACAGGGTGTTTGGGACGGTGACCTGATCGCCGCGGCGGGGGCTGATGTGGTGGCCCTACAGGCCGCGAACAGCGAGACGGGTGTGTTGCAGCAAACCATGCCTTTGGCCCAGCAATGTTGGGCGATGGAAAACACGCCCTATGTGCTGGTCGATGCGGTGCAGGCGCTCGGCAAGACCCGGTTCAAGATGGCGACCTCGGGCGCGGATTTCATCCTCGTCTCGGCGCATAAGCTGGGCGGGCCCAAGGGGATCGGCGCCTTGATCGTCAAACGCGGCATTGATCTGGCCGAACATGCGCTGCTGCGCGGCGGCGGACAGGAGATGGGTCGCCGTTCGGGGACCGAGAATATCCCCGCCATCGCAGGGTTTGGCGCAGCGGCTGAGGCCGCGGCGGCCGATCTGGCTGCGGGGCGTTGGGAAGAGGTGGCAGAACAGCGCGATTTGCTGGAAGCGACCCTTGCGGATGCCACAAGTCTGACTATTTTTGTAGGGAAAGGCGCTCAGCGCCTGCCTAACACTTCTTGTATCATCACGCCCGGCTGGAAGGGCGAGACCCAAGTGATGCAGATGGACCTTGCCGGTTTTGCCATTTCGGCGGGGTCGGCCTGTTCCAGCGGCAAGGTGCGTGCCAGTGCCGTATTGCGCGCCATGGGCTTTGATGAAACACAGGCCGCCAGCGCGATCCGGGTGTCGCTGGGCCTCGACACCACCCGGGAAGATATCCTGCGGTTCGCCACGAGCTGGACCGCCAAATTGAAAAAGCACGAAACGCGGGCCGCCTGAGCGCCGCCACGGAAAGGAACGAGACCTTGGAAAATATGACCCTGAAAGAGAATGATGGCGTCAAGGAAGGCGTTGACCAGGAAACCGTGGATGCCGTGCGCGAAGTCGGCGGCAAGTATAAGTACGGCTGGTCCACCGACATTGAGATGGAATATGCCCCCAAAGGGCTGACGCCGGAGATCGTGAAGCTGATCTCGGAGAAGAACGACGAGCCCGAGTGGATGACCGAATGGCGGCTTGAGGCTTACAACCGTTGGCTCAGCAAGGAAGAGCCGGATTGGGCCATGGTGGATTATCCTGAAATCGACTTTCAGGAGCAGTATTATTACGCTCGCCCCAAAAGCATGGCCGAGAAACCCAAATCGCTCGACGAGGTCGATCCGAAGCTGCTGGCGACCTATGAGAAGCTCGGCATCCCGCTGAAGGAGCAGATGATCCTTGCCGGTGTCGAAGGCGCCGAGGATGCGCCTGCCGAGGGCCGCAAAGTGGCGGTGGATGCGGTGTTCGATTCCGTCTCCGTCGGCACGACCTTCCAGGAAGAGTTGAAGAAGGCCGGTGTCATCTTCTGCTCGATCTCCGAGGCGATCCGCGAATACCCTGATCTGGTGAAGAAGTACCTCGGCTCGGTCGTGCCGGTCTCGGACAATTTCTATGCCACGTTGAACTCCGCGGTCTTCTCCGACGGCTCCTTCGTCTATGTCCCGCCGGGTGTGCGCTGCCCGATGGAACTGTCGACCTATTTCCGCATCAATGCCGAGAATACCGGCCAGTTCGAGCGCACGCTGATCATCGCCGACAAGGGCTCTTACGTGAGCTACCTCGAAGGCTGTACCGCGCCGCAGCGCGACGAGAGCCAGTTGCACGCCGCCGTGGTCGAGATCATCGTCGAGGAAGACGCGGAAGTGAAATACTCCACCGTCCAGAACTGGTACCCCGGCGACGAGGACGGCAAGGGCGGTATCTACAACTTCGTGACCAAGCGCGCCGATTGCCGGGGCGACCGCGCGAAGGTGATGTGGACGCAGGTCGAGACCGGCTCCGCCGTGACTTGGAAATACCCGTCCTGCATTCTGCGCGGGGATGACAGCCAAGGCGAATTCTACTCCATCGCCATCGCCAACAACATGCAGCAGGCCGACACCGGCACCAAGATGGTGCACCTCGGCAAGCGCACCAAGTCGCGCATCGTGTCCAAGGGCATCTCGGCGGGCAAGGCGCAGAACACCTACCGGGGCCTCGTCTCGATGCACCCGAAGGCCAAGGAATCGCGCAACTATACCCAGTGCGACAGCCTGTTGATCGGCTCGGAATGCGGGGCGCATACGGTGCCCTATATCGAGGTGAAGAACAACTCGAGCCGCGTGGAGCACGAGGCGACCACCTCCAAGGTGGACGACGACCAGATGTTCTATTGCCGCTCGCGCGGCATGGACGAGGAAGAGGCCGTGGCGCTGGTGGTGAACGGTTTCTGCAAGGACGTGCTGCAGGCGCTGCCGATGGAGTTTGCCATGGAAGCCCAAGCGCTCGTGGCGATCTCGTTGGAAGGCTCCGTCGGCTAATGAGCCTTGATGCGGCGCATACGCCCCTCCGCCTGCATTGGTGGAAGGCGCAGCCGAACTTCGGCGATGCGCTGAGCCCGCTGGTCCTGAGCCATGTCTCGGGGCGGCGGGTGGAGCATGCGTCGGTGGATGAGGCGGATGTCTTTGGTCTCGGCTCGCTTTTGCAGATCGTGCGGCGGAACTATGACACGCCGCGTGCGGGGGCCAAGCCGGTGATCTGGGGCAGCGGTCTGCTGCGCCCCGCCGGTGGCCGTGCGTTCCTGAAGAACATCGAGATCGCGCTGCTGCGGGGGCCGGTGACGGCGGCGCTTCTCGGGATCGAGACCGATGCCTTCGGCGATCCGGGGCTTTTGGTGAACGAGGTTCTGCCCGGCGAGGGACCGCGCAGCGACAAGATCGGCATCGTGCCGCATCACACGCTGGCGGATGACCCGGAACTGCTGCAGCTTGTGGCCTCGGACAGCGCCTATGTGCTGATCGACCCGCGCGATCCGGTGGAGCAGGTTTGTGGCGCCATCGCGGCCTGTGCCCATGTCTTTGCCTCGTCGCTGCACGGGCTGATCACGGCGGACGCTTACGGCGTGGCCAATACTTGGGTGACGCCCGAGGGGCAGGGGCGGCTGAAGTTTCACGACTACGCCGCCTCCGTGGGGCGCGACATGCGCGCGCCGATTGCCTTGGCCGATGTGTCCAAGGCGCCCAAACCCGACGCGCCGCTGACCTACCAAGACGGCATCACGGCCTGCCGCGCCGCGCTGAAAGACAGCTTTCCCGCCGCGCTCTGCGCCCGTCAGGGGGCGGCATGAACTTTAACACGCAGGGGCAAGCCCCTGAAACTACACTGAAATAGCATGAATTGCGGCGCAAGGCGCGCCAGAAGGAGACCGAAATGCTGAGCATCAAGAACCTGCAGGTGAAACTGGAAGAAGAGGACAAGCAGATCCTCAAGGGCGTCGATCTGGAAGTCGAGGCCGGCAAGGTCCACGCCATCATGGGGCCGAACGGCTCGGGCAAGTCCACGCTGAGCTACGTGCTCTCGGGCAAGGACGGCTACGAGGTTACCGAAGGCTCCGCCACGCTCGAAGGCGAAGATATCCTCGAGTTGGAACCCGAAGAGCGCGCCGCGGCGGGCCTCTTCCTTGCCTTCCAGTACCCGGTGGAAATCCCGGGCGTCGGCAACATGACCTTCCTGCGCACCGCCGTGAACGCACAGCGCAAGGCGCGCGGCGAAGACGAAATCTCGGCAGCCGACTTCCTCAAGGAAATCCGCGCCAAGGCGAAGGACCTGAAGATCGACGCCGAGATGCTGAAGCGTCCCGTGAACATGGGCTTCTCCGGCGGTGAGAAGAAGCGCAACGAAATTCTGCAGATGGCGATGCTCGAGCCCAAGATGTGCATCCTCGACGAGACCGACTCGGGCCTCGACGTTGACGCGATGAAACTGGTGGCCGAAGGCGTGAACGCCCTGCGTACCGAGGGCCGCGGTTTCCTCGTCATCACGCACTACCAGCGTCTTCTGGACCACATCAAACCCGACGTCGTGCACATCATGCATGATGGCCGCATCATCAAGACCGGTGGGCCTGAGCTCGCGCTCGAAGTTGAGAACAACGGTTACGCAGACATCCTTGCCGAGGTGGCATAATGGCCGAAGCACAACTGAAAGAAACCCCGACCGAGGCGATGATCGCACGGCACAGCCTGCCGCAGGGTGGCTGGAGCCATGCGGCGCGCGAAGATGCGCTGGCGCGGGTTCGCGCCATGGGCCTGCCGCAGCGCCGGGATGAATATTGGAAGTTCACCCGCCCCGACACGCTGACCCAAGCCGAGGCGCAGCCCGCTGCGATCTTTGATCACGGTGACGCGCCGCTCTTCGACGGCACCGAACGTCTGCGCATCGTTTTCGTCGATGGCGTGTTCGATGCCGAAGCCTCGGATGACCTCACGCTCGAAGGCGTCAGCATCGAACGGCTGGCCGCGGCGGACAGCGATCTGCATTGGGCGCGCGACCTTTACGGCACGCTGGAGAAGAACGGCCAGACCCCGGTGCAACGCCCGCTCGCGGCGCTGAACACCGCCTTTGCGACGGATGGCGTCTTGATCCATGTCACCGGCAAGCCGAGCAAGCCGATCAATCTGGTTTATCAACACAAATCAGAGACTTCTGATGCGATGCTGCACCATGTGGTGAAGCTCGAGAAAGGTGCGGAAGTCACGCTTTTGGAGAACGGCCCCGCCGCCGCGCGCTTCAACACCGTGATGGAGGTCGAGGTGGCCGACGCCGCGCGCTTCCACCATGTGCGCGCACAGGGCCGTGACCACGAGCGCCGTGCCGCGACCCATGTCTTTACCCGTTTGGGCACCGAGTCGCTGTTCAAGAGCTTCACCGTCACCGTGAACGGAGCGCTAACGCGCAACGAATGCGTGATCGAGCTCACTGGCGACGATGCCTCGGCTCATGTCGCGGGCGCCTGCGTCGGCGATGGTGATTTCCACCATGACGACACGGTCTTCATCACCCATGATGCCGAGAACTGCGAAAGCCGTCAGGTCTTCAAGAAGGTGCTGCGCAACGGTGCCACAGGCGTGTTCCAAGGCAAGATCCTCGTCAAGGAAGGCGCGCAGAAGACCGATGGCTACCAGATCAGCCAGTCGCTGCTGCTGGACGGCGACAGCCAGTTCCTCGCCAAGCCTGAGCTTGAGATCTACGCCGACGACGTCGCCTGTTCGCATGGCTCCACCTCCGGCGCGATCGACGAGGAGGCGCTGTTTTACCTGCGCGCCCGCGGCGTGTCCCATGCCGAGGCGACCGACCTGCTGACGCTCGCCTTCCTCGCCGAAGCGGTGGAGGAGATCGAGGCCGAGGAACTGCGGGAAGAAATCACCGGGCGTCTCAGCTCGTGGTTGGAGCGTCGTAGCGCCTGATGGCTGTTACCAGCGATATCGTTGCGACCTACCGCGGCCCCGGCAAAGTGATGTCGGGGCTGCTTGCACAGGGCCGCAATGAGGTGCGCGTGCTGATGTTCGCGCTGATGGCGGGGCTGCTGATCTTCGTGGCCCTGTCGCCGTATCAAGCCCGCGCGGCGCATCTCGATCCGGACGGGCCGCTCGCGGTGCGCCAGTATTGGAGTGCCTTTTTCTGGATCTTCGTGATGCCCTTGCTGCTCTATGGCTTGGCCGCGATGGTCTGGGGGATTAGCCGGATCGCGGGGCAACGGCTCAGCGGTTATGCGGTGCGGCTGACCTTGGTTTGGTCGCTCCTTGCCTCTGCACCGATCCTTTTGTTGCTGGGCCTCGCGCTTGGGTTCATCGGGCCGGGCCTACAGGCGCAGATTGTCGGGGTGATCTGGTTGGCCGTGTTCTTTTGGTTCTGGATCGCGGGCCTTGTCGCCGCGCAGCGGGGCTGAGATGAGCGGCGCCTTGATCCAGCTTGCGCAGACCACCCTGCGCCGCCCCCGCGCGGCAGCGCGCCAGATTGCGGAGCTGCCCTTGGGCAATGATGTTGTATGGACGTCCCTTGCCTTGGTGGCCGCACTGAACGCGCTGGTCATCTCGGCCACCTTCGTGATCGCGCCGCCCGCCATGGCGCTGCCGAGCTATTTCCAATCGCCGCTGGTGCTCTTCGCGCTGCTGGCCGGGTTGATGGTGCTCTATGTGCATGCGCTGACGTGGGTTGGCCGGGCACTGGGCGGGCAGGGCGCGGTGACGCCGCTTCTGGCTGCCGTCGTATGGCTTCAGGCGCTTCGCCTCTGCGCGCAGCTTGGCATCCTGCTGCTGACCTTGGCCCTGCCGCCGGTGGCGCTGCTGGCCTCGTTCGTCGTTACCTTCTGGGGTCTTTGGATCCTGCTGAATTTCGTGGCCGAACTCTTGCATCTGCCGGGGCTGCTCCACGCCGCCGCGGTGCTCGCGGGCGCCGCGCTTGGGGTCTTGCTGGGGTTGGGCCTTCTGCTGTCTTTGATCGGGCTGACCGCCCAGGGAGTTTAAGTCATGTTCGACGTTGAAGCCGTCCGGGCGCAGTTTCCGATCCTTGGCCGCGAGGTGAACGGCAAGCCGCTGGTCTACCTCGACAATGGCGCTTCGGCCCAGAAGCCGCAGGTGGTGATCGACGCGATCACCCAAGCCTATGCGAATGAATATTCCAACGTTCACAGGGGCTTGCACTACCTTTCTAATCTTGCGACCGACAAATACGAAAGCGTGCGCGGCACCGTGGCCCGCTTCCTCAACGCCGGGTCGGAAAATGAGATCGTGCTCAACACCGGGGCGACGATGGGGATCAACACCGTGGCCTACGGTTGGGCCATGCCCCGCATGCAGGCGGGCGATGAGATCGTCCTGTCGGTGATGGAGCATCATGCCAATATCGTGCCCTGGCATTTCCTGCGCGAACGGCAGGGCGTGGTGCTGAAATGGGTCGATGTGGACGCCACCGGCGCGCTTGACCCGCAGGCGGTGATTGATGCCATCGGACCGAAGACTAAGCTGGTTGCAATATCGCACCTTTCCAATGTCTTGGGCACGAAAGTTGATGTGAAAACCATCACTGAAGCCGCCCATGAGAAGGGCGTTCCGGTCTTAGTCGATGGCTCGCAAGCGGCGGTGCATATGCCGGTCGACGTGCAGGACCTCGGCTGTGATTTCTATGCCGTCACGGGGCATAAACTCTATGGCCCCTCCGGCTCGGGCGCGATCTATATCAAGTCCGAGCGCATGGCCGAAATGCGCCCCTTCATCGGCGGCGGTGACATGATCCGCGAAGTCAGCAAGGACGCGGTGAGCTACAATGATCCGCCAATGATGTTCGAAGCCGGGACCCCCGGGATCGTCGGCACCATCGGCTTGGGCGTGGCGCTCGAGTTCATGATGGATCTGGGGATGGAGAATATCGCCGCCCATGAGGACGATCTGCGCGACTATGCGGTCTCGCGGCTCGGCGGTTTGAATTGGCTCAACCTGCAAGGCACGACGCCGGACAAAGCGGCGATCTTCAGCTTCACGCTGGACGGCGCCGCCCATGCGCATGACATCTCGACCGTGCTCGACAAGAAAGGCGTGGCCGTGCGGGCGGGGCATCATTGCGCCGCGCCTTTGATGACGCATCTCGGCGTTTCGGCCACCTGCCGCGCGTCTTTTGGCATGTATAACACCCGGGCCGAGGTCGACACATTGGTCGACGCCCTCGAATTGGCGCATGATCTTTTCGCCTAAGGTGAATTTCGCCGCCCTTGCCCCCGGATTTCCCATTGCAGGGGCGGCGCGCTCTGGCTATACCGCCCCTCAGTGGACCCTTAGCTCAGCTGGATAGAGCGCTGCCCTCCGAAGGCAGAGGCCAGAGGTTCGAATCCTCTAGGGTCCGCCATTTTTCCCATATGAATGTCGTTTGTCGCGTTGGGGGCTGTGCCTTCGCCTGCGGGGGGCTTTGCCGTGGCCTTGCCAAGCGTTCGGATTATACTCTGTATCTATAAACTCTATCCGCATCTGTCTCGGTTTATATAGCCCGGCAAGCTGATACCTTCTGCCCAACAGCAATATCCCTGCAGAAGGACAGACAAAATGAAAGCCATCGGCTTTAACACCACCGGCGCGGCTGAGGTTTTGGCGATGCTCGAAATTGAGCGTCCCGCCCCCGGTCCACGTGACCTTTTGGTGGAGGTGAAGGGCATCTCGGTCAATCCGGTGGATGTGAAGCTGCGCGCGCTTTCGGGGCCTGAGGATGGCCCGAAGGTCTTGGGCTTTGACGCCGCAGGCGTGGTCGTGGAACTGGGCGCAGAGGTTAGCGATTTTGCTGTGGGGGATGAGGTGTTCTATGCCGGGGACGTGACCCGCGCGGGGACCAATGCCGCCTTCCACACGGTCGATTCCCGGATCGTCGGGCGAAAGCCGGAAACCCTTGATTTCGTTGAGGCCGCCGGGCTGCCGCTGACGGCGATCACGGCTTGGGAGATGCTGTTCGACTCCTTCCGGCTGGCCGAGAGCGCTGGCGAAGGGGAGGCGATTTTGGTCATCGGCGGGGCTGGGGGCGTAGGGTCGATCCTTATTCAACTGGCGAAGGCCCTGACCGGGCTGACCGTGATCGCGACCACCTCGCGGCCAGAGACCCAAGATTGGGTGCGCAAGATGGGGGCGGATCATGTGGTGGATCACCGGGGCGATCTGGTGGCGCAGCTTGCCGCGCTCGATCTCACGCCAAGCTATGTCGCCGCGCTGACGGCCACCGATACGCATTGGCCCGCCATCATCGAAGCCATCGCGCCGCGCGGGCAGATCGCGCTGATCGACGACCCTGAGACGCTGGATATGAAAGCGGCGAAACCGAAAGCCCTAAGCGTGCATTGGGAGTTCATGTTCACACGCTCGATGTTCCAGACCGAGGACATGACTGCGCAGCGCGACCTGTTGAACCGGGTGTCGCAGATGATCGACGCAGGCATTTTGCGCTCCACCGTGACGGAACATGCGGGCGTGATAAATGTGGAAAACCTTCGCGTGGCCCATGAGCGTCAGGAAAGCGGGCGGGTGATCGGCAAGCAGGTTCTGGGCGGGTGGTGATCGCGCAGAGCCACTCCCATCCCCGCGCAGAGACCCAGTAAGGAGAGACAGATGACCAAGACGATCCTCATCACCGGCGCGACCGACGGTATCGGTCTGTTGACCGCCAAAAAGCTCAGCGCGCAGGGGCATAGCGTTTTGCTGCACGGGCGCAGTGCCGAGAAACTCAGCGCCGCCGCGGCGGAGGTGGGGGGCAATCCTCAGACTTACCGCGCGGACCTGTCGCGGCTGGAAGAGGTCGTGACGCTGGCAGAGGCGCTGCGCATTGATCACAGCCAGATCGAGATGGTGATCAACAATGCCGGTGCCTTGAAACTGCCTGAGCCGCGCACCGAGGCGGGCTTGGACGCGCGTTTCGTGGTCAACACGCTGGCGCCCTATCTGCTGGTTCAACTGTTGCTGCCGGTGCTTCCCAAAGCGGGCAGGGTGGTGAACCTTTCGTCCGCCGCGCAGGCGCCAGTGGAGGTGGCCGCGCTTAGGGGCGAAGTGGCGCTTGACGATATGGCGGCCTATGCGCAGAGCAAATTGGCGATCACGATCTGGACTCAGGAGATGGCCCGCGCGCATCAGGACGGGCCGCTCTTTATTGCGGTGAACCCCGGCTCTCTCTTGGCGTCGAAAATGGTAAAGGAAGGCTTTGGCGTCGCCGGGAACGACCTGAGCATCGGGGCCGACATTCTTGCCCGAGCAGCCCTTTCGGATGAGTTTGCAGGGGCCTCCGGCGCCTATTTCGACAATGACATGGGCGGGTTCAATGAGCCGCATAGCGCGGCAAAAGACCCCGATCATGTGGCCGCCGTCATGGCCGCGATCCAAGAATTGGTGAGCGGGAACCGGGCGGAGTAGCGCCGGAAAGCGTCGTTCCGGACTTCCGCCTGCCCGTATAGAAAAGAAAAAGCCCCGCCGAGCGATGCTTGCGGGGCTCTTCGATCTTGTCAGGCGACCTTAGCGGCGGCGGCGTCCACCTGAACGGCCCGCGCGACCGCGGCCTTCTTGCCCCGCTTTGGGCGCGCTTTTGTTGAACTCGATCCAAGCGCTGCCGTGAGGGTCACGGTCGAAGAGGAAGTTGGCGGCGCGGATGGCCTCCATCTCTTTGCCCGGGCGGGGCTTGGTCGAGCCTAGGTTGAAGAGCGTCGCAAAAGTCTCATCATCCATATCTTCGGGCAGGATGATCCCCGCGGCGGCAATCTCGGCCCGCTTTTCGGCGATTTTGGTGGCGCTCAGCGGCACGGCCACCGGGTTCATGATCGCACTCGTCATGCCCGCTCCCATCGCCATGGGGAGGAAGGCGTTGTTGATGCCGTGGCGGTTGGGCAGCCCGAAGGAGATGTTGGAGGCGCCGCAGGTGGTGTTCACGCCCAATTCCTCGCGCAAACGGCGGACAAGGGTAAAGACCTGATGGCCCGCCGTCGCCATGGCGCCAATCGGCATGACCAGCGGGTCGACGACGATGTCATGGGCGGGAATGCCGAAATCGGCGGCGCGTTCGACGATCTTTTTCGCCACGGCAAAGCGCACATCCGGGTCCTCGGATATCCCTGTGTCGTCATTGGAGATTGCCACGACAGGCACGTTGTATTTCTTGACCAGTGGCAGCACGACCTCCAGCCGCTCTTCCTCTCCGGTGACGGAGTTCAGCAGCGGGCGACCTTCGCAGGCCTCAAGCCCCGCCTCAAGCGCGCCGGGGACCGAACTGTCGATGCAGATCGGCACGTCGACGGCATTTTGCACGACCTTGATCAGCTCCGGCATCAGCATCGGCTCGACAAAGTTGTTGTCGGCATAGCGCGGGTCTTCGGCCATTTTGTTGGAGAAGACCGCGCCCGAGTTCACGTCGAGCACCGTGGCACCGGCGGCGACCTGCGCGATGGCATCCGCCTCGACCCGCGAAAAATCGCCTTGCTCCAGCTCTTGGCTGAGGATCTTGCGGCCCGTGGGGTTGATCCGCTCTCCGATCACGCAAAACGGCTCGTCAAAGCCGATGACGGCGGTCTTGGTCTTGGATTCGATGACGGTTCTGGTCATGTAACTTCCTTTAGGCTGCGTCGGCAGGCACCCCAGAGGCGCCGCCATTCTCTTGGACCCATGTGGCGCTGGTTCTGATCCCGCCCAGCGGGAAAAGATGCACATGGGTGATGTTGAAATCCGGGTGGGCCGCTTTGTGGGCGGCTAGTTCGCTGATCACATCTGTCGGCTCATAGGGCAACAGCAGCTTGGTGACATCCATCGCCCGCTTTTGCAGCACCTTGAGCGAGGGGCCAACACCGCAGGCGATGGCGAATTTGATCAGCGTTTGCAGTTTGGCGGGGCCCGCGATGCCGATGTGGATCGGCAGGGTGATACCAGCGGCCTTTAGACTGTCGGCCCATTCGATGATCGGCTGCGCGTCAAAGGCGAATTGCGTGGCAATGGCCATTTCGGCATCGGTGCGGGTCTGGAAATCATTCTTCCATTTCAGCGCCGCATCGACGTTGAGACGGCCCCCGTCAGCGTCGATATCGCGGTTGCCCTCGGGGTGGCCGGCGACATGCAGGCGGGTAAAGCCTGCCTTGTCGAACAGCCCCGTTTCCATCAACTGCATCGAGTCGCTGAAATCCCCCGCCGGGGTGGTGACACCGCCCGCCAGCAGCAGCGCTTGGCGCACATCGGCCTCGCCCTGATAGCGGGCGATCCAATCGGCCAGCGTGGCGCGGTCTTTGATGATGCGGGCCGGGAAATGTGGCATGACCTTGAACCCATCCGCGTTCAACCGCGCGGCGGTGGCGACCATGTCTTCGATCGGGGTGCCGTCGATATGGGCGATATAGACACGGGTGCCCTCTGGCAGCAGGGCGCGGAAATCCTCGACCTTTTCGGCGGTTCGGGGCATCACCTCGATCGAGTAATCTTTCAACAGCGCCTCGACTTCGGCCACCGGCGCCTGTGGGGCCGGTGTTTCCTTTTTGCGGAAGTTCAAAAGTGCCATGAGCGTGTCCTTGATCATAGGGCTGGCAGGCTATGCCCAGCCGTCGTTGTCAATCAGTTGCTTAATCCGGTCGCGGTCGTATTCCGCGTCGATGCGGCCGGCTTCGGCATCGGCGATGCTGTCGGGATCACCTTCGACCTCAAAAGGCTCGGCCTTGCGCCATTCCGCGAGATAGGCGTCGGTGTCGGCGGCCCCCACCTTCATCGCCGCGCGGTCGATCGCCTGTTCAAAGCGTTCGGGCAGGGGGCGTTTTGACCCGCGACGGCCCTTGCCGACGATTACCTGAGCGGGGATATCGCGCCAGTAAACGATGGTGACTGCGGGCATGGGACGATTCCTCCGGTTTAAACCTGTCTAACGAGCGTCGCGGTCAGGACAGGGCCGTTTTTCGACGAAACACGACCCATCCGCGACTTGGCAGAGGTGATAGCGCATTGGCCCTGCCATCACGAGGGGGCGGCGCCCCCATTATTCTCAAGATGATTGTGAGGCGGCCCGGATGGCGGGGCGAGGGCGCCCCGCGGACGCCGCGGAAATTGGCCCAAGCCACCGCGACCACTTGCACCGGCTGGGCGCAGGGAATACCTTGGGGGCAACTCGATATGAAAGGCGCGTAACCATGGCGCCACAGCGTCCCAAAGGTGCGGGTGCGCTCGACAAAGACATTCCGGCTCTGAGCCCCGCGCCAGTTCCGCCCAGATCTAATGAGCTATATGCGGCCCTAGATCTGGGTACAAATAGCTGCCGTATGTTGATCGCCCAGCCTCGGGGCAGCGGTTTCCATGTGGTGGACAGTTTTTCGAAATCGGTACAATTGGGTGCCGGTTTGGAAAAGACCGGGCGGCTCTCGCGCGGATCAATGGCGCGCACCATTCAGGCATTGCGCATCTGTCAGCAAAAATTACGGCGCAACAAGGTGCAGAACATGCGTCTTGTCGCGACCGAAGCCTGCCGCCGTGCGCAGAACGGGGCGGAGTTCATGCGCCGTATCCAGCGCGAGACCGGTCTCAAGCTCGACATTATCCGCCCTGAGGAAGAAGCCCAGCTTGCCGTGATCTCCTGCGCGCCGCTGGTCAGCCGCAAGACAGAAAACCTGCTGGTGGTGGACATCGGCGGCGGCTCGACGGAGTTGGTCTGGATCGATATTTCCAAGGTGCCGCGGGCCGACCGCGCACGCTCGATCATGCGGCTTCAGGGCGGGTTTTATCAGGCGAAATCCGATGTCCCCGCCGCACGGGTGGTGGATTGGATCAGCGTGCCATTGGGAGTGGCGACCCTGCGGGATCAATTCTCTGACGTCGAAGACGATGCCGCGCGCTTTGCGCTGATGAGCTGGTTTTTCGAAGAGAACCTCACCGATTTTACACCCTATCAGACGATCCAGTCGCAAAAGCGGTTCCAGATCGTCGGCACCTCGGGCACCGTGACCACCGTGGCGGCAAGCCACCTGAACCTGAAGCGCTATGACCGGACAAAGGTTGACGGCCTCAGCATGACCAGCGCCCAGATCGACAAGGTGATCCATTCCTATATCGCCATGGGGCCGGGCGGGCGGCGCGCCGATCCGCGCATCGGGCAAGACCGGGCGGCGCTGATCATGTCGGGGGCCGCGATCCTGCAAGCCTTGATGCGCTGCTGGCCGACCGACAGGCTGTCAGTTGCGGATCGCGGTCTGCGCGAAGGCCTGCTATATGCACAGATGAGCGCCGATGGCGTATTAGAAGAAGGGGTCTTTTAATGGCCAAGACACCGGACGGAAAGAACACCTCGGGGCGCGGTCAGCGTGACCTCAAGGTCAAGGTGAAATCCGCACGCGGGCGCAAGCTCAGTTCGACCCGTTGGTTGCAGCGGCAGTTGAACGATCCATATGTCAAACGCGCGCAGGCCGAAGGCTATCGCGGGCGCGCGGCTTATAAGATCATGGAATTGGACGATAAATATCGGTTCCTCGTCCCCGGCGCGCGGGTGGTGGACCTTGGTGCCGCGCCGGGCGGTTGGTGTCAGGTCGCCGTCAAGCGCTGCAACGTATTGGGCGAAAAGAAGGGCAAGGCGCAGGGCACCATTCTGGGGGTCGACCTGCAAGAGATGGAGCCGATTGCGGGCTGCGAGTTGCACCAGCTCGACTTCATGGAGGATGACGCCGACCTCAAGGTCAAGGAATGGCTCGGCGGCAAGGCAGATGTGGTGATGTCGGACATGGCAGCGGCCTCATCCGGGCATAAACAGACCGACCATTTGCGCATCATCGCGCTTTGCGAGGCGGCGGCCTATTTCGCTTTCGATGTGTTGGAAGAGGGCGGCACATTCGTAGCCAAGGTGCTGGCAGGCGGCGCGGAAGGTGAGTTGCAAAAGCTGCTCAAGCGCCGTTTCACCAAGGTCGCCAATATCAAACCACCTGCCAGCCGCCCCGATTCATCGGAGAAATTCGTGGTGGCGACAGGGTTTAAGGGCGAAGAGGGTTAAGCCGCCATTGCCGTTCATGGGGCGTAAACCAGTCAAACGTTAGGGTGTAGCTCTCCCGCGGTATTTGTGCCGCCTACCTCATGAGGGCTCCCCGATGCTACGACACCTGCCACTTGTATCGCTCATCTTCATCCTCTGTTCCGGGCTCAAGGTTTCCGCCTCCGAAGTGCCTTGGGCGGTGACCGATTACATCGACCGCGAATTGCTGGCTTGGGTCAATGATGCCCGCATAGTCGATGCGATCGCACAGCAGAACGCGCGGCACCGCGAAATGAATGCGCTGGCGGTCACGCCGGCGGCAGTCACCGGGCCGGTCGCCGAGGTGGCTCAGCCGAAAGCCCCGATTGCCGCCGCCTTTCTCCAAACGCAGATCGCCCGCGCCGAGGGGCAGATCGCCGGGGTGACTTTGCTGGATGCCTATGGGCTGACCGTGGTCTCCAGCGGCAGCGCCTCGGTCTATTTCAAGGGCGGCAAGCCCAAGAACAGCATTCGTTTTTCGCCGCCGTCGGGGATTTTCGTGATTGATCAGGTGGCCGTTGACGAAAGGTCGAAGGCCCATCAAAGCCGCGTCTCGATGCCGATCACGGAGCCGTCGAACGGCGCAATTATCGGGGTGATTACAGTTGAGTTGGAAGCGGCGGCTTTCTTCTGAGGCTGCTCTCTGCGCAGACCGGTCCCGGCAGGCGGGGCCGGTCTGTTGCTCTCCTCCTAAGCGGGGTCGGGACTATCAAATATCCCCGAACAATCCTTCAGCGATAAAACCCTTGGCCTCGGCCTGGGAAGCGGCAATTCTGCAGCCCATCCCGACGGAGAGAGTTGATGACCCCCCCAAGCTATTTCGCACCCACCGGCGGCCACCCGGATCAAAAAACGCTTTTGTCAGATCGCGCCGTCTTTACAGAGGCCTATGCCGTCCTCCCGCGCGGCACGATGCGCGATATCGTGACTTCTTTCCTGCCGTTCTGGGAGGGCACGCGGCTTTGGGTCATCGCCCGCCCGATGACCGGCTTCGCCGAGACATTCTCGCAATATATCATGGAAGTGCAGCCCGGTGGCGGCTCGGACCGGCCTGAGCTTGATGCGCAGGCGCAGGGGGTGCTTTTCGTGGTCGAGGGTGGCTTTACCCTGACCGTTGAGGGCCAACAGCACGCGATGCGCGAAGGCAGCTATGCCTATATCCCCGCGGGGGCCGATTGGACGCTGAAAAACGACAGCGGCGCGGTGACGCGCTTTCACTGGATCCGCAAAGCCTATGAGGCGGTGGAGGGGTTGGACCGCCCCGACCCGCTCGTGCTGAACGAGCAGGACATCGAGCCGAATGTGATGCCCGATACTGATGGGGTCTGGGCGACGACACGGTTCGTGGATCCGCAGGATCTGCGCCACGACATGCATGTGACCATCGTCACGCTACAGCCCGGTGGGGTGATCCCCTTTTGCGAGACCCATGTGATGGAACACGGGCTCTATGTCCTGGAAGGCAAGGCGGTCTACCGGCTCAATCAGGATTGGGTCGAGGTCGAAGCGGGTGATTTCATGTGGCTCCGCGCCTTTTGCCCGCAGGCTTGCTACGCGGGCGGACCGGGGCCGTTCCGGTATCTGCTTTATAAGGACGTGAACCGGCATATGAAGCTCCGGTGAGGCGGTGAGGGCCAGCGCCTGCCCGCGGGTGGGCGAACATACCTTGGTTCGTGCCACTTTATGGTTCAGTCATGATGTGTGCTCGCCAGGTCGCGCCCAGCCTCGCCAAATCGCCTACCCGTCCGGGCGGGCAGGCGATGGCCCGGCGCCTGCGGCTTGATTCCCGGCCAAGGTGGTAATCTCAGCCCCCAAAGAAGAGGGCGCCGAATCGGGCGCCCCTTCATCATCAAACCCGCTTCTCCAACGACCCCGAACCATGCCCCGAAAGCCCGCCGGAGACCTCCTCGGTCGCCTCATCCGACAATTGCTCGGGCAACGCCAAGTTCAGCACAATCGCGATCAGCGCCGCTGGCAGCAGCCCGCTGGTCATCAGCACGCGCAGCGTGTCGGGCAGGTATTGCACCGCCTTGGGGTCCAGTTGCAGCCCCAGCCCGATCGAAAGCGAGATCGCAAAAATCACCATGTTGCGGCGGTTCCAGTTCACGTCCGACAGCATCGAGATGCCCGCCGCGACCACCATGCCGAACATCACGATCACCCCGCCGCCCAGCACTTCGATGGGAATTGTGCGGATCACCGCGCCGACCTTGGGCACCAGTCCGCAAAGGATCAGGAACAGCGCGCCCACGGTCACCACATGGCGGCTCATCACGCCGGTCATGGCGATGAGGCCGACGTTCTGGCTGAAAGAGGTATTGGGAAACCCACCAAAGACCCCGGCCACCGCGCTGCCCAAACCGTCGGCATAGGTGGCACCCGTGATTTCGGCATCCGTCGCCTCACGCCCCGCGCCGCCCTTGGTGATGCCCGAGACATCGCCAACGGTCTCAACCGCCGAGACGAAGGCCATCAGGCAGAAACCGACGATGGCGGCGAAGCTGAACTCGAACCCATAGGCAAAGGGCACGGGCAGCGCCACGGCGGCGGCGCGGTTCCAACTGGTGGCGATGCCCTCGAAGGTGACCATCCCCATCGCCAGCGCATAGAGATAGCCCAGGCCAATGCCGATCACCACGGCAGAGACCGATAGCATGCCCCGGGCGAAGAACTTCAGCCCCAGCGTCGCGACGATCACCACCAGCGCCGCCGACCAGTTCAACAGGCTGCCGTATTCGGGGCTGTTGATCGCGGGCACGCCCCCGGCGGCATATTGGATGCCCACCTTGACCAGCGCGAGGCCGATCATCGTCACCACCAGCCCGGTCACCAGTGGCGGCAGGGCAAAGCGGATGCGTCCGATGAAAGTGCCCAGCAGCACATGAAACAGCCCGCCGACCAGAACGCCGCCAAAGAGCGCGGGCAGCGCCTCGACCCCTTTGCCCGCGACAAGCGGGATCATGATCGGCAGGAATGCGAAACTCGTACCCTGCACAATCGGCAGCCGCGCGCCCACCGGACCCATGCCGATGGTCTGAAACAGCGTGGCGATGCCCGCGAAGAGCATCGACATCTGGATCAGATAGGTCATGTCGGGAAACCCCTGCGCCCCGGCGTCGGAGCCAAAGCCAAAGCCCGCAGCCCCTGCCACGATGATCGCGGGGGTCACGTTGGAGACGAACATCGCCAAGACATGCTGAATGCCCAAGGGCACGGCCTTGGACAGTGCGGGGGTATAATTCGGGTCGCGCAGTTGCGCCGGCGTGCCCAGTGAAGCGTCAGTCATGTCATTCTCCCTATTGACCGATCCCGTCTGCCGCTTCTGATGAGGGCATGACGGTTATTCCTTGGCTGCGACCACCTCCCACGGCTGATCAAACCAATGTTCTTCCAAATTGTCGCCTGCGCCGATCCGGTCGACCACGGCGAAAAGACCGGGGGCGCTCAGCGGGCAGCAAACCGCGTGCCATGTATTGCGGCGGTAGTTCACGCCCTGACCGGCGCCTGCGAGAAAGGCCTGCAAGGGGCCGGGGCGGCCTGCGTCATCGGGGGCGACGACCACGAGATAGGGGTTTTGGTGCATCGGCAGAAAGGCCTGCGCGCCAAGCGGATGCCGCTCGACCATTTCAAGGGTGAAGGGCAGGGCGCGCGGCTCTGCGTTAAAGACGCTGATGCCCGCGCGGCCCCCGCAAAAGTCGAGATCGGCCAGATCGTGATGCCGCCCGCAAAGCCCTTGGTTGATGATTTTGTCAGGCGCCCCGCGCACTTCCAGCACCTCGCCGAAGGGGGCGAAACCCTCGGCGGTGAGGGGCTGAAGCAGGATCTGCCTGCTCATGGCAGCAGGTCTTTCAGACGCAGCTGCGCAATCCGTTCGACTTGGCGGCAGGCCTCGGCAAACTCGGTGTCGCGGTCATTGTCGATGCGGCGTTTGAAAGCGGCGAGGATGCCCGCCTTGTCGTGGTCGCGCACGGCGATGATGAAGGGGAAACCGTGTTTTTCGACATAGCGGTCGTTCAATTGGGTAAAGGTTTCCCGCTCCTCATCCGTCAGCGCATCCAGCCCCGCGGCGGCCTGTTCCGAGGTGCTCTCAGCCGTCAGCCGCTTGGCCTGCGCCAGTTTGCCCGCCAGATCGGGGTGGGCTTGCAGCACGCCGAGGCGCTGCGCATCTGAGGCGGAGCGGAAGACCCGTGCCAGAGCGTTGTGCAGGCCGACGGCGGTGTCATGACCCGCGCCAAGCTCCAGCGCATGGGCGCCCTCGGCGATCCAAGCCGAATGTTCGAAAATGCTGCCGTATTTGGCGACGAAGGTCTCGCGGTCCATCTGGCTGGGACGCGCGCGGCGCTGGTGCGGATGGGTGGCGGCCCAGTGATCGGCGATTTGCTCACGGGTGGCGAACCAAACGCCCTCATGGCTTTGGGCGTATTCGATGAACTGGCGCAGCGCCTCGACCCGACCGGGGCGGCCAATCAGGCGGCAGTGCAACCCGACCGAGAGCATCTTCGGCGCGCCCTCGACCCCTTCGCGGTAAAGCGCGTCGAAACTGGCTTTGAGGTAGTCAAAGAACTGCGCGCCCGCATTGAACCCCTGCGGCGTGGCGAAACGCATGTCGTTTGCGTCGAGCGTATAGGGCACGATCAACTGGTCGTGGTCACCGACCTCCATCCAATAGGGCAGATCATCGGCATAGGCGTCGGCCACATAGGCGAACTGCCCGGTCTCTGCCGCTAGGCGCAGCGTGTTCTCGGACGAGCGCCCACAGTAAAAGCCGCGCGGCGCTTGGCCGGTCACTTCGGTATGCAGGCGGATCGCCTCGGCGATGGCTGCGCGCTCTGCGTCTTCGGCCATGTCCTTGTGTTCGATCCATTTAAGACCGTGGGTCGCCATCTCCCAGCCTGCGTCGATCATCGCGGCGACCTGCACGGGCGAGCGCGCAAGCGCCGTGGCGACGCCATAGACCGTGACGGGCAGGTCTTTCATCAAACGGTGCAGCCGCCAGAACCCGGCGCGGGCGCCGTATTCATAGATCGATTCCATATTGGCATGACGCTGACCCGGCCATTGCGCGGCGCCGACGATCTCGGACAGGAACGCTTCTGATGCCGCATCCCCATGCAGGATGTTGTTTTCACCGCCTTCTTCATAGTTCAGCACCAGCTGCACGGCGATCTTCGCGCCACCGGGCCATTGTGCATCTGGGGGGGTGGGGCCGTAACCCTGCATGTCGCGGGGGTAGCGAGTCATGTCGTTCTCCTTCTATCGTTCTCTGTCTAGACCGGAAGGTCTTGGATTGCTTTCAATTAATTCCTGAAAGACTATCGTGAAAAGGGCACTTTCGCTCGGGCGCGGCGCGGGCGATCAAGGGTTAGGCACGGAGGGTATGATGACAGGCTATCTGACAACACATGTATTGGACACCGCGCGCGGCTGCCCGGCGGCGGGGCTGAAGATCGACCTCTACCGTCTGGAGGGCGAGACGCGCACCCATCTGCGCAGCCTCACCACCAATGCCGATGGCCGCACCGATGAGCAGATCCTGCCCGCGGCGGAGTTCGAAACCGGCACCTATGAGCTGCTGTTCCACTGCGGCGATTACCTCGACGCGCAGGGCGTCCCGGCAGAGGAACCGCGCTTTCTGGATGTCGTCCCGCTGCGTTTCGGCATGTCTGAGGCCGCGCATTACCACGTGCCGCTGCTGCTCTCGCCCTTCGGCTATTCCACCTACCGCGGCAGCTAGACCTTTAGCGCGTCTTCCATCCGCGCGATCATGAAATCCATGAAAAGCCGGGTCTTGGGGTCTTGATGGCGGCGATGGGTGTAAAGGCAGGCCATCTGAACGGGCAGGGGCGGCGTGTCTTCCACGACCCGCACCAAAGCGCCGCTTTGCAAATGTTCGGCGATCTCAAAGATCGGCTTCATAGCGATGCCCGCCCCCGCCAGCGCCCAATCGGTCAGCACATCGCCATCGTCACTCTCAAACCGCCCGCGCACGTCGTATTTCACCGCGCCTTCAGGGCCTTGTAGCTGCCATTGAAACTCGGTCGCGCCGGGAAAGCGCAGGTTGAGGCAGTTGTGCTGGCCGCGGTCGATCTCGGCCCCCGAGCGGGGATGCCCATGCGCCGCGACATAGGCCGGGCTGGCGCAGAGCACGCGCTCGCAATCGGCCACCTTGCGGATCCGTAGTGTAGAATCCTGCGGGCGACCCAGAAAAAAGGCCACGTCCAACCCTTCGGCGGTGAGATCGAGCTTACGGTCGCTGAGGCGCAGCCGCAGATCGACGAGCGGATAGGCTTCGGCAAAGGCAGGCACATGCGGTGCGATCAGCCGCCGCCCGATGCCCAAGGGGGCCGCCACATGCAGCGTGCCGCGCGGATTGTCAGTGACGTCTTCGATGCCCGCTTCGGCCTCGGCCACGGAGGCGAGGATCTTGCAGGCGCCATCGTAGAAAATCCGCCCCTGTTCGGTGGCCGACAGGCTGCGCGTGGTGCGCTGGAACAATCGCACGCCCAGATGCCCCTCAAGCTGCGTAATCCGCGCCGAGGCCACTGCAGGCGATACCCGCTGGTCGCGCGCCGCCGCCGACATGCTGCCAAGCTCGTAGACGCGCACGAAGGTGCGGATGTTGTCGAAATAGGACATTTATCGGGAACTTTTGATAGAGTTTAGGGAATGCCAAATCTAGCGGTAAAATCCGCGATTGAATAGTCTGCCCGGTGAATCATCCGGAGAGACCTCATGCACGACTTAGCCATCATCTGGGATTGGATCGGCTTTGCCATCCGCTGGGTGCATGTCATCACCGCCATGGCATGGATCGGCGCGTCCTTCTACTTCATCGCGCTCGACCTCGGCCTGCGCAAGGTGCCGCATCTGCCCGCGGGCGCATTTGGCGAGGAATGGCAGGTCCATGGCGGCGGTTTCTATCACATTCAGAAGTACCTCGTGGCGCCGGAAAACATGCCCGAGCACCTGATCTGGCACAAATGGCAGAGCTATTCGACGTGGCTCTCGGGCGCGGCGCTTTTGATGGTCGTCTATTGGGCGGGGGCGGAGCTTTATCTGATCGATCCCTCCAAGGCGGACCTCTCGGTCTTCCAAGGTATCCTGATCTCAGCGGGTTCGCTGACGCTGGGCTGGCTGATCTACGACTTCCTGTGCAAATCGCAGCTCGGCAACCGGCCCACGGTGCTGATGCTGCTCTTGTTCGTGCTGCTGGTGGCCATGGCCTGGGGCTACAACCAAGTCTTTACGGGCCGCGCGGCGCTGCTGCATCTCGGGGCATTTACAGCGACGATCATGACGGCGAACGTGTTTTTCATCATCATGCCGAACCAGCGTATCGTGGTGAAGGACCTCCAAGAGGGCCGCACGCCGGACGCTAAGTATGGTAAGATCGCCAAACTGCGCTCGACCCACAACAACTACCTGACGCTGCCGGTCATCTTCCTGATGCTTAGCAACCACTACCCGCTGGCTTTCGCGACCGAGTACAATTGGCTGATCGCCGCGCTGGTCTTCCTGATGGGGGTGACGATCCGGCACTACTTCAACACGATGCACGCGACCGGCAAGGGCCCGCATTGGACATGGGGCGTGACCGCGCTTTTGTTCGTGGCGATCATGTGGCTTTCAACCGCGCCCTTGATGCAAGACGATATCGAAGCGGCAGAGGCCCGCGCGCTGACTGAGACAGAACAGCTTTTCGCGAGCGCCGAGGGGTTTGACGAGGTGGCCAATATCGTGCCGGGGCGTTGCGCCATGTGCCATGCGCGCGAGCCGTTCTACGACGGTATCCACCGCGCGCCCAAGGGGCTGCTGCTTGAAACGCCTGCCGACATCGTTCGCGCCGCGCGGCAGATCTATTTGCAAGCGGGGGTGACCAACGCCATGCCCCCCGCCAATGTGTCCTTCATGGAGGAAGAAGAGCGCCGCAAGATCATGCGCTGGTATCGCGACGGGGCCGCAGCACAGCCCTTCAGCCTCGCGGGGAAGTAGCGGGGGGCGCTACTCGAACTCCATCTGCTCGAACACGCGGCCTGCGTTTTTCGTCGCCAATTCCTCGAAAGTATCAAGCCCGGCATAGGGCGATTGATCCACATAGTAAGCCTCGGCCAGCCCGCCCCCCGCCTCAAGATGCGCGGCGATCTGCGCGCGGAGGTAGAGCAGATAATCCCGGGTGAAGCGACGGACCTGCGCCATATTGGTCGGATGCCCGTGACCGGGGATCACATAACGCGCCGCAAGCGGCTCAAATGCGGTTTCCCAAGCCTCGATCCATTCGGCGGTCATCGTGTCAGGAAAGATCGGCAGCATGCGCTCGTGAAAGGCCATGTCGCCCGAGATCACGAGGCTCTGCATTGGCAGCCAGATCACGATATTGCCGGGGCTATGAGCCGGGCCGAGGTGGCGGGCCTCGATGCGGAAATCGCCCATCTCGACGATATATTCATCCTCGAAGGTCTCGGTTGGCAGTTGCACCTCCGTCCCCTCGGCCCGGTCGCGGTTGTAGCGCTGCATGGCCTCCAGAATACTGCCGCCAAAGCGCTC
Organism: Sulfitobacter sp. 1A12779; assembly: GCF_043557315.1. NCBI lineage: Bacteria > Pseudomonadati > Pseudomonadota > Alphaproteobacteria > Rhodobacterales > Roseobacteraceae > Sulfitobacter > Sulfitobacter sp. 1A12779. The sequence continues at coordinate 223,711 of NZ_JBIFFU010000003.1, forward strand.
CACCTCATGCGCTGCTTCTGCATGCGCGACGATCGGCACGCCTTGCTCGGCCCAGTAACCGTTGCCCAGAACCGCGTGACCCTGACCGTTCTCGTTAAAGACCAATTTCACTGGCTCGTCGGTCACGGCCTTGATCTCCTCATGCAGCGCCGCGGCCAGCCCGTAGGCCGCGCCGCCGTTGACTACGACAACGCCTTCGCCGGTCACGATGAAGCTTAGGTTGTTGTTATGGCCCGCGTTTTCGTAAGTGGGCGGGGCCGTCGCTCCGATGGCCGAAAAGACGCCGGGAATGACTTCATAGGGTTTGTCGTAGAGCAGGGAGCCGGGGTATTTATCGGCGATATCCTCGCTGGCCATGGCGTGCGATCCGAGCAGAAGGGCGGTGGCGCAAATCAGGTGCTTCATTGTGCGGCCCCCAGAAAACGATAGCCTTCGCCACTCCGTTCGACCCGGCCCAATCCCCCTTGCGGCAGGTGAAAGCCCATCAGCCAGATTTGCTCCTGCGCCAGCCGGTCCAGCAAACGCTGCCGGGTGCTCGCGCCTTGCTCGGGGTCTTGGTCCGATCCGCTGGCCCAGCCCGGGCGGGCAAAGGCAAGATGGTGGTTGCCAATGGCGTCGCCGCCGATCAGCAGCGCATCACCGCCCGTGCCCAGAAGGAAAGACATATGCCCGGGCGTATGGCCAAAACTCGCCTGCGCCGTGATGCCGAGCAGCACTTCGTCCCCGTCGGCAAAATGGCTCACCCGATCCTCGATTGCTTCCAACCGCCGCGCGGCCCCCACGGCAAAGGCGGCGCGGGCCGGGCCAATCCGGTCCACCGTCGCCGGATCGCGCCAATAGTCCCATTCGACTTGGCCCATATGGTAGCGCGCATTGGGAAAGACCAGATCGTCGAAATCGTCCAGCACGCCCCACAGGTGGTCGGGATGGCCATGGGTAAAGACCACATCGGTCACCGCCTCCGGCGCGACGCCTGCGGCATCAAGGCTGTCGAGCAGCGCCCCGGCGGAGGGCATGAAGGCAGGGCCCGCGCCCGCATCAAAGAGGATCACCCGCTCGCCATTGCGCAAAAGCGTCAGGTTGCAGGGCGGCTCCAACTGGTCTTGGGGCAGGCCGAAGGGCGCCAAAGCCTCCGCCAGTGCGTCTTGCGGCAAACCTTCGAAGAAAAAGCTGCGCGGCAGCACCAGATTGCCGTCGCTCACGCTGATGAACTCATAGCCGCCGATCTGGGCCGAGGTCATGGCGAAGGCGCGCAGCGGCGTTTGGGCAAGCGCTGCCGCCCCCATTCCGGCCAGCACCATTCGTCTGTTAATCTTCATCTGCTCCCCTCCCATCATTCATTCCGATTCGTGAATATAATCATCCCCATCGGTTTGCGACACAAGGGGCGAATGCGGCTGCGCGAGATAGGCCCGAGAAACAAGGCAGCTATGCATGATCATGCCTTGCATCGCCCGCAGGGGTTCTATCTACGGGGGCACCACTCGAAACCCACCCCGATCCGGACGGAAAATGACTGATATCACGACAGAAGGCGCCTCGATCGCCTTTGACAAGGTTGGCAAGGCCTTTACCAAAGCGGGCGGTGCGACCGTGAACGCGCTCGAAGGGATTTCCCTCGACGTGGCACCCGGCTCCATCACCGGGATCATCGGGCGTTCGGGGGCGGGCAAGTCGACCCTGCTGCGTATGGTCAACGGGTTGGAGCGTCCGACGACCGGCAAAGTGCTGGTCGGGGGTGAGGATGTAGGCAGTGCCAAGGGCGGCAAGCTGCGCGCGATCCGTCGTGACGTTGGCATGATTTTTCAACACTTTAACCTGCTGTCTTCACGCACTGTGGCAGGCAATATCGCGCTGCCGCTCGAAGTGGCGGGAATGCCGAGCGCGCAGATCAAGCCGCGGGTGGCGGACCTGATCGACCGTGTCGGTCTGAGCGCGCAGGCCGGGCGCTATCCGGCGGAGCTATCGGGCGGGCAGAAACAGCGTATCGGCATCGCGCGGGCCTTGGCCACCGGGCCGAAGGTGCTGCTTTCGGATGAAGCGACATCGGCGCTCGACCCCGAAACCACGCAAACTGTTCTGGCGCTTTTGAAGGACATTAATCGCGATCTGGGGCTGACGATCCTACTGATCACCCATGAGATGGCCGTGGTGCGCGACATCGCGAGCCATGTGGCGGTGATCGACGCGGGCCGCATCGTGGAGCATGGGGAGACCTATGACATCTTCACCGCGCCGCAACATGCGACGACGCGGTCCTTCCTGTCGGGCGTGACGGGCGTCACCCTGCCTGCCTTCGTCAAAGACCGCCTGACCCAAACCCCGCCCGCGGCTGGGGGCGAAGAGGTCATCCGCGTCACCTTTGCGGGCACCCATGCCACCGATCCGATGCTGGCGCGATTGACGCAAGAGATGGGCATTCCGGTCAATATCCTTGCCGGCGCGGTGGAAGAGATTGGCACGCGGCCCTTCGGCAACCTGCTGGTGTCGATGCCCGTGGCGCAGGCCGCCCAAGCGCGGGCCTTTTTGGAACAACACGGGCTTCTCACGGAGGTGCTGGGCTATGTCGGCTAACCTGATTAACCTATTGATCGAAGCCACGGGGCAAACGCTTTATATGGTGGCGATTTCGGCCATCCTCGGCACGCTCTTCGGCCTGCCGCTGGGGCTGTTTCTGGCCACATCACAGCGCGGGGAACTGCTGTCGTCCCCATGGGTGAACAAGGTGCTCGGGCTGGTGGTGAACGCCACGCGCTCCGTGCCGTTCATCATTTTGGTCGTGGCCATCATTCCCTTCACCCGCATGATCGCAGGCACCTCCATCGGCACCACGGCGGCGATCGTGCCGCTGACCATCGCCACGGTGCCCTTCATCGCTCGGCTGGTGGAAAACGCCATTCGCGAGGTCGATTCCGGCCTGATCGAAGCCGCCCGCGCCATGGGTGCGACACCGCTGCAAATCATCCGCAAGGTGCTGCTGCCCGAAGCGCTGCCCGGCATCACTTTGGGCCTGACCCTCGCCATCGTGAGCCTGATCGGTTACTCCGCCATGGTCGGCGCCGTGGGCGGCGAAGGTCTGGGCGATCTGGGTATCCGCTATGGATATCAGAGGTTTATGCCCGACGTCATGGCGATTGTCGTGATTATCCTCATCCTTCTGGTGCAGCTTGTGCAGTCCATTGGCGAGCGTATCGCCAGCGCCGTGGATAAACGGGCCACCAAAAGTGGCGGTCAATAGGCCGCGCCTTACATCCGTTCTCTCAACCTAAGGAGACTACTATGCTTCGTCTTACAACACTCACCTCCGTTCTGGCGCTGATGGCCACCGGCCTTGCCGCCGAGGAAATCAAGGTCGGTGTGTCCCCCGGCGAACACGCCGAGATCATGGAAGAGGTCGCCCGCATCGCGGAGCCTATGGGCCTTGAAATCGATGTGGTCGAATTCTCTGACTATGTGGTGCCGAACCAAGCGCTCGCCGATGGCGACATTCAGGCGAACTCTTTCCAGCACGTGCCCTATCTCGAAGCGCAGATGAAAGACCGCGGCTTTGAGCTGAGCGTGGTCGGCAACACGATCACCACCCCGATGGGCGTCTATTCCGACAAGATCACCGATCTCGCCGATCTCGAAGAAGGCGCGACATTCGGGATTCCGAACGATCCCACGAACGGTGGCCGCGCGTTGCTGGTCCTGCAGGAACTCGGTTTGATCAAGGTCGATGAGGCCGCAGGTCTGGTGCCGACCGTCCTCGACATCACCGAGAACCCCAAAGACCTGTCCTTCAAGGAGCTCGACGCCGCGCAACTGCCGCGTTCGCTGGCCGATTTGGATGCGGCTTTGATCAACACCAACTACGCGATTGCCTCGGGCCTCAGCCCCAAGGAAGATTCCATCGCGATGGAAAGCGCCGAGAACCCCTATGTGAACGTCATCGCCGTCCGCAAGGGCGACGAAGAAGCGGCATGGGTTGAGACATTGCTCAAGGCCTATCACTCCGATGAGATCAAAACCTTTATCGATGAAAGCTATCAGGGCACGGTAATCACCTCCTGGTAAGCGCTTGTTCTAGAAGCGTATTGATAGACTTGACCCGCGCCCGCGCGGGTCAAGAGCGCCCCAACCCGGGCCGGGGCATTCCGACTAGTTAAGACTCCCGTTTTCATTGGGTCGAGGCTGACGGTCAGCTAAAACCATTAAATTTCTGTTTAAAAATTCCGCGTAGTTCTCGCAGGTAACGCGCGTTCTGGCACATTTCTACGCATACTTCTTAACATTGAAATTATGTTGCGCTGCGGCGTGAGAAAATTGTTGAAAAGTTCAATTCCACCCGTATCGTGAAATCGTGATGGATTTTTTCACATGACCCGGGGCTTGCCCTTCCTGATGTCTGACAGGGCCGATGGTCGCGATCCATGTGAACGGGAGTTCGACTGCAAGACGCGACCATAACAAACCAAGGGAGACTATCATGAAGACCGTGAAACTGATGGGCACCGCCGCCAGCCTGCTTGTGCTGGGGGTCAGCCAATCCGCCGCGCAGGATCTGACCGTAGGGTATTTCCTCGAATGGCCGATGCCGTTCCAATACGCCAAGGCGGAGGGGATGTATGACGAAGCGCTCGGCACGACGGTGAATTGGGTGAGCTTCGATTCCGGCACCGCCATGTCGGCGGCGATGGCCTCGGGGGATGTGCAGTTGTCGCTCAGCCAAGGCGTGCCGCCCTTCGTGGTTGCCACGTCGGCGGGGCAAGATCTGCAAATTCTCGATGTCGCGGTCAGCTATTCCGAGAATGACAATTGCGTCGTGCGCGAGGCGCTGGAGATCGACAAATCCTCTGCCGAGGAACTGACGGGCAAGAAGGTCGCGGTGCCGCTTGGCACGGCTGCGCATTACGGTTTTCTCAAACAAATGAACCACTTCGGCGTCGATGTTGGATCGCTCGACGTGGTGGATATGGCGCCGCCAGATGGGGCCGCGGCCATCGCGCAGGGATCGGTCGATATGGCCTGCGGCTGGGGTGGGTCGCTGCGCCGGATGATGGAACATGGCAATATCCTTCTGACCGGCGCAGAGAAGGAAGAGTTGGGCATTCTCGTCTTCGACGTGACCTCCGGCCCGGCCTCTTGGGTGGCCGAGAACTCGGACACGGTCGCTGCCTTTCTCAGCGTGACGGCTGAGGCAAATGCGATGTGGGCGGATGAGGCCAACCGCGACAAGATGCTGCCCGTCATCGCCAAGGACGCCGGTATGGACGAAGACGCCACGATGGAAACCATCGCGACATTCTCTTTCCCGTCGGTTGATGAGCAGATGGGTGAGAAATGGCTCGGCGGTGGCGCGCAGGAGTTCATGAAAGGCGTGGCGGATGTCTTTGTCGAAGCAGGCGCGATCGACGGTGCGCTCGACAGCTATGAAGACGCGGTGAACACCGGCCCGCTGCAAGCCGCGAGCGAAATGTAAGCCAAGCGGCGCAAGAATTGGCCGCCCCGTCGCAGCCCGGTGCCTGATTGCGAGGGACCGGGCAGATGGGGCGCGCCGATAAACGAATAAGCAGCGGGGCGGCATGTCGGGATTGAAAATTGAAAACCTGTCGATGCGGTTTGATCTGCCCAACGGCAGTCATGTGCAGGCGCTTAAGGACGTATCGCTTGACCTTGCGGAGGGGGAGTTGATGTCGGTCCTTGGCCCCTCGGGCTGTGGCAAGACGACGCTGCTCAACATCGTGGCGGGTTTCCTTGCCCCGAGTTCGGGCGAGATCGTGATGAACGGCCATAGCGTCACCGGGCCGGATGCCGAGCGTGGCATGGTCTTTCAACAGGGCGCGCTCTTTGAGTGGATGTCGGTGCGCGAAAACGTGAGCTTTGGTCCGCGCATGAAGGGGCAGGGCGAAAAGCAGTACGGGGCCGAGGTTGACCATCTGCTTGATATCGTTGGGCTGGGCGATTTCAAGGAAAAGGCGATCTATGAGCTCTCGGGTGGGATGCAGCAGCGGGTGGCGCTGGCGCGTTGTCTGGCGAATGACCCCGATGTGATCTTGATGGACGAACCCTTGGGCGCGCTGGATGCGCTGACCCGCGAAAAGATGCAAAGCCTCGTCCTGAAACTGTGGAAAGAGACCGGCAAGACCATCATCCTGATCACCCATTCGGTCGAAGAGGCGCTGCTGCTTGGCGAGCGGCTTTTGGTCATGGCGCCGCGCCCGGGGCGCATTCACCGTGAATACCGTCTGCCATTTGCTGATCTGGGCGTGGGGCAAGACCTGCGTGAGGTCAAGAAGCACCCGGAATTCGCCGAAAGGCGCGAGGAAATCCTCGGCATGATCTGGGACATGGAGGAAGAGATCATGGGCCGGACGGAGGAGGCATGATGTTGATCCTGCTTATTTATATCGTCATCTTCGCGCTTTCCTTTTTCCTTGTCCGTCTGGTTGTCGATCAGACAGCCAGCGGCTTTGCTGCGCGCAAAACGGTAACCTTTGGCGACGAAAGCGCGGTGACGTCGAACCGCACCGCCAGCGTGATCTCGATCCTGACGATCTTCTTGCTGTGGGGCGCCTTCACCGGCTCGTCCCTGCTTCCCCGATTTTTACATGCGCCCGGCCCGTTCGAGGGGCTGGCCGAGCTGACCTATACTGCCGAGGCCGATGACGGCTCCCGCGATGACGGCACGATTGCGGTGCTGGTGCATCCGGTGGGCGAAGACGCCGAGACGCCGCAGGTCGATCCCGGCGAAGGCTGGGCCAAGAATGACGCTTTCACCATCGGCGCTTGGCGCTCGGGGCTGTTGCGTGTTGATAAGAATGATGAGAAGGGCCGCGATCTCGGGCACCGGGTCGTCGCCGTGAACGGGCAGGAGATCGCGCCCGGTGGCGAGGTGCAGACCGAGTTTGGCCGCGTGGGCATGTCGCCCAAGGGCACGCTGAATTTCGAGCCCGCCAAGGGTTGGCAGATGGAGCCGATCTGGCTGCCGCCCCCCGAAGCCGTGGTGTCTCGTCTTGCCGAAATTTCAAGCCATGGCTACCGCGACAGCACCCTGTGGGAGCATCTGGGCTATTCGCTGTTTCGCGTGGTGGTGGGGTTCGCTCTTGGGGCGCTGGTGGGCATTCCGCTGGGCTATGCCATGGGGCTGTCGGGCTGGTTTCGGGGCTGGTTCGATCCGATTGTCGAATTCATGCGCCCCGTGCCGCCGCTCGCGCTGATCCCGCTGGTGATCATCTGGGCGGGGATCGGGGAGGTGGGCAAGATCATCCTGCTGTTTCTCGCGGCGCTGTGGATCATGGCCATCGCCGCGCGTTCGGGCGTCTCGGGGGTGAATATCACCAAGGTCCATGCGGCTTATTCGCTGGGCGCCTCCAAGGCGCAGATCATGCGCCATGTCATCGTGCCAAACTCGCTGCCCGAGATTTTTACCGGCGCGCGGGTGGCGATGGGGGTCTGTTGGGGCACGGTGGTTGCCGCTGAACTGGTCGCGGCAGAGAAGGGGGCGGGGATGATGATCATGGTCGCCTCCAAGTTCCAGCTGACCGATATCGTGCTCATGGGGATCATCCTGATCGGCATCATCGGGTTCGGCATCGACATGCTGATGCGCAAGGCTGAGCGTTTGCTGGTCCCTTGGAAAGGGCGGTCTTAACCCCGCCCGCAATCCCCTTCTGTATGAAAGGAGCCGCCCTTGCCAGACGCCGAATTCCGCGCCACAGTGAAAAAATGGAGGAAAATTTCACATGACCCGAGCAAAAAGGCCCGGGGCGGAGGCCGTGGGGCCACGCTCTCTGGGGGCCGACCTACGGGCGATCCGCAAAGGGCGCAAACTGACTCTCACGGATCTGGCCGAGGCTTTGGGCCGGTCGGTCGGCTGGGTCAGTCAGATCGAACGCGACATCTCGACCCCCTCCATCGCCGACCTGCGTCGCATCGCCGAGATCTTGGATGTGCCGATCTCGCTCCTTTTTGGCGAAGCGACGGTAAGCCCCGAAGAACGCGGCTATGTCGTGCGGGCCGGGGCGCGGCGCGCCATGGGGAGCGCGGCCAATGGGTTGACGGAAGAACTGCTTTCGCCCGATCTCACCGACAGTTTCGAGGTGATCCACTCGACCTTTGCCGCCTATTCGGGGCTGGAGGCGCCCGTCAGGCGCGAAACGCAGGAGGTTGGCTTCGTCATCTCGGGCCGGTTGAACCTCACGATCGCGGAACGCCGCTTTACCGTCGGCCCCGGCGACAGCTTTCGCATTCGGGGCGAATATTACACTTGGGACAACCCCTACGACACGCCCGCCGTGGTGGTCTGGGTGATTTCTCCCCCGGTTTACTGAACCGGATTTTCATCCATTCGAACAATTACAAACTGTCCGGGGGCGCCTCTGGCCAGCCCTTTGGCGGTGCATGGCGATAGGAGGTGCATGTGGCTGATTTTCCGACAACGGCACGGGTGGTGATCATCGGCGGCGGCGTGGTTGGGGTCTCGACCCTCTATCACCTCGCCCGCGCGGGGTGGACCGATTGCGTCCTGCTGGAAAAGAACGAACTCACCGCAGGCTCCACTTGGCATGCGGCGGGCAACTGTCCGAATTTCTCGAACTCATGGGCGGTGATGAACATGCAGCGCTACGGGCTTGAGATGTACCGCGGCTTGGGTGAGGCGGTCGGCTATCCGATCAATTACCATGTCACCGGGGCGCTGCGGCTCGCGCATAGCCGCGAGCGGATGCAGGAGTTTGAACATGTCGCCTCTATGGCCCGCGCGCAGGGGCTGGGGATGGAGATGTGCACCCCCGCCGAATTGAAGGAACACAATCCTTTCATAGAGTTGCACGATTTGGCAGGCGGGCTGTGGGATCCCTTAGATGGGGATATCGACCCGGCGCAATTGACCCAAGCCCTTGCCAAGGGCGCGCGAGAGGCGGGCGCGGCGATCCACCGTTTCACCCCCGCGACCGGGATAGACCGCGAAGGGGATGAATGGATCGTGCATACCGACAAGGGCGCGATCCGCTGCGAGAAGGTGGTCAATGCTGCCGGCTATTACGCGCAACGGGTGGGCGAATGGTTCCGCCCCCATGGGGGCCGCCAAGTGCCTGCGGTGGTGATGAGCCATCAGTATTTCCTGACCGAGGAAATCCCCGAGCTTGCCGCTTGGACCGCCGAGAAGGGCCACAAGATGCCAATGGTCCGCGATGTGGACAGTTCCTACTACCTGCGGCAGGACAAGAACGGGCTGAACCTCGGCCCCTATGAGCGCAACTGCAAGGCGCATTGGATCTCCCCCGACGATCCGATGCCCGAGGATTTCAGTTTTCAGCTTTATCCCGACGATCTGGATCGGCTGGAATGGTATATCGAAGACGCCATGGCGCGGATGCCGCTGTTGGGCCAGAGCGGTGTGGGGCGGGTGATCAACGGGCCGATCCCCTATGCGCCCGATGGGCTGCCGATGCTGGGCCCGATGCCCGGCGTGCCAAACGCTTTCGAGGCACATAGCTTTACCTTTGGCATCGCGCAGGGCGGCGGCGCGGGCAAGGTCATGGCCGAATGGATCACGCAAGGCGAAACGGAGTGGGACATGTGGGATGTCGACCCGCGCCGCTACACCGCCCATGCCGATCACGACTACACTCTCGCCAAGGCGCTTGAGACCTATGGCCATGAATATGCGATGCATTTCCCGCATCACGCATGGCCCGCCGGGCGCGACAAGAAGCTGTCGCCGCTGCACGACCGTTTGCGCGACGCGGGCGGTCAGATGGGGGCCTACAACGGGTGGGAGCGGGCGAATTGGTTCGCCAAACCGGGTGATGACACCGCCGAGGCCGCGACCCAGACATGGGACCGGGATGGCCCATGGGCGGCGCGGGTTCGTGAGGAGGTCGCGGCGGTGCGCGACCATGTGGGCGTGCTCGATCTGCCGGGGTTCTCGCGTTTCGCGCTTGCGGGGCCGGGGGCTGCGGAATGGTTGCGGGGCCGCATCGCGGGCGCACTTCCGAAGGTCGGGCGGATGACGCTGGGCTATTTCCCCGACAGCCGGGGCCGGGTGCTGACCGAGATGTCGATCCTGCGCCATGCAGAGGATGACTTTACCCTCATCACCGCCGCTCCCGCGCAATGGCATGACTATGCATTGCTGCGCGATGCGCTGCCCCAAGACGGTTCGATCAGCCTGACGGATCGCACCGATGCGGTCTCGACCCTGATCCTATGCGGCCCGAAATCCCGCGCCCTGCTGGCACCGCTGGCGCCAGAGGCCGATCTGGCGCTGCCGTGGCTCAGCCATCAAGAGGCGTCGGTAAAGGGCAAGCCAGCGCTGCTCGCCCGGGTTTGTTTTGCGGGCGAGTTGGGCTGGGAAATCCACGCGGCCCCCGAAGACATGCCCGCGATATATGATGCGCTGATCGCGGGCGGGGCCACGCCCTTTGGGATGTTCGCGCTCAATTCCATGCGGCTGGAAAAAGGCTACCGGACGTGGAAAGGCGATCTGTCGCAGGAGTATACCTTGCTGGAGGCCGGGTTGGACCGTTTCCTGCGCCTCGACAAGCCGGAGGCATTTCCGGGGAAGGAGGCGCTGATCGCCGAACGGGACGCAGGGCCGCAGCGCCGCTTCGTGACGCTGGTGGTCGAAGGCAACCCGCAAGATGCGCCGCCGATGGCCACGCTGCGCCTGAACGGAGATGCCGTGGGCGAGGTGACCAGCGGCGGCTATGGCTACCGGGTCGATGCCTCCATCGCCCTCGGCGTCGTGCGGGCCGAGGCTGCCGTGCCGGGCACTGAACTCACGGTTGAAATCTATGGCCAAAGCTACCGTGCCATGGTGCAGCCCGACGCCCCGCTTTGGGACCGCGAAAACGCACGCATTCGCGCGCAGGAGGTTTGAGATGGGACAGCTGCCTTTCAAAGCCCGCGCGGTGATCATCGGCGGTGGCGTGATCGGCTGTTCGGTCGCCTATCATCTGACGAAACTCGGCTGGACCGATGTGGTACTGCTGGAGCGCAAACAACTGACCTCGGGCACCACATGGCACGCGGCGGGGCTGATCGCACAGCTGCGCGCGACGCAGAACATGACGCGGCTGGCGAAATACTCGCAAGAACTCTACGGCGCGTTGGAGGGGGAAACCGGGGTCGCCACCGGGTTCAAGCGGGTGGGCTCGATCACCGCCGCACTGACGCCTGCGCGGCGTGAGGAGATCTTGCGGCAGGCCGCCATGGCCCGCGCTTTTGGCGTCGAGGTCGAAGAGATCACCCCTGAAGAGGTCCGCGCGAAATACCCCCATGTAAAGACCGAGGGCATGACCGGCGCGGTCTATTTGCCGAAAGACGGGCAGGGCGATCCGGCCAATATCGCGCTGGCCTTGGCCAAGGGCGCCCGGGCGCGTGGCGCGGTGGTGGCCGAGCGGGTCAAGGCGACCGGTGTCACCCGCGCGGGGCGTCGGATCACGGCGGTGGATTGGACCGGGGAGGATGGCAGCAGAGGCCGGATCGAGGCCGAACATGTCATCAACTGCGCGGGCATGTGGGGGCGCGAGATGGGCCGGATGCTGGGCAGCAACGTGCCCCTGCAAGCCTGTGAGCATTTCTATATCGTTACCGAGGCCGTGCCGGGATTGCGCGAGTTGCCGGTGCTGCGCATCCCCGATGAATACGCCTATTACAAAGAGGATGCGGGGAAGATCCTGCTCGGCGCCTTCGAACCCGTCGCCAAACCTTGGGCGCTGGATGGCATCCCCGAGAGTTTTGAGTTCGATCAACTGCCCGATGATTTCGACCATTTCGAGCCGATCCTCGAAATGGCGGTCAAACGGCTGCCGCTGCTGGCGGAGGCGGGGATTCATACCTTTTTTAATGGCCCCGAAAGTTTCACCCCCGACGATGCCTATCACCTCGGTCAAGCGCCCGAGATAGATAATGTCTGGGTCGCCGCAGGGTTCAACTCCATCGGCATCCAATCGGCAGGCGGGGCGGGCATGGCGCTGGCGCAGTGGATGGAGGACGGGCAGAAACCCTTTGATCTGGGCGATGTGGACATCGCGCGGATGCAGCCGTTTCAGGGCAACAAGACCTATCTGGCAACACGCTCGACCGAGACGCTGGGGCTGCTCTATGCCGATCACTTCCCCTACCGCCAGAAGGCCACCGCCCGGGGCATTCGGCGCAGCCCGCTCCATGCGCATCTGCTGGAGCATGGCGCGGTCATGGGCGAATTCGCAGGCTGGGAGCGGGCCAATTGGTTCGCCGATCCCGGGCAGCCGCGCGAATATCGCTATGGCTGGGGCCGGCAGAATTGGTTCGACAATCAAGCCGCCGAACATGCCGCCATCCGCGCGGGCGTGGGGCTTTACGATATGTCGTCTTTCGGCAAAATCCGCGTCGAGGGGCCAGAGGCCGAGGCTTTCATGAACCACGTCTGCGGCGCGCAGATGGCGGTGCCGGTGGGCAAGATCGTCTATACGCAATTCCTCAACCCTCGGGGCGGGATCGAGGCGGATGTCACCGTCACCCGGCTGAGCGAGACCGCCTATCTCGTCGTCACCCCGGCGGCGACGCGGCTGGCGGATGAGACATGGCTGCGCCGCCACGCTGGCGACCGGATGGTGGTGATCACGGATGTGACAGCGGGTGAGGCGGTGCTCGCCCTCATGGGGCCGAAGGCGCGGGACGTGTTGCAGGCGGTCTCCCCCAATGACTTCTCGAATGAGACGCACCCCTTTGGCATGGCGCGCGAAATCGAGATCGGCATGGGCCTCGCCCGGGCGCATCGGGTGTCCTATGTGGGCGAACTGGGCTGGGAGCTTTACGTCAGCGCCGAGATGGCAGGCCATGTCTTTGAGGCACTGATGGAAGCGGGCGCGGCCTTTGGCCTGAAACTTTGCGGCCTGCACGCAATGGACAGTTGCCGGATCGAAAAGGGCTTTCGCCACTTCGGCCATGATATCACCTGCGAGGATCATGTGCTGGAGGCGGGCTTGGGCTTTGCGGTGAAGACCGACAAACCCGACTTCATCGGTCGCGACGCGGTGCTGCGCAAAAAGGAAGAGGGGTTGAAGCTGCGGATGCTGCAATTCCGCCTGACGGACCCCGAGCCACTGCTCTACCACGCTGAACCGATCCTGCGGGAGGGGGCCATCGTGGGCTATCTCACCTCAGGCAACTATGGCCATCACTTAGGCGGAGCGATCGGGCTGGGCTATGTGCCCTGCGCGGGCGAAAGCCCCGCCGATCTACTGGCCTCGACCTATGAGATCGACGTGGCGGGCCGCCGGATCAAGGCCGAGGCCAGTCTGAAACCGATGTATGACCCCAGCGGGGCGCGGTCCAAAAGCTAGGCCGTCGCCTTACGAAAACGCGCCCTTCGCAGGCTTATCCGCCGAGTTTTGACATAGATCAAAGCGGCGGCTTAGGGCCCATGCGATCCGTTTCCCAAAGATGAAGGGATTCGGAATATGTTCGATACGCTCAAGTTGATCGTGCTTGCGCTTATAGTGTTCTTTGCAGCACTCGGGGCGGATTGGGCGCGCGATCCGGCTTATATGGTTCACGCCCTGCTGGTCATGTTGGTGGCCGCAGGGTTGTTTTTTTGGCAATTGCGCCGGATGCCTGTCGAGGACGCGGCGCCCGTCGCGCCTGCGGCGCTGCAGGGCTATATGGATGGCCCCATTCGCTATGGCGTCATCGCGACCGCCTTTTGGGGCGTGGTGGGGTTTTTGGTCGGCACCTTCATCGCCTTCCAACTGGCCTTTCCGGCGCTGAACATCGACTGGGCGCAGCCCTATGCCAACTTTGGCCGGTTGCGCCCGCTGCACACCAGCGCGGTGATCTTCGCCTTTGGCGGCAACGCCCTGATCGCCACGTCTTTCTACATCGTGCAGCGCACCTCTTCGGCACGGCTCTGGGGGGGGAACGCGGCTTGGTTCGTCTTTTGGGGCTATCAGCTTTTCATCGTTCTGGCGGCCACGGGCTATCTGCTCGGCGCGACCCAGTCCAAGGAATATGCTGAGCCGGAATGGTACGTCGACATCTGGCTCACCATCGTCTGGCTGGTCTATCTCGCCGTATTCTTTGGCACGATCCTAAAGCGGCGTGAGCGGCATATCTATGTCGCCAACTGGTTCTTTCTGGCCTTCATCATCACCGTGGCGATGCTGCATGTGGTCAATAACCTCGCCATCCCGGTGTCGATCTGGGGATCCAAATCCGTGCAGGTCTTTGCCGGTGTGCAGGATGCGATGACGCAGTGGTGGTACGGCCACAACGCGGTGGGCTTCTTCCTGACGGCGGGTTTTCTTGGCATGATGTATTACTTCGTGCCGAAGCAGGCGGGCCGTCCGGTTTATAGCTACAAGCTGTCGATCATCCACTTCTGGGCACTGATCTTTCTCTATATCTGGGCCGGTCCGCACCACTTGCATTACACCGCCTTGCCCGATTGGGCCGCGACGCTGGGGATGGTGTTCTCGATCATCCTGTGGATGCCCTCATGGGGCGGCATGATCAACGGGCTGATGACGCTCGAAGGCGCGTGGGACAAGATCCGCACCGATCCGATCATCCGCATGTTCGTGGCCTCGCTCGCCTTCTACGGGATGTCGACCTTCGAGGGGCCGATGATGTCGATCCGGGCGGTGAACAGCCTCAGCCACTACACCGATTGGACCATCGGGCACGTGCATTCCGGCGCGCTTGGCTGGAACGGGCTGATCACCTTTGGCGCGCTGTATTTCCTGACACCGCGGCTTTGGGGGCGAGCGCAGATGCATTCGCTGTCGGCGATCAACCTGCACTTCTGGCTCGCGACCCTTGGGATCGTGCTCTACGCGGCGTCGATGTGGGTCTCGGGCATCATGGAGGGGCTGATGTGGCGTGAGGTCGATGCCAATGGCTTCCTCGTCAACAGCTTTGCCGACACCGTCGAAGCGAAATTCCTGATGTATGTGGTCCGTGGTCTGGGCGGGGTGCTCTACCTCGCGGGCGGTGCGGTGATGGTCTGGAACATGTGGATGACCATCCGCGCCCCGCAAGCCCGCCCCGTCACCGTCGCCCTGCCAGCGGAGTAAGATCAATGGCCAAGAACCCCCACAGCCCCAATTATGACCCCGCTGACGACCCCAAGGTCGTGACCGCCAGCGAAGGCTTGAAGAAGGGCAAAATCCCCAACGAACTGCCGCCCGAGACGGAGGCGATCACCTTTCACCAGCGGTTCGAGCGCAACGCGACGCTGCTGCTAATCGCCTCGCTCGGGGTGGTGAGCATCGGCGGGATCGTCGAAATCGCGCCGCTCTTTTGGTTGGAGAACACCATCGAAGAGGTCGAGGGCATGCGCCCCTATTCGCCGCTGGAACTGGCGGGGCGCGAGATCTATGTGCGCGAGGGCTGCTACGTCTGCCACAGCCAGATGATCCGCCCGATGCGCGACGAGACGGAGCGTTACGGCCACTACAGCCTCGCTGCCGAATCCATGTACGATCACCCGTTTCAATGGGGCTCCAAACGCACCGGGCCGGATCTGGCGCGCGTGGGCGGGCGCTATTCGGATGAGTGGCATGTCGATCACCTGATGGACCCGCAATCGGTGGTGCCGGAAAGCGTCATGCCGAAATACGCCTTCCTGATGGATGCCAAACTTGAGCCTGATGATGTGACCGATCTGGTCGCCACCCACCGCACGGTCGGCGTGCCCTATAGCGATGAGATGATCGCGAATGTCCGTGGCGACTTCCGGGTGCAGGTCGACCCTTTCGGCGATTACGACGGGCTGCTGGAACGCTACCCCGGCGCGCAGGTGCGCAACTTCGACGGCCAGCCGGGGGTGAGCGAGATGGATGCCCTGATCGCCTATCTGCAAATGCTCGGAACGCTGGTTGATTTCTCGACCTTCGTGCCTGACGCCAGCCGCTAAGGAGGCCGCAATGGACACCTATTCTTTCCTGCGTGAATTGGCCGACAGCTGGGCGCTGTTGATCCTGACGCTGATCTTTCTGGGCGTCATTGCTTGGGCCTTTCGCCCCGGCTCGCGCGCCCTGCACGACGATGCCGCCGCTGTCCCGTTTCGCAACGACGACCCCGATCAAGCCCGCAATGACGGAGCCCGCACATGACCGATAAACGCAAGATCGACCCCGCCACCGGGACCGAGACCACAGGCCACAGTTGGGACGGGATCGAAGAGCTGAACACGCCGCTGCCGCGTTGGTGGCTCTGGACCTTCTATGCCACCGTCGTCTGGGGCGTGATCTATACCATCCTTTATCCCGCCTGGCCGATGGTCTCTGGCGCGACGGCGGGGCTGCTCGGCTATTCCACCCGTGGCGAGGTCGCCGCCGAGATTGCGCGTGTGGACCTGTCGAATGCCGACCTGACCGAAAGCCTCGTCAACGTCGATCTGGCGGTGCTGAAGGACAACGAAGAGCTGCACCGTTTCGCGACACAGGCCGGGCGCTCGGTCTTTGCGGCCAATTGCTCGCAATGCCACGGCGCGGGGGCAGGGGGTGTGGTGGCCTCGGGCTATCCGAACCTTCTGGATGACGACTGGCTCTGGGGCGGCACGATGGAGGAGATCGCCTATACCGTGCGCCACGGCATCCGCAACGAGGATGACCCCGATGCGCGTTTTTCGGAAATGCCACCGTTTGACTGGATGGAGGAGGCCGAGCTCGACGCCACCGTGCATTTCGTGCGCAGCCTTTCGGGGCTTGAGCATGACGCGGGCGCGGCGCAGGCGGGGGCAGAGGTCTATGCCGACAACTGTAGTGCCTGCCATGGGGAGCGTGGCCTTGGTGACCGTGAGATGGGCGCGCCCAACCTTGCCGATGCGATCTGGCTGCGCGGCGGCAGCCATGAGGCGATCCTGCGACAACTCAAAGCGCCGCGCATGGGGGTGATGCCGCCGTGGCAGGCCCGTCTGGGCGAGGCCGAGGTGCGCGCCGTGACCGCCTATGTCCACGGTCTGGGCGGCGGTGAGGCCGCGGTCGATGCCGAGGGCGCTGCCGCCGACTAAGCCGGTACGACAAATAATCTGCGGATTGATGCAGATCAAAGCGGCCTGCGCCTCACGGGTGTAGGCCGCAAGACGTAACACCGGAGCCTACTGCCCATGTCCAACGCCGCCCCCCCGCTTTTCGCCGCCCGCGAGCCGATCTTTCCCCGCCGGGTCAGCGGGTTCTTTCGGCGGTTGAAATGGGTGATCCTGATCCTCACGCTGGGGGTCTATTACATCACCCCGTGGATCCGCTGGGACCGGGGGCCGAACCTGCCGGACCAAGCGGTTCTGGTCGATCTCGCAAACCGGCGCTTCCATTTCTTCTGGATCGAGATTTGGCCGCATGAGTTCTACTTCGTGGCCGGGCTGCTGATCATGGCGGGGCTGGGGTTGTTCTTGTTCACCTCCGCTCTGGGTCGGGTCTGGTGCGGCTATGCCTGCCCGCAGACCGTCTGGTCCGATCTCTTCATGACCGTGGAGCGCTGGATCGAAGGCGACCGCAACGCGCGCATCCGTCTGCACAACGCACCTTGGAGCCTGCGCAAGGCGCGGCTGCGGGGGGCAAAATGGCTGCTCTGGCTGCTGATCGCGGTGGCGACAGGCGGGGCTTGGGTCTTTTACTTTGCCGATGCGCCCAGTCTCGCGCGCGACCTCGTGACCCTGCAGGCCGCCCCCGTGGCCTATGCCACCATCGCCGTGCTGACTGCCACGACCTTCATCTTTGGCGGTTTCATGCGCGAACAGGTCTGCATCTACATGTGCCCTTGGCCCCGCATCCAAGGCGCGATGATGGATCCCGGCACGCTGACCGTTGGCTACCGCAAATGGCGGGGCGAGCCGCGCGGCAAGGGCGGGGTAAAGCGCCAGAAAGCGGCGGCAGAGGCGATCGGCAGCGGTGATGCGGTGGCGCGCTATGGTGCGGCGCTCGACAAAAACACCGCGGGCGACCGCCAGTCGCGGGACGGCGAGGTTTTGGGCGATTGCATTGATTGCAACGCCTGTGTGGCGGTCTGCCCGATGGGGATCGACATCCGCGAAGGCCAGCAGATGGAATGTATCACCTGCGCGCTCTGCATCGATGCCTGCGACGATGTGATGGCCAAGATTGGCCGACCGCGCGGGCTGATCGACTACCTCGCGCTGGATGATGAGCCGCCCACCGCGCCCAAGGAAAGCGCCGCCGTGGCGGGCCTTGCCGAGGCGCCCGCGGGCGATGTCGCCGGGGCCACTGCGCCGCCATGGCAGCCCAAGCCGCTTTGGCAGCATATCTTCCGCCCGCGCACCCTGATCTACACCGCCGCTTGGGCCGCCATCGGTGTGACCCTTGTCGTGGCGCTCTTCATCCGGCCTGAGATCGACATGACCGTGGCGCCGGTGCGCAATCCGACCTTCGTCACCCTCTCGGACGGGTCGATCCGCAACGCCTATGACATCCGCCTGCGCAACAAACATGGGGAGGCGCGGGATTTCCGGCTGTCTCTCGCCGGAGACCGTGGCTTGGACCTCAGCGTCGAGGGGGCGGCGGAGCCGGTGGTCTCCGTCCCCGCCGACACCACCCGCCTGCAACGGGTCTATGTCATCGCCCCGCCGCAGAGTGACGCCGCCACCGCGCCGCGCAGCGATCTGCGGTTCTGGGTCGAAGACGTCCGCTCGGGCGAGCGGGCCTTTGGTGACACGATTTTCAATGGAAAGGACAGCCAATGACCGCAGCGCAATTGCAACGGGGGCGCCCCCTGACAGGCTGGCATGTGCTGGCGATCTTCGTGGGCGGGTTTTCGATCATCATCGCGGTGAACCTCGCGCTCGCTTTCAATGCGGTGCGCACCTTCCCGGGCAAGGAAACCGAATCGAGCTACGTCGCCTCGCAGAATTTCGACAGCGACCGCGCGGCGCAGGAAGCGCTCGGCTGGGCGGTGCAGACCGAGTTGACGGGGGATGCGCTCCGCTTGGTGGTGCAGGATGCCAATGGCGTGGTGCAGCCCAAGATCATCGCGGCGACATTGGGCCGGGCGACCACCGTGGCGGATGACATGACGCCCGACTTCACTTGGGATGGCCGCGCGTGGACCGCACCGGTCACCGCAGGCCCCGGCAACTGGAACCTGCGGGTCGAGATGCGCGCCGCCGATGGCACGCTCTTTCGCCGCCGCATTCCCTTGCAGGTGACACGATGACCGTCGCCGCCTGTCCCGGCTGTGTCGCAGGCACCCCCTCGGCTGAGGCCGCGGCGCAGCGCATCGCGGAGAACGACAAGGCCATCCATCTCGCCCTGCCGCAGATCCGCTGTGCGGCCTGTATTGCGGGGGTCGAGGGGATCTTGGCCCGCTTGCCCTCGGTCAAGGCCGCGCGGGTCAACCTTGGAGCCAAACGGGTGCGGATCGTGCTGAGCCCCGGCTATGACGCCAGCGCCGCGCTTCAGGCGTTGAACGACGCGGGCTTTGAGGCGCATGAGCTTGACGCGACCGCCCTGCGGCCTGCGGGGGATGACACGGGCCGCCGTCTGCTGGCCCGCGCCGCCGTGGCGGGCTTTGCCATGATGAATGTGATGGCAGTCTCCGTCGCGGTCTGGTCCGGGGCGGGCGATATCACACGCGAGATGTTTCACTGGGTCTCTGCCGCCATCGCGCTGCCTGCCTTGGCCTTTTCGGCGGTGCCCTTCTTCGCCTCGGCATCGGTCGCCCTGCGGGCTGGGCGGATGAATATGGATGTGCCGATTGCGCTGGCGATCCTGCTGGCGGCGGCGACCTCGCTTTATGAGACTTTCGCCGCCACCGGGGCGCATACTTGGTTCGATGCGGCGCTTTCGCTGACCTTTTTCCTGCTGGTGGGCCGCTATCTTGAGCATCGCGCGCGGGCCACAGCACGTTCCGCCGCGGCGGAGTTAACGGCGCTGGAACTGCCCCGCGCGACCCGTCTGACCGCGACGGGGCGTGAGACGGTGGACGTCAGCGCCCTGATGCCCGAAGACCGCATCGCCCTTGCCGCCGGGGCGCGCGCGCCGGTGGATGGCATCGCCTTGGGCGCGGTGATGGTGGACCGCTCTGCCCTGACCGGAGAGGCCGACCCCGTCGCGGTGGCGGCGGGTGGGCCGATCTGCGCGGGCGAGGTGATCCTTGGCACGCCGCTGACCCTAAGGGTCACCCGCCGGGCCGAGGACAGCACCCTGCGCCGCCTTGCGGCTTTGGTCGAGGTCGCTGAGACCGGCAAACACCGCTACAGCGGGATCGCCGACCGCGCGGCGCGGCTTTACGCGCCGGTGGTGCATGGGCTGGCGGCGCTGGCTTTCGTGGTCTGGTGGGCGCTGACGGGGGACCTTTATCACGCGATTGCCGTGGCCACGGCGACGCTGATCATCACATGCCCCTGCGCGCTGGCGCTGGCCATTCCGGCGGTGACGGCGGCGATGACCGGGCGTTTGTTCCGCGCGGGCGTGTTGCTGAAATCCCCCACGGCGTTGGAGCGTTTGGCCGAGATCGACACAGTTCTCTTCGACAAGACCGGCACGTTGACCGAAGGCGTCGCGCGGCTGCCCGCGCTTGATGCAGAGGTGGCATCGGTGGCGCTTGCCCTCGCGCAGGCGTCTGACCACCCCGCCTCGCGCGCCTTGGCGGCGGCGTTGCAGGGGCAGATGGCTGCCGATCTGCGCGACCTGCACGAGGTGCCGGGCGAGGGCGTCTGCGGTCTATGGCACGGGGCGCGGGTCTCTCTGCGCCGTGGGCTGGAGGGGCCGGAACTGCATCTGCCGGATCGCTCTATTCCCTTGCCCCTGTCCGAGACGCCTCGCGCCGGGGCGGCGGAAGCCGTCAACGCCCTGCGCGGGCGTTGGATGGAGGTGGCGATGGTCACCGGCGATACCGCGCAGCGCGCAGAAGCGTTGGCCGACACCCTCGGGATCGCCAAGGTGCATGCCGCCGTTCGGCCTGAGGATAAGGCCGGTCTGGTCCGCGATATGGCCGCGCGGGACAAGCGGGTGCTCATGGTGGGCGACGGGCTGAATGACACGGCGGCGCTTGCCGGGGCGCATGCCTCTCTCGCGCCTGCCACGGCTCTGGATGCCGCGCGGGTCGCCTCGGACGGGGTGATGCTGGGCGGTGATCTTTCGGCGGTCACCGATACCCTGCGGCTGGCCCGCCGGGCGCGCAGCCGTATTCGCCAGAACCTCGGGCTGGCCGCCGCCTATAACGCGGTCGCGATCCCGGTGGCGGTCATGGGCTTCGCCACCCCGCTGATGGCGGCTGCGGTGATGTCTTCCTCATCCATCCTCGTGGTTTTGAATGCGGTGCGACGATGAATATCCTGATCGTTCTCATCCCCGTCTCCGTCTGTCTTGGCGCAGCGGGGCTTGCCGCCTGTCTCTGGACGCTGCGCAATGGGCAATACGATGACCTCGAAGGAGACGCGGCGCGGATTTTGCTGGAGAATGGGGTGCCGAATGGGGACACCCACCAGCGCGATTCCGAAAAGGCGACCTAGAAACGCAAAACGCGGGCCGTGGCCCGCGCTTTCTTAGCTCAATGAAAGCCCGCCGTCAGTCGGCGGCCTGAGAGGCCGAGATCAGCGCGTCCATATCCTTGATCAGCACGGTTTGGGAGGTCTCTAGCGCGATGATATCTTGCTTGCGCAGGCGGGTCAGGGTGCGGCTCACCGTCTCAATCGTCAGGCCGAGGAAATCCGCGATGTCGCTGCGGGTCATCGGCAGGGCGCAGGTGGTGTAATTGCCGATCGACCTGCCCGTGCGCTCCGCCAGCGTGATGAGGAAGGAGGCAACCTTTTCCAGCGCGGATTTGCGCGCCAGCATCATGAAGTGATCCTGCATCGCCGAAATCTCACGCAGGGCGGCGTTCAACAGCCGTTTATGCGTCTCGTGATCCCCCTCGAAATCGTCAAGCGCATGGCGGCGGTGGGCAATCACCTCTGCCGTCTGGATCGCCTCGCAATCGCTGTGATGGAGCGCGCCATTGGGAAAGCCGATGATGTCTCCGGGCAGGCCAAAGGCGATGACCTGCCGCCGCCCATTGTCGAGCACGCGGGTCAGGCGAAAGACGCCCGAGGTGATCTCATAGATATGGTTGGCGATATCGCCCTCGCGAAACAGATGGCTGCCGACCGCCTGCCGCTTGCGCGGCGATTGCGCGGCGGGGGTACGCGGGCAAAGCTGCGCCTCGGGCACTTTGGTTGCGGGGGTGAACTCATTGGATAGTGTCACGTACATGCGATCGTCCTTTCTGCGGCGCGGTCACATTCTCAAGCGCATGTCGCAGAACGACCTGTGGTCTCGTATCCGTTTGTAACGCTTTGTCGCAGGGGATGGCGTGGCGGGTGGTGCTCGCTTGGGTTGCGGACTATACAAACGCAACTTTTGGGGTGATGGGCGTGACCGCGAAGAAGATCCTTGTTGTTGATGACGATGCCAAGATCCGGACGCTTCTGAGGCGCTGCCTTGAAAGCGACGGATACCTCGTGACCGAGGCGCATGACGCGCAGAGCGTGGGCGCGGCCTTTGCGGCGGAGGCTTTCGATCTGGTGACCTTGGATCTGAACCTCGGCGCGGAGGACGGGCTGGACATCGCGCGCGACCTTCGCCGCGATCATGACGTGCCGATCTTCATGGTGACGGGCAAGGACGATGTGATAGACCGTGTTGTCGGGTTGGAACTGGGCGCGGATGACTATCTGACCAAACCCTTCCATGTACGAGAGGTCTTGGCCCGCGTGAAATCCGTTCTGCGGCGCAGCGGCAAACGCGAGGCAGAGGCGCCCGCACCGCAAAGCGCCGACCCGTGGCTTGCGCTCGACGGGTTGAAGATCAACCTCGACCGGATGCTGCTGGTGGGCCGGAACGGGCAGGAGGGGGATTTGACCACGGCTGATTTCAAACTCTTGGCCGCCTTCGTGAACCACGCGAAAAAGCCCTTGTCGCGGGACCGGTTGATGGATCTGATCGACGGGCAGAACTGGGCACCCTTGGACCGCACCATCGACAACCAAGTGGCGCGGCTGCGCAAGAAGGTCGAGCGTGATCCGGCGCGTCCGCTGTTGATCAAAACGGTGCGCGGGGTGGGCTATGTGCTGACCGAAAGCCCCACCGCCACCTCGGGTTAGTCCCTTAACAAGGCGCGAAACGCTTCGGCCAGATCCGCTTGCCTATAGGGTTTGCGCAAGAGGGCGAAGGCGTGGCTCTCTTCCTCGCCGCGCAGGACGTTTTCGGAGAAGCCCGAGGTGATCAATATCCGCAGATCGGGCATTTCCGCCGCGACCCGTTTGGCCAGCGCATGGCCCGACAACTCCCCCGGCATCACCAGATCGGTAAAGACCACATCGATGTCGTCGCGGTCTTGCAGGATTCCCCAGGCTGCATCCCCGGTGGTCGCCGTGACACAGTCGAACCCCAGCGACTCCAGCCGCCGCTCCGACAGGCGTAGGACCATCGGGTCATCCTCGACCAGCAGCACGCGCAGGCCGGTGCCGATCCCAGCGTGCTGCTCTGGCGCGTCGCTGGAGGCCGCCCGCGTGCCGGTGCTGTCCACGAGGGCGGGGAAATAGAGGCTGATCGTCGTGCCCTTGCCCAATTCGCTGTAGATCGCGATATGCCCGCCGGATTGCTTGATGAAGCCGTAAACCATCGACAGGCCCAGCCCCGTGCCTTGGCCGACCGGTTTGGTCGAAAAGAACGGCTCAATCGCGCGGGTGCGGGTCTCAGCAGACATGCCTTCGCCCGTGTCCGCGATCGACAGGCGGATGTAGTTGCCCATGTCGATGCCAATCTCTTGTGCGACATAGGTGTCGTCGAGCTGCATGTTGCGGGTTTCCAGCGTGATTTTACCGCCCGAAGGCATGGCGTCTTGGGCATTGAGCGCAATGTTGAGCACGGCAGTCTGAAGCTGGGTGGCGTCGACCTTGGCCTGCCAAAGGTCCTCGGCAAAGCCCGTCTCGACCGCGATATGCGCGCCGATGGTGCGTTTGAGCATCGCCACGGCTTTGGAGACTTCGGCGTTGAGGTCGATCTCCGCCGCGTTCAACGTGGTCTTGCGGGCAAAGACCATCAGGCGCGAGGTGAGATCGGCCCCGATCTCTGCCGCCTCCAGCGCGTCCGAGATCAGCGCGCCGCTTTTGGCCGAGGTTTCCGACATCTCCAGCAGTTCCAGATTGCCGATCACGACCGTCAGAAGGTTGTTGAAATCATGCGCGATGCCGCCGGTCATCTGGCCGATGGCATCCATCCGTTGCGAGCGGGCGGTGGCCTCCTCGGCGGCTTTTCGGCGCGACAGATCGTGCATGATGCCGACAAAGGCGACCTCGCCCGAGATATCGGCGCGGCCCACGGAAAGATGCAGCGGGAAGACACTGCCATCGGCGCGCAGCCCTTCCACGTCGCGGCCCACGCCGATGATGCGTTTCTCTCCGGTCTCAAGATGATGGCGCAGAAAGCCGTCGTGTTGAACGGCCATATCCCCCGGCATCAGCATGCGCACGTTCTGCCCCACCAAATTCTCGACCGGGTGGCCGAAAAGCGTGGCCGCCGCCTTGTTCACCCGCAGGATATTGCCCGCGTGATCCGCCACCACCATGGCGTCGACGGCGGCGTCCAGAAGGGCCAGCAGAACGGGGCTTTCGTCGTTGATCTTCATGCGAGGGGTCCGTCTGTAGGGGCTGCGGGGCAGGGCATCCGATAGCGTGAGAGGGGGCGGGGGCGCAATGCGGGGCGGGGGCGCGTTAAGCGCCAGAGGGCTGCCTCCCGAACCACGCCTGTCCTACCACTGGATCGCTTCCAAATAGTCGAGCAGATTGGCGAAATCGGTTTCCAGCACCTCCCCATCCGCACCGCCATTGGGGTAGACATGGCGCAGGCCGACGGCGGAAAAGTCCGGCATGGGTGAGGCGGGGTCGTCTTTTGCAAGCTGGCCCATGACAAAGCGGCTGACAAACTCGCGCGGGAAGTAGCCGTCGTTGCGCTGTTTCAGCCCGGCCAAATCCGGCGGCACCACATCCAGGTGCAAGGACATCGGACCGCCCCCTTCGCCCTGCGCCCCGTGGCAGGCGGCGCATTCCTTGGCATAGACCCGCTGCCCCGCGCGCACCCGGTCGGTGTCGTCAGAGGACCCCTCCGAACAAGCAGAGAGGAGGGCGCAGGATAGCCCGGCGAGGGCAGCGAGGTGAGGGCGCATAGGGGGTCCTTTCGATGGGCGTTAGTGCGACAGAAGCACAGGAAAGGCGCTTTGTTCAATCAGGCTGCGGGTCGTACCGCCAAAAACCATCTCGCGCAGGCGGGAGTGGTCATAGGCGCCCATGACGATCAGATCGGCCCCGGTTTCTTTGGCGCGTTTCAGGATGGCGGTGCCAATGTCCGCGCCTCCGCTGGCATATTGCTGCACGGCAACGTTGCAGCCTTGGTGGGTCAGCCAAGCCGCGACATCGGTGCCGGGGTTTTCCCCGTCATAGGCCGAGATCGAGACCGGATCGAAAAGCGCCACCGTTACCTCCCGCGCATTGCGCAGGATTGGCAGAGCGGCGCGGATCGCCCGCGTGGCGGGAATGCCCGCTTTCCATGCGACGAAGACCGATTGCGGGGTCAAGGCCGCCTTGGATTGCGCGGTGTTGAGGAGAACCGGCACGGCGGACTCGAAGAGGGCGGCATGCACGACGTCCTCAAACAGGCGTTTGTCCTCGCGCAGGTCCGTGCCGATAAGCACCGCGTCACAGGTCAGCCCCACCCGCGCCACCGTGTTGCGCAAGGCGGAGGCATCGCCGCAGACCGCGCGCACATCCGCGCTGGCGCCTTGGTCGGTGAGATACTGTGAAAATTCCGCGCGCTGTTTCTCGACCGCCTCGCGGGCCGCGTCCACATCCGCCTGCCAGCCTGCCGGGAGGGAATAGGTGCTGAGTTCGCCCACCCCCATCGAATAGACCGGGACGGCAGGGGTTTCGCTGAGCAGAAGAACGATCAGATGCGCGCCCCGGGTCTGCGCCTCGCGGGCGAGGGCCTCTAGCTGATTGGGCCGGGCATCGACCCCCAGAACGGCTGTGATGGTGGCATTTTGCATGGCGACGCTCCTCATGTGACCACGGCCACTATGGGGCGGGCGGGGCGCGGCTGCATTGATCTGGATCAAGCGGGAGGAGGACTGCGGAAAGAACCGCAGGCGGCATGCGCCGGAAAAGGGTATCGCCCCCGCGCAAAGGGGGGCGATACCTGCGTCAGTTAAAAGCTGATCGACGCGGTCAGGCTGACAGTGCGGCCCGGTTCGGTCAAGGGCACCACATTGGCAAGCCCAAGCCCATCGGAGCTGCGGCTTGCATAGGTCGCGTCGAACAGGTTCTGCACGTCCATACGCACGTTCAGGTTCTCCATCCGCCGCGGTTTGTATTCCGCGTAGAGATTGACCACCTCATAGCCGTCGAGCGACACATCGGTATCGTCGTTCTCCAAGGCGATCTGCGCGGTCGCCCCGATGCGCCATTCTTCGGTCACGTCATAGCCCGCTTCGAAGCCAAAGATATGGCCGACCGGACGGCCAAGGTAATAGGCGGTCGTGGCGGTTGTCGCGTCGTTGGTTTGGACATCGGCATAGGTGTAGTTCAAGGTCGCGAAGCCGCGCGCGCCGGTATAGGTGACCGACCCGTCGAAGCCGCGCGATGTCAGATCTTCCACAGCACCGCGTGCGCCGCTGGAGGGCAGAACGGCGTTGATGTCTTCGATCTCAGTGTCAAACAGCGCGCCTTTGACCGCCCAGGGGCCACTGTCGTAACGCAGGCCCAAACGCACCGCATTGGCGCGCGAGGTGGTGAAACCGTCATAATTCCACGGGGTGCGGAAGTTGACCAATGCGGCCTCGCCCAACTCATAACCGCCCCAGCTGGACGCGGCCCCTGCGTTGAGGGTCCATTGATCGTTCAAGACGTAATCGACCGAGCCGTTGACGCTGGCGCCGCTGGCGTCAAAATCGCTCCCATCCGCGCCTTCGAAGGACGCCCAGTCATAGCGCCCGCCGTAGGATACGGAGATGCGGTCCGACAGATCCTGCCGTGCCTGCGCGAAGATACCGATGTTGCTAAGCTCTTCGCGGCCGCTCGAACTGCGCGGGCTGACCGTGTTGTCATAGCCTTCGGCGCTTTCGTCAAAGAAATCGACACCGACATTGACGCTGCCGTTGCGGAGCGTGAAGTCGTTGCTGAGCACACCGCTGAGGCTTTTGTTCACACCATAAAGCGAGCCTACGTCCATCGCCTGCTCGTTGTAGCTGAGCTGCGCATAGGGCGCCCAGATGCCCGAGGGGTTTTCATCCTCATAGGTCAGCGTATAGGAGGTGCGCTGCGACAGCGCTTCGTAAAGCACCGTGTCGCGTCCGATCACATCGGCAAAGTCGGGGCGGATGAAGCCACCCTGAGACGCGCGCAGGCCATTGTCGGTTGTCTCAGACGCCGAAAAGCTCAGACGTTTGCCGCTTTGGGAGGTATAGGCGAATTTCGCGATATAGTCGGTCAGGTCCGCCGCCGTGCCGGTGATGGTGCTGCCCGAGCCGTCATCATAGTCGTCGCCCGTCGCGCGCGTGCCGCTCAGCAGATATTCAAAACCGTTGTTCTGCCCGAAGAGGGTCAGGGTGTTGCGGAACCCTTGGCCATTGCTGCCATAGGACAGCGTGTAGCGGCCACCAAAGGGATCATCCCCGTCCAGCAGATCGCGGGCGTCTTTGGTGGTATAGGCGATGGAGCCCGCCAGCGCGTTTGGCCCCTGATCCGCCGGGGCAAGCCCCGCGCTGACCTCGACGGATTTCAGCAAGGCCGGATCCAGCAGAACGTTGCCGGTATGGTGGAAGGCCGATTTGTTCTGACGTGCGCCATCGATGGTGACGGAAAGCAGGCTTTCTTCGATCCCGTTCACATAGACCTTCTGCGCGATCGGCGCGCCGCCGCTGGCGGTGATCGCGGATTCGCCGGCAAAGACATCGGCCACGGTCGCCGGGTTGCGCTGTTCGATTTCGGTTTCGGTGATCTCGTCATTGCCCAAAGCAGCCTGCGCGGCTGAGGTCTGAATGCGCAGCACGCCGAGATCGAAGGCGGTGTCGTCTTGCGCATAGGCGAGAGTGGCGGTCGAGCACATCAGCCAAGAGAGCGCGACGCGCTTGGCGGTAGTGGTTTTCATTTTATTGTCCCTTGTAGAAATCCTTGGCTGGCTGGGACTCATGAAACCGCTTGCTTGCTCTGCGCGGATAGTTGCGACAATCCGCCGAAATGTTCAAGGCGCGGATTTGGTTAATGCGGGAGGAGGGCGGCTGGGGGGGTACTTCTACGCGGGTGCCTTGTGTTTAAGCAGACCGGTTTGGAGGACGGCGACATCGCGGCTTGCGCGGCGACTAACCTGCGTCTTCGTATCGGGGGAAATAAGCACCACGCCCAAGGCGTTAGTGGCGGAGAGACAGTCTGGCGCACTTTTGACTGACACATTGTTTTATAATATTATATGGATGTAGGAGTCAAGATTGCCCCACAAAACATCCCTCACTTACTTCTCATTATGGGCCCACGACAAATCCGGATGTCCTGCTATCCTGCTACTCTCGTGGTTCGAGTGAAAAAACCCCGATAAAACTCCAGTCCTTCGCATTCCGTGGTGCAGTTGAGCGTTTCAGACCCTCAAGCGCAATGTCCGCAGAGAGCCCATAGTCACGGATGCTGCACAGTGCGCAGGTGGCTGGCAATCGCCGGAAGCCGACACTGGCAGAAGTGAGGACGGCCCTTGGCTGCCACGTGCAGAGCTGCGTCAAGCTGCGCAAGAATACGAGGCGGGGCGCGATCAGACGCCCCGCACGATGGCTTTAGCCGATCGCGGCAGCGACCGCCGTGGCAAGCGGCGTGGTCGGGCGACCGATCAGGGTCGATAGCTGGGTTCCGTCGTCGAACAGCACCCCCTTGGAGGCCTGGACATCACAATGGGCGAGGAACCCCGCCAGTTCGGTCGGCAGGCCCGCGCCGGTCAGCGCAGCGGCATAGTCGGCCTCGGGCATGTCGACGTAAGGGATGTCCTTGCCCGCCTGCGCGGATAGTGTGGCCGCCAGATCGGCAAGGGTGAAGCTTTCATCGCCGGAAAGTTCATAGGTTTTGCCCCGAAGGCCTGTGTCCAGCAGCACGGCGGCCGCGGCCTCGGCATAGTCCTGCCGCGTAGCCGACGAGATCCGGCCATCCTTGGCCGCGCCGATCAGGGCGTTGTGTTCCAGCGCCGCAGGCAGGCCCATGGCGTAGTTCTCTGTATACCAGCCGTTGCGCAGCACGGTATGGCCGATGCCGGAAGCGGCCAACAGTTTTTCCGTCTCAACGTGCTCCGGGGCAAGGCCGAGCGTGCTGGAGGGTGCCTTCAGCAGGCTGGTGTAGACGATATGCTGAACCCCGGCGGCCTTCGCGGCTTCGATCACGGCGGCATGTTGCGATACGCGGCGACCGATGTCGCTGCCCGAGATCAGCAGCAGCGTGTCGACACCGTCGAGCGCCGCCGGGAGGGTTTTGGGGGCGTCGTAGTCGAAGATACGCGCCGGCACACCCAAATCCGCGGCCTTGTCGATGTTGCGGGCCAGCGCGACGATGCCGCCCGGCGCATTCTTGGTTTTCAGGGTGTTGATAACGAGGCGGCCAAGCTGGCCAGTTGCGCCGGTGATTGCAATGGTCATGGTTATCTCTTTGCTTCTGGTTGCGATAGCGGAGAGTTAGACCCTTTACTTATGAAAAGTAAGTACATACATTTTTGTTAGCTTGAATTTTCCGAGGTCCCCATGCCAAAACTCAGTGACGCCGTCCGGTCGGGCAAGCTGGTGGGCAACCTGCAAGCGCAGGAATGCCCATCGCGCGATATCCTCAAACATGTCACCGGTCGCTGGGCCGTTTTGACATTGATCGCCCTTCAGGGTCGGACGATCCGCTTTGCCGCGCTCAGGCGGACGATCGGCGGGGTAAGTGACCGGATGCTGACGCAGACGCTTCAGACGCTGGAGGCGGACGGCTTCGTGCATCGGCAGGCCTTCCCGGTTGTACCGCCGCATGTGGAATACAGCCTGACCCCTATGGGCGAAGAGGTGGCGCAGCACGTGCGGGTGCTCGCCGACTGGATCGAAGACAACACCAGCACTATTCTGTCGACGCGGAAAGAGATCGCGGCGGAATAAAAAGCCGCTATTGAGCTCAAACGTTCGACAATCACCTATGCCGCGAGTGAGGGCTTGTCGCCTATAGTGATTTTCGGGGCGGTCGCGAGGCACACAGAGCGACCGTTCAGGTCAGGTATTCCAATGGCGAGTTTGTCCGCATAGCCGACCTCCCGTGCCGAGGCTCCCGAAGATTTTTTGGGAGCCTCGGCTGGACATAGCATCACGCCCACAGGGAGACCGGCCACGAGCGCGAAATGCTAAGGGCTGGGATAAAACTACGCGGCTTTTGCTTAGATTACGTCACCGATCATGGGGTTCACCCTAAATGAGCTACCCCCGGAAATTCGGACACTGACATAAGCTACCTTTTGCAGTCTGCTGATCTTCGACGAGAAGGAGATCAGAGATG
The DNA here is from genome assembly GCF_043557315.1 of Sulfitobacter sp. 1A12779. Classification (NCBI taxonomy): domain Bacteria; kingdom Pseudomonadati; phylum Pseudomonadota; class Alphaproteobacteria; order Rhodobacterales; family Roseobacteraceae; genus Sulfitobacter; species Sulfitobacter sp. 1A12779. Next base: position 254,216 of record NZ_JBIFFU010000003.1, read on the forward strand.
TCAAAACGGAAACAGCACGCGCCTGAGTTCAAGGCGAAGGTCGCGCTGGAAGCCCTGAAGGGTGAAGAGACGGCGGCCGAGCTGGCGAGCCGGTTCGGGGTTCATCCGACGATGATCCATCAATGGAAGCGAGCCCTGCTCGAAGGCGCGTCCGGTGTGTTCGAGCGCGGGAGTCGCAAGAAGCCGGAGATTGACGAGGAGCAGGTGAAGGAGCTCCACGCCAAGATCGGGGAGCTGGCGGTAGCCAACTCTTTTTTGGAACGAAAGCTGAAGCCTTGGGGCGGGAAGTGAGGCGCGGCATGATCGAGCCTGACCACCCGGACC
>NZ_JBIFFU010000030.1:0-29174 GCF_043557315.1 Sulfitobacter sp. 1A12779
GTCTCGAAATCATTCACCCCGAAGACCTGCTGCACCCCGGCATTGGCAATGAATGTGCCCGCGCGTTCGCCGTAGAGGTCTTTGAGCTGGCTCATGTCCTGCAGGATCGGCCAGAGTTGTAGCCCGTAGCCTGCCATCAGCCCCATGGCGCGCTCTACGGCTTCCAGACGGCCCAGGGCGGCAAACTCGTCCAAGAGGAACAATGTGGGCGTCTTGAGGCGCTGAGAGGACCCCTGAGCGCCCACAGACGCCTCAGCGTCCCGTGCAATGTCCTGGAGAGCCTGAGAGACCAGAAGGCGCAGCCAGCGGCTGTAGGCGTCCATCCGGTTCGGTGGCAGCACCAGGAAGACAGAGGTGATCCTGTGGCGCAGATCAGAGAAGGCGAAGTCTGAGCGCGCCAGACTCTTTGCGATCCGGGGCGAGTCCAGAAAATGCGTGTGGCGTTGCGCGTTCGAGAGCACCGAAGCGGCTTCCCGATCCGCCTTGCCAAGGAAGCGGTTGGCGGCGCGGGCGATCAACCCGCCCGCCGCATCGCTGTCCTGCATCAGCTCCAGTAGGGCGCGCAGCTTTTCCGGGGGCAGGGTGAGATATTCGCGGACGGTGGCAAGTGTGCGGCGGTCGCGGTCCTCGTGGCAGACGCAGAACATGATCAGCCCGCCGAGGATGGCCTTGGCCTCCTCGTTCCAATGCGCTTCCGTCACCTGCCCCGGTGGGTCCATGACCAGGGCTTCCGTCAGGGAGGCCGCATCCTCGCCCAGATCGAGGCTGTCCGGTGTCAGCCGGTCGAACGGGTTGTAGGCGGCAGAGGGCATCCCCGAGACTTCAAACGGATCGAGGACATGGACCGTTCCGAACCGCCGCCGCGCTTCCCCGGCGATCCGGGCATTCTCGCCCTTGGGGTCGATGACCAGGACCGAGCGTTCCGCCGCCAGCAGGTTGGGGATCACGGTGCCAACGCCTTTCCCGGCCCGTGTCGGGGCGAGGGTGATCAGATGGGCGGGACCGTCATAGCGCAGCAGCCGTCCGGTGTGCGGGTTGCGCCCGATCAGAAGGCCGTCTTCCCGCTGGAGTTTCTTCAACTCCTTGCGGTTGGCGAAGCGGGCCGAGCCGTGGCTGTCCCCGGCCAGTCCGAAGAAGGCATCGGCCCCGGAGGCCATGCGCCAGTACTGAAACCCGAAGACAGCGCCCACAAACATCAGAGGACCGAAGACCAGCCACTGCCATGCGCTTTCGCCGGGCGGCTGGTCAAAGAAGGCGAAGACGAACGGCGTGGCCACCAGTGCCCCGATCATCGCGCCGAACAGGACAGCGCCGATCATCCAGCCCAACAGGATGGGCGTGAAGATCAATTGACCGAAGAACCGAAACAGCCCTCCGAATGCGAACATCACGCCCCGCATCAGGACGTCGTTTCCGGATCAGAGCTGGACGGGGTAGAGGAGGGCGACCCGGAGGAAGTCCCCCAGTCCGCGAAGGCCTTGCGGTCCTGTTCGCGGGGCAGATTGCGGATCAGCCGGTCAAGTATGGCGGCGGCCCCGGAATCCCGTTCCGCCAGATCGAGGAGCGCACCGCCCAAGATCACCTTCCGGCGCGTATCGAGTTTGCGCTGTCTGGTGGATTCCCGGTTCTTCAGCGCCTGAAGACGGGCCTTGGCTTGGGCGTAGCGTTTTTCCGCCCGTTCGAGTTCGGTTTCTGCCAATGCGCATCTCCATCTTTGAAAAGAGCAGGTGGACAGGTTGGTCTTGTCAGATCGAGCGATAGCGCTTACCCGTAGGCATGTAAAGGACAAGGGCGCACTTATGCAAACTCTCCACCTGCGGCTCCGAGCTTTGCGTGCGATCTCCTTGAGGCAGAGCCTCAGCCGATGGCCAACTCCGTCCGACGCGATGCGCGCCGGAATGAAAGGCCCTCCCGGCCTCTCAAACTCTCCAGTGCCAACTTCGGCAGTTGGATCGCGTCCCGCAAACTCGCACCAACGTCTCACCCGATGCCCCACGGTGGGGGCCGGTCTGCCGCTGGTGTCTCCCTTGCGGGAGGTATCGCGATGTGGTGCTTACGCCCCTCCGCGATACCGGGTTTGCCCCCGGCAAACCGCCAGTGATCTGTCCCCATATCCCGCCCCCCATAAGGCTGGGGATCTGGGGGCAGATCACTGGCAAGCCCGCGCGTCGGAGAGCCGTTGGCTCGCCTCAAGCGGGCTGTCTTTTCCCCTCAGACCGCGCCGGTTCCGGGCGCACTCTTGCGGAGAAAAGACGGCTGATCCGGTGACCAATATCGGGACATCGGTACGGATCAGCTCTGGCGCGCGGCCATGTTCGCATCACAGGCGAGGGGAGGGCGCATGGCCAGCTACCACCTCTCCGTGAAGACAATCAAACGCAGCGCCGGGCGCACCGCGACGGCAGCAGCAGCCTACCGCGTCGGGGAACGCATCGAGTGCCAGCGTGAGGGTCGCGTCCACGATTACACCCGCAAGCAGGGTATCGAGGAGACCTTCATTCTGACGCCCAAGGACGCCCCGGACTGGGCCTCGGACCGGTCCCGCCTCTGGAACGAAGCCGAGGCCAGCGAGACCCGCCGCAACTCGGTCACCGCCCGCGAATGGGAACTGGCCCTGCCGTCCGAGATCAGCGCCGAGGACCGGTCGCAGATCACCCGCGACTTTGCCCAGGAGCTGGTCAGCCGCTACGGCGTGGCCGTCGATGTGGCGATCCATGCCCCGCACCGCGAGGGCGATCAGCGCAACCATCACGCCCATGTTCTGACCTCTACCCGCAAGCTGGAAGCCGGGGGCTTCACCGCCAAGACACGGGTTCTCGATTCCGCCAAAACCGGTGGTGTCGAGATCGAGCAGATGCGCGGCCTCTGGGCCGAGCTGCAGAACCGCGCGCTGGAGCGTGTCGGGGAAATCGAGCGTGTCGATCACCGGTCGCTTGAGAAGCAGCGCGAGACGGCGCTGGATCGTGGCGACAAGTTGTCCGCCGAGGAACTGGACCGCGACCCAGAGCTGAAGCTGGGGCCAGCGGCCAATTCCATGGAGCGGCGGGCGAAAGCTGTGGCCGAGGGTCAGGGCCGGGAATACGTCCCGGTCACCGAGCGCGGGGCCGTGGTCCATGCCGCCCGCCAGGCCCGCGCCGCCTTCCGCGAAATGCGTGCGCGGCTGGAGCTAGCGCGCGAGACCTATGGCATCGAGCGCGAGGCAGGGCAGGGACGTGTTTCTGCCGGTCTGGCAGCTCTCAGGGCCGCGACCTCGAAAGAACGTGACCCTAACCCGAAAGATTTCCGGGAGCGGTTGGCGCGCGTCGTGGGTCGGCCACGGGATCAGGACGACGTGCCGAAACCGGAAGGTCGCAATTATGCGCGGGAGCGTCTGAAGGAAATTATGGAGAAGGACGCCGGGCGCGACGGCCAGGCGGCGGTTCACAAGCTGGATGGTCATAGCGAGTATGATCTGGGTGAGGACACAGGACGCGATGAGCGGAAGCCATCCGTCAACGAGCGGCTGAAGGACGTGCTGAATAAGCCGCGCGAGCGGCTGGAGATCGAGGACGAGCGCGACCAGGAGAAGGATCAGGAGGTCGAGAAGGATAGGGACATCGACCGTGATCCAGGTCTCAGTCACTGACGAGGCGATGAGAGGTCGTTTGCCCATTCTTCATGGGAATGCTTGCCTGAGAGAACCCGACACCAACAAGGAATGAAATCACGCCGGTTGCCGTCTTGAATTCGCGCACCCTGATCGCATTCTGCGTCACGCGCGTTCTGGCAGTGACAAGGATTTTCTCCTGCCCATCACTCCCAACCGTCCGCATAATCCACAGGCCGTACCAGCTTGGTCCCTTGCGTTCAGGATCGGCTTTGCACAGCACTTCGACCGTGTGTCCTTCCTCAGCAAGTCCCCGAAGGCCTTGTTCGGTGGTGACGTTTAGTTCGAGGTCAATCGTCTGGTTCATCGCGCATACCAACAGAAACAATGATGGTCGTCTTGTGCCTGAATCTAACGAAGGCATCAATCGTATATTATCGAGTTAGACATGGCTCGATAGAGTTCAGTGACCCCGGCAGTGTGCCAGTCTCGCTTTGAGCGATAGACAGGGCCGAGGATCGACGGGCTGACGCCCGCTCACCCCAACCCTGATAGTTTCCAAACCCTGTTGATCCGCCTGCCATCCTGGCAGGTCCGAGAAAACCGGCAAGCGCCGCCTGTGGCGTCGGTTCCGGTCGAAAATTCCGGTTCCTCCCACGCGCAGGCGCGCGGTTCCCTCCCAAATTCACGCCCTCCACCCGGTTGTCACGGCCCCGCCAGGCCGCAGGACGGGCTTTGCCCTTACCTGCTCTGCCCTTCGGAATGCATGGGCATTCCAAAGATCAGAACAGGAAGGCCCGCCCATTGGCGGAAAGGGGAACAGACCCGGCCCGCGTCACTCAAAGGAGGGTCACAAATGACCGCAGAGAAGTTTGACGTTTACACCCATGTCACCAACCAGATCATCGCGCAGATCGAGGCGGGCACGCCGCCCTGGCGCCAGCCGTGGACCGGCGGTGGGGTATCGGTCAGCTTGCCGGAGCGGTTCAACGGCGAGGCCTATCGGGGCATCAACATCCTGATGCTTTGGGCGACAGCGATGGCCAAGGATTACAGCTCAGCCCGCTGGATGACGTTCAATCAGGCCAAGCAGCTTGGGGGCCATGTCCGCAAGGGCGAGAAATCCGCAACCGTGGTGAAGTACGGCACCGTCGAGCGCGAGGACGAGAACGGCGAAGATCGTCAGATCCCCTATGCCAAGGCCTACCGCGTGTTCAACGCTGATCAGATCGAGGGCTTGCCCGCTGAATTCTACATCCTGCCCGATCCGTCCCGTGATCTTGGCACCGTGGCCGACCCCGCGTTGGAGGCATTCTTTGCCGCGAGCGGCGCGCAGATCGACGTGACCGAGGAGCCGCGCGCCTATTACAATATCAAGACTGACCGCATCCACATGCCGCCGATTGGCACGTTTCACAGGGCCGCAGGATATTACGGCACCTTGGCGCATGAGCTGACCCACTGGACAGGGGCGACAAAGCGGCTTGACCGCTTGGGCCGGTTTAATGACCGCAAGGCCTACGCGTTCGAGGAGCTGGTCGCGGAGATTGGCAACTGCATGCTTTGCGCGCAGATCGGGGTAGAGCCCGAATTCGATCAGAGCGCGGCTTATGTCGAAGGATGGCTGGAGGCGATGAAGGAAGACAGCCGTGCGATTTTCCGCGCCGCGTCTGAAGCGCAGAAGGCTGTGGACTTCATCATGGAGCGCACCGCTCAAGCCGACCGGATGGCCGCTGAGTAACAGCCGCACCACTGAAATGATTGAGGCCCCCGTCAGAAGGCGGGTGCCTTTTGCGTTGTGGTGTGATCCTGGGCGAGGTTGGTTTCGGGGTGACCTGTCGGCGGGTAACCTGAAGGCCACCCGCCGACAGGCCCGGCGCTTCGCGCGGACGGGCATGAAATGCCCGGAGGGCCGTTTGGGAATGTAGGGTGATGAGCTAAGCAGTTTCAGTGTGGTCTATGAAATTAAAAAATGCAGTAGACAATGCTACGCACAAATTTCTTGACCCCGGCAACTAGAGGCCCTATTTGTATGAGCATGATCTACAGCATAAAAAATATTACCTTAGGCGAAGCGTGCGAAATTCGAGCGGGCTATGCCGCCAGAACCGCCCTCACAGAGGACGCCGAGAAGGGTGTCCCTGCTATCCAACTGCGTGACCTTCAAGGTGAGCGGGTCAGTCTAAGCGTGGCAGGAAAATATGCCTTGGATGGCAAGCTCGACCGTTACCTGGTTGAGCATGGCGATGTCCTGTTCCGCTCTCGCGGAGACAACAACACAGCCAGCATTGCCATAGGAGGTGCAGGTGAAGCAGCGGTCGCGTTGTTGCCTGTGATGGTGATCCGCCCGAGCGGAGACGATCTCCTCCCAGAATACGTCGCGTGGTCGATCAATCAGCATGAAGCGCAGCGGCACCTAGACTTGGGTGCGCGCGGGACAAAGCTTCGGATGATCCCGAAGGAGTGTCTTGAAACGCTACCGCTGCACATACCGAGTCTGGCCGTGCAGCGGATGATCACAGAGCTCGATGCCCTGTCCGCAACAGAAACCCGGCTTCTGCACGAACTGGCTGACACGAAAAGAAAATTGACGAGATTCGCCCTGCTTCAACAGGTGCGAAACGCTCAGCTTCACGGCAATGAAGCTGAGCATAACGGTGCCCACCGCTCCTCGAAAAGCTGGGGCAAATCGCAACGGACAAACTCATGAGGTGAACATGTCCATCAACATTGGAAGCTACCACGCCGAAGGCCCTTTCGGCAATGAAAACAACTTGCAGGCGCGCTCTGGCGTTTACGTGATCCTTGGACGGCACGGCGCGGCGTCCACCTGGAACGTGGTCGATGTCGGAGAGTCGCAGAACATTCGGGAACGGGTGTCGAACCATAACCGTGCGCCGTGCTGGCGCGGACAGGGGCACGCGCAGCTGTCTGTCGCCGCGATCTATGCCGACGCACACAACAGGAAACTGATCGAGCGCCAGCTGCGTGCGCAGTTCAACCCGCCCTGTGGATTGATTTGAGAGAAAACTTGGGGCGGGCACATGCTCCGCCCCACAATGAGACGCAAAAGGATTTGAAAATGAACGATAAAATCACACAGGCGGAAGTGAACAACGCAGCATGGGCTGCCTGTGACACCTTCCGGGGTGCGGTCGATCCCGCGCAATACAAGGACTACATCTTGGTGATGTTGTTCTTGAAGTATATCACGGACAACTGGAACGACCACTTCGAGACCTACCGCAAGCAGTATGGTGACGACGATGTCCGCATCCGTCGTCGCATGGAGCGTGAGCGCTTCTATCTTCCAGAAGGCGCGAGTTTCTATGACCTCTACGAGCAGCGCAACGAGCCGAATATTGGCGAGCTGATCAACATCGCCCTCGAAGACATCGAGGACAAGAACCGCTCCAAGCTCGAAGGCGTGTTTCGCAACATTGACTTCAATTCGGAGTCGAACCTTGGCCGCACCAAGGATCGCAACCGCCGCCTGAAGAACCTCCTCGAAGACTTCAACAAGCCTGCTCTCGACCTGCGCCCGTCGCGGGTGAAGGAAGACATCATCGGGGAAACCTACATCTACCTGATTTCTCGCTTTGCCTCGGACGCGGGCAAGAAGGCAGGCGAGTTTTTTACCCCAGCCCCCGTCTCCGGCTTGCTGGCGAAACTCGCCGCGCCAAAGGAAGGCGACACGATCTGTGACCCCGCCTGTGGCTCGGGCTCGCTGCTGATCAAGGCGTCTGAAATGGTCGGCTCGAACAACTTCGCCCTCTACGGGCAGGAGGTGAATGGCGCGACATGGGCACTGGCGCGGATGAACATGTTCCTGCACGCCAAAGACGCCGCTCGCATCGAATGGTGTGACACTCTGAACAGTCCCGCGCTGATCGAGGGCGATCACCTTCAGAAGTTCGATGTCGTCCTCGCCAATCCGCCATTCTCCCTCGACAAGTGGGGGGCAGAAGATGCGGACACAGACCAGTACAACCGCTACTGGCGGGGCATTCCGCCCAAGTCCAAGGGTGATTATGCCTTCATCACGCACATGATCGAGATCGCCAAGCGCCAGTCAGGCCGCGTGGCGGTGATCGTCCCGCATGGTGTTCTGTTCCGGGGCGGGGCAGAGGGCAAAATCCGTCAGCAGCTAATCGAGGAAAACCTCCTCGACGCCGTTGTCGGCCTACCCGCGAACCTTTTCACAACCACGGGTATCCCCGTCGCCATTCTGGTCTTTGACCGCTCCCGCGAGGAGGGTGGCGCGAACGCGGATCGCAAGGACGTGCTCTTCATCGACGCAAGCAAGGAGTTCACGCCTGGCAAAGCCCAGAACGTGATGGACGAAGACACCCACATCAAGCGGGTGCTCGACACCTACAGCGCCCGCGCCGAGGTCGAGAAGTATTCCCACCTCGCCAGCACCGAGGAGATCGCCGAGAACGGCTATAACCTCAATATCCCGCGCTATGTGGACACCTTCGAGCCCGAGGAAGAGATCGACGTCGCCGCAGTGCAGGCGGACATCGTGCGGATCGAGGGCGAGCTGGCAGACGTACGCACGAAGATGTCGGGCTATCTGAAGGAGCTCGGGATTGATGCGTGAGGGATGGCAGCAGACTAGCCTTGGAGAAGCGGTAACAATCGCATCCGGTCAAGTTGATCCAAAAGAGGACGCGATTGCAGACCTGGTCAGTGTGGGCCCAGATAATCTTATCTCGGGCGGAGGACTCTCTCAGAGCGGGTTGAAGACAGCTCGCGAACTCGGGCAGATTTCTGGTAAGTACGCCTTTGACGCTAAAGCGATCTTGTATTCGAAGATTCGGCCCAATCTAAACAAGGCAGCCCTACCGAACTTCGCAGGCATTTGCAGCGCTGACATGTACCCTATGTGGGTGTCCGATCCGACGAAAACCGACAGAAGCTTCATTTATTATGTGCTTACGTCTGAGCGTTTCGTTGCAGATGCGACTTCGCGCTCATTCCGTACAGGTATGCCAAAGATCAATCGTCCGGATTTGGAAACTATCGAGTTTCCACTCCCTCCGCTTTCCGAGCAACGGAAGATCGCTGCGATCCTGCGGACTTGGGAAGAGGCGCTCGAAAAGCTTAACGCTCTGCGGGCTGCGAAGGCGCGGCAGCTGGATGGGCTCGCTGCAAAACTCATCCACGACGACCAAGTTGAGCGCTTGCACTTGCGCGGATTTCTGAAGGAGAAATCCTCGCGCAACCGAGACGAGCAAGTACAACGTGTGCTCAGCGTGACCAACTCGGCAGGCTTCGTGCTCGCCGAGGAACAATTTGCGCACCGTGTCGCTTCTGCCAGCCTGTCGAATTACAAGATCGTCCGCCGGGGTCAGTATGCCTACAACCCATCGCGCATCAATGTCGGCTCCATCGCGCGTCTCGATGCCTGGGACGAAGGTGCGCTCAGCCCGATGTATGTCGTGTTCCAAGTACAAGGCGGACTGGACGCGGATTTCTTCGGGCACTGGCTTCGTTCTGCTGAGGCCCGTCAAAGGATCGCTCTGGCAGCGCAAGGCAGCGTTCGGGAGACAGTCAGCTTCGGCGATCTTGGCTCGATCTTGGTGCCGGTCCCAACAATCGAACGGCAGAAAGCCATCGCGAAAGGGCTCAACGCCGCGCAGGCCGAGATCAGCCTCCTCGATGATGAGATCAAGGCTGTGACCCGGCAAAAGCGCGGCCTAATGCAGAAGCTCTTGACGGGCGAATGGCGTGTCGAGGTCTCGGACGATGAAGAGGCAGCGGCATGACTGAGAAAACAAAAATGCGCACACTCAACGTCCGGCTCCTACGGAAAGGACGTACGCCCGAAGACGCCTTCACCGAGACATTTGCACCAGACGCTGATCGAGCACTTGAAGAACGGCCGTGGGGTGCGGGCGAAGGAGCGCGGCTGTTCATCGGACAGATTTACTCTAATCCGCCTGGCTGGCGTGATCTGTTGCAGCAAGTCAGCCCCGATTTGCCCGAAGGCATCTTCACAGGCGGTGCAGGCGCGGTTGTCTTTTTACCCGTCGGGGATCGCATTGCCGCCGTGTGTTTTGGTCATGCCCATATCGCATTGAACGATCACGCTTTCGAGCGTCAGTTCGGCTTGCGGGTCACGCTCAACAGCGTACCGAGAGACAAGCTTCGATCCATTGATCTGGCAACACCAGATGCCGTCACGTTTCAGAAACGTGTGCAGGCGAGCAAAGACAGCGATGTCCAGGCTTTTGGTGTTGATATGCTTCGCGATCTCGCCCGGGTCGCGGGTGGCACGCCGCGCAAACCTGCCTTTGCCAGCTTCGTTGCCGGTAAGGACAGCCTGTCGATCACGTGCCGAGTGGAACCGGACAAGTTCCATGAGAAGTGCGCTGAGATCATCTCGGAGTACACCAAAACGACCTATCAAAAAGAGTTCGCATGGGTCGATAACATGCGAAGAGTCGAGGAAAAGGATACAATCGAGAAGCTCGACGCGAGTATCGAAAAGGCGATCAAGGACTTAAAGGCGGGCAAGGCCAGCGATCTACACATGACGCCCCCAGAAATCGTAAATTACACTGAGGGGGCTCTGCTACATTACAACGGTTTTGGGAGCCACGGCACAAATTTTCACAGCCTTTCTATCAAGGACTATATCGCAGAGTTGAAGCGCTGCGCCTTCAAAGGCGGAATCTCCGAAATCAAAGAGAAGCACCGCGTCAAGGCGAAGGCTGATGACGAAGGCGAGTTTTCTGAGAAGTGGCGTGTATATGATTGCTTTGTTTATGAAACAACACTCGGCACAGGTGCGAGCCAAGACTACTATGTCCTCTTCGCCGGTGATTGGTACAAAGTCGAAAAATCGTTCAAGAACCGTATCGAAGCCGCCTTCAACGCGATTGAGCGGGTTACCATTGTTGGCAAGACAACCTGCCGCAACGAGGAAGAACTGATTGACCACCTTGAGGCCAGTCGCGACGACCTGGTCAAGCTGGATCGTACTAAGATCAACCCGCAAAACGTGCGATATGCAAATATCGAACCTTGCGACTTCTTTTCGGACAAGAAGGATTTCATCCACTTGAAAGACGGAAACTCTTCAGGACCGATCAGTCATCTCTGGTCCCAAGGAGTTGTCAGTGCGGATGCCTTTATCTCTGACAAAGAATTCAGGAAGAAGCTTCGCGCCAAGGTAAAGTCTGTCAAGGCAGGCTTCGAGGTTCACCTGCCCAAGAGCACCGACAAAGTGGTTCGAGAAGACTACCGAGTTGTCTATGGTATCATGAGACCGCCGTATGCAGACGGGACTCTTGGTTTACCTTTTTTCAGCAAGGTGAGTTTCCAGGCTGCTGTCGAGCGCCTCGCACAGTTCGGTATTCCTGTGGCTATCGAGCTTATTGAGAAGCCTGCGTCTGATGCTGACGATGGTAATGGAGATGATGGCGACGAAGGCATCGACGATGTGATTGAGGAGGCAGCATGAATCAGCACCCTGCACCTCAAGGTTTCAACCCCGCCGAAAAGTACCAATCCCAGATACCTGCGATCCAGACGCTGGTGGCGCTTGGCTTCCAGCCCTTGTCACAGGGACAGGTCGATCAGCTGCGGGGGAAACCCCGCAACGTGATCCTCGACGACATCGTTGTGGAGCAGATGCTGAAGCTCAACAGCTACAGCTATCGCGGCAAGAGCTATGCGTTCGATCTGGAAGACGCTCACGAAGCGCTGCGCCGCCTCAAGCCCACCCCTGACAAGCTCAAGGGGCTGAAGGGCACGAACCAGGATATCTATGATCTCTTGGTTCTGGGCACGACGATCTCCAAGGCCATTGAGGGCGACAGCAAGAGTTATTCCTTCAAGTACATCGACTGGGAAACGCCTGAAAACAACATCTTCCATGTGACGGCGGAGATGAGTGTCGAGCGGACGGCGAGCACCGCGACACGGCGCTGCGATATCGTCTGTTTCGTGAACGGTATTCCGTTCATCGTGATCGAGAACAAGCGCCCGACAGAGTCACTCAAGAAAGCCGACAGCCAGCTGATCGGGTATCAGAACGAGGACAACATCCCGCAGCTTTTCCACTATGCGCAGCTCTTGATGAGCATGAAGCGGCAGGAAGCCCGTTATGCCACCGTGGGCACGCCGCGCAAGTTCTGGCAAATCTGGCGCGATGAAGAGGATCAGGACGCGGACATCTCCACTGCGATCAATCGACCTTTGACGGCAGAGGAAAAGAGCGCTGTTTTCTCGGGCGATCTGGCCGATGCGCGGGGCTTCTTCGAGGAATTGGCAGCGGGAGGAGAAAGGTCGATCAGTGAGCAGGATCGCGCCATCTACGCAATGTGCCGGCCAGAGCGTCTCCTCGACCTTGTGCGCCGTTTCACGGTCTTCGATGGAGGGGTGCGCAAGATCGCTCGCCATCAGCAATTCTTCAGCATCAGAATAGCTCTTGCTCGCCTGAAAGGCTTCGATCTGGAAGGTCGTCGCAAAGGCGGCGTGATCTGGCATACGCAAGGCTCAGGGAAGAGCCTGACAATGGTGATGCTTGGGCGCGCTCTTGCCCTCGACAAGGACGTGAAGAACCCCCGTATCCTGATCGTCACGGATCGCGATGACCTGGACAAGCAGATCAAGGGCACGTTCAAGTCCTGCGACCTTGAACCCGTGCGCGCAGCCACGGGGGCAAACCTGGTCGAGCTGATCAGGAACCGCGCACCATTGGTTACGACAATCATCAACAAATTCGATACCGCCATCAAGGCGGATGACTTCAAGGATGATAGCGCCGACATCTTCGTTCTCGTCGATGAAAGCCATCGGAGTCAGACAGGCCGCTATGGCGGTCACGGCAAGTTCGCCTTGAAGATGCGGCGTATCTTGCCGAACGCCTGCTATCTCGGCTTCACCGGCACGCCGCTTCTGAAGAAGGACAAGAACACCCTCGATACGTTCGGGGGGTTGATCCACAAATATACGATTGATCAGGCGGTGAAGGACGAAGCGGTCGTCCCTTTGCTCTATGAAGGGCGCTTGGTCGCGCAACAGGTGAGTGGCGATGTCGTCGATACCTGGTTCGACAAGATCAGTGAGGGGCTGACGGAGAAGCAGAAAGCCGATCTAAAACGGAAATTCTCGCGAATGGATGCCTTGTCAAAGACGAGCCAAGCCATCCGCGCCAAGGCGTTCGATATCTCAGAGCACTACCGCCAGTATTGGCAGGGCACGGGTTTCAAGGCGCAACTGGTGGCACCCTCAAAGGCCGCTGCCGTGCGCTTCAAGGAGGTTCTCGATGAGATAGGCCATGTGACGAGCGAGATCATCATCTCCGCCCCTGACGACAAGGAAGGGAACGAGGAAGTCGATCAGGAATCCAAGGACTTGGTACGTAAGTTCTGGGACAAGATGATGGCCAAGCACAAAACCGAGGACGAGTATAACCGGCAGGTCATCGACGCCTTCAAGGGCTCAGGCGATCCCGAAATCCTAATTGTCGTTTCTAAGCTTCTGACCGGCTTTGACGCCCCACGAAACACCGTGCTCTACGTTTGCAAACCGTTGCGCGAGCACAATCTTCTTCAAGCCATTGCCCGCGTGAATCGCCTCTATGAGGACGACGACAAGGAAAAGCAGTTCGGCTTCATTGTCGATTATGAGGGGCTTCTTGGAGAGCTCGACGCAGCACTTACGACCTACAGCGCTTTCGAAGGTTTCGACGGTGATGATGTCGCAGGATCATTGCATGACATTCGGGAGGAAATTCGCAGGCTGCCGCAGCTGCATGACCAGCTGTGGGATGTCTTCAAGGAGGTTCGCAACAAGAAGGACATGGAACAGTTCGAGCAGCTCTTGGCTGACGACGCTAAGCGAGCAGACTTCTATTCTCGGCTGAAGGACTATGGCCGCTGCCTGCACATCTCACTTTCCTCAGAGAAGCTTTATGACGTGTTTGACGAGGCGGCGGTTTCCACCTTTACGAAGGATTGGAAAGCCTTCTCCGAGCTGAAGCGCTCAGTCCAGCTGCGCTATCAGGAAACCGTCGATGTGAAAGAGTTCGAGCCCAAGATTCAGAAACTGCTCGACGATCATGTCACGGCGAAGCCTGCGGAGGTGATCATTGACTTAGTGAATATCAACGATCCTGATGCGTTGAATGCTGTGATTGAAGAAGAGGGCAAAACTGCCGCCTCCAAGGCGGATCGCATTGCAAGCGCCACCAAGCGCACGATCACGGAAAAGATGGAGCAAGACCCCTCCTTCTACAGGCAGTTCTCCGAGATGCTCGCTGAGACGATCCGCGACTATCGCGAGAAACGGATTTCGGAGAAGGATTACCTCAAGACAGTCGTGGACTTGGCAGCTCGCGTTGCGCGTCGCGATCATGGCCGTGACATGCCCGAAAGCATCAAGGGAGACACGGACGCTCAGGCTGTCTTCGGCGTCCTTGAACCAATCCTGAAGGAGATCAACGGCGGTGTTGAGGATACTGTGACAGCCGATGTCGCGCAGTCGATCATCGGGATCGTCAAGGATCACCACATTGTCGATGTCTGGTCGAACGAGATGGCGCAGAACAACATGCGCAACGCTATTGACGACTATTTCTTCGATGTCGTGCGCGACGAGAAGGGCATCGACATTCCCCTCGACCTTCTCGACGACATCGAGCTGCGGATCATGGATATCGCGCGGGCTAGGTTCCCCGGATGAGTGCCGAGGTTCTTGAGGCTAGCTTCGGCAGCGAGACGATCCGTTTTTCTGTCGTGAGGCGGGTTCGCAAGACCCTGTCCATAAGCGTCTTGCCCGACCAGCAGGTCGAGGTTGTCGCGCCCGAGGACGCGAGCTCTGAACGTATCATCGAGAAGGTGCGCAAACGCGCGCCGTGGATATGCAAGCAGCTGCGCTACTATGCTCAGTTCCAGCCCAAAACGCCAGAACGCCGGTATATCGGCGGCGAGACCCACCTGTACTTGGGGCGGCAGTATAAACTCAAGGTGATCCCCGGCATACAAAGCTCCGTCAAGATGCAGCGCGGTCAGCTGATGGTTTGGAGCACAAAGCCAGGTCGAGCCGCCCACACCCGTGAGCTTGTTCGAGACTGGATGTTGCAGCGGGCCCAGATCAAATTTGCCGAACGTCTGGATGTCTGTCGAGGACGCTTTTCCGACCCTGAGAAGGTCGTCCCAAACGGCCTCATCATTCGCGAGCTGAGCTATCGCTGGGGCTCGATGACAGGCCGGAAGAATCTAGTCCTCAACCGTGCTCTGATCAGGGCCTCGACGGAGGCCATAGACTATGTGATCACGCATGAGCTGTGCCATATCGAGCACCCCCATCATGGACCCGCCTTCTTTGACCTCTTGAGGCGCGTCATGCCGGATTGGGAGGCTCGGAAACTCAAGCTCGAACGACAACTCGCTTAGCTGGTCCAGGACCGGCTAAACTCGATCAGTTTACTCTAGCCGCTCCGCGATCCACATCTTGATCAGCGCCTGACGGGTGATGCCCAGCTTCTGGGCTTGCCGGTCCAAACCGGCAACTACCCAGGTTGGGAAATCCACGTTCACCCGCTTGGCCTCGACATTGAGGCGGCGCGCCTTTGTCCAATCGACATGGGCGGACATGTCTTCGCCCGCCTCAAACCGTTCGTCGAATTCAGTCGCTTTCATAGTGGTCAATCTCCTGCGTGCGAGCACGGCGCACGGAGATGATCCGCACCCGGTCGCTCCGGTATGTGTAGACAGCCGTCCAGTGCCTGGCCCCGATCATGCCAACCGCCAGAAAGCGTGGCTCATCCGTGACGTTGGCAGGGGCCTCGATCAGATAAGGATCATCCCAGAGAGCCTGGGCCTCATCAAAGTCGATCCCGTGCTTTTCACGGTTCGCGACGCTTTTGTCGGGGTCATACTCGAACTTCATGAAGGGCAATATATGTTGAAAATGGTATAATTACTATACTTTTCTGCCGATCGAGAAGCTTGTGCGAGTCCGTCACGCTATCACCTGAACATCGCCAGTTGCTGGGGCTCCACCCAGTAGCCTCGCTGACGCTTGGAGGCTTCCAGTGTGACCAGAGCCGCAACGGCCTGGTTCTCGTCCTCGAACCAATCCATCCGAACCTGACCGCCCTGCCCTATGCGGCCCCATTCCCGGTACAGCGTCCATTCGCCGAACAGGTTCGGCATGACCGCCATCCGGTAGAACCGGGCCATTTTCTGCGCAGGCTGGCGTTTCTCAAGATAGGTCTGCATGGCTGTCACAGGTGATACTTGCGCGCAATTTCGAGGGCTTCAGCCTGTTCGGTTCCGATGTATTCCTTGGTGCTTTCAATACTGGCATGGCCGAGCAACAGCTGGGCCGCGCGCAGGTTGCCAGTCTGCTGGTAGATATGGGTCGGGAAGGTCCGGCGCAGCGAATGCAGGCCGTAGAGGCTGGGATCGAGGCGAGCCTTCTCCAGCCAGACCCGGAACAGACGCCAGAGCTGACTTTCACTGAGATGGGACTGGGACCACCGTGCCCCCTGCCCCGTGAAGAGCCAGCCGTGCAGCGGCTTTTCTGAAGCTGCGAGATAGGCGCGCAAGCTGTCACGCGTCCCGGAGGACAGGCGCGCTTGGACCGGACGCGCATTGCGCGTCTCGGTTTTCTTTTGTCGGATTTCGACGATTTCGCGCACCCCTGCCGGGGTGGCCACATCCGAGACCCGCAGGCGTACCAGGTCAGACCCCCGGAAACTGGTATCGAGGGCCACGTTGAACAGCGCCAGATCACGCAGGGCTTTCTCCTGGCGCAGGATCATCCGGATCAGGGAGACCTGGTCGGGCGTCAGCGGAGGTTTTTTGCCTACAACGCGACCCTTGTTCCAGGTGGTCTGGGCGGCAGCTTTCACGGGCAAATCCTTGCGAGGTTATAGCGGTATAATACCTGCAAACCTTGCATGACGGAAGTGGGATGTTGTGAGACGCTGCACTTTCCCCATGTTTTGTTGGGTTCTTAGCTTGGGTGCTCATGCGAGCTTTTAATAAAAAGCTTGCATCGACAGTTGCGAACTTGAATTGCCGCCTCTTCAGGCAATGACTGATCATGCCTGAGGTGCAACGGATAGCCGTGCCCGCAGCGAACCACAGGCACGGAGTGATTCATTCAGTAGGTCTCGACGATA
The DNA here is from genome assembly GCF_043557315.1 of Sulfitobacter sp. 1A12779. Lineage (NCBI taxonomy): Bacteria > Pseudomonadati > Pseudomonadota > Alphaproteobacteria > Rhodobacterales > Roseobacteraceae > Sulfitobacter > Sulfitobacter sp. 1A12779. The sequence continues at coordinate 16,734 of NZ_JBIFFU010000030.1, forward strand.
TCACTGTACTCACCGCGCACCTGGATGGTCATGGTGATGGGCGTGCTGTCGCGGTTGCGCCAGAACCAGCCGTGATCGCCTGCAAATGGCGCTTCGATTGTGCCCGCGCCTTCTGTCTGGCCAGCGCCACGCTCATAGTCGACAGACTCTCCGCCACTGTGGGCATGCAGGTCAAAGTTGACCCGTCCGCCACTTGCGGTCCACGCGTAGGTGACGGTAGCGCCAGCCTCCATCGTCATCTTGATCTCGGCCGTGCCGCCGGGTTCCAGAACAAAGGTGACTTCGTCCTGCCAGGCTTCCTGCGCATGGGCGGCACCGACGAACAGGCCGAACACGTTGTCCAGCAAACTGGACGATTGGTCCAGCGCGCGCTGTTCATCCAGCAAGCGATCTGCCTCGGCCTCTTCGGCCAGCTGAACCTTGATCTCGCCCATTTCGGTCAGGCCCAGAACGCGGCCAACGCCTGTGGGGTCGATGGCATATTCGGCGGGCAGGTAAACCGTGACCATGATCGCAACAGCGCCGATGCCTGCGATGATGGTGGAGCGGAACAATTGCGCCTTGGTTGGCAATTCTTCGATGTTTGGTTTGGGTGCATTATGCATGTGACTATCCGTTCTTTGTTCAGGTTGAAGCAATGTAACCGGCGACCTGATAGGCCGTCAGCCAGATACCAAGGCTCATCATCACCACGTTGGCGATGGTGGCTTGGCGCATGAAGTTCGGGTGCCGCCGCCAGTAGCCCATGACGATCAGGATCACGGCAAGGGCAAGCAACTGGCCCACCTCGACCCCGACATTGAAGGCCAGAAGGTTCGCCAACAGACCGTCCTGCGGAATCTGGTATTCAAGGATCTTCGTCGCCAGACCCGTGCCGTGAAACAGCCCGAAGATCAGCGTTGCGACCTTGGTGTTGGGCTGGAAGCCGAACCATTTCTGGTAATAGCCAAGGTTGTCGAGCGCTTTGTAAACTACCGACAGCCCGATGATCGCATCGATGATATAAGCGTTGATGCCCCAGCCATACCAGACGCCCAACAGCATGGTGACGGAATGGCCGATAGCAAACAAGCTGACATAGATGCCAACGTCCTTCATCCGGTATAGGAAGAAGACGACGCCGAGCAGGAACAGGATATGGTCATATCCTGTGACCATGTGTTTGGCACCGAGGTAGATGAAGGGAATGATCTTCACTCCCCAGATTTCCTGAATATAGCCCGCGTCACCTGCGGTGACGTTATGGGCAAAGGCCTGCGCCGCAGTCAGCATGAACGCTGCGAGCAAGATAAAGGTCAGCGCAAGCGGGCGGCTTGGTGCCACGGCGCGCAGGACCCGCGAAGTTGAGGTCATGGATTTGTCTCCAGTGTGTGATTGATGGAAAGGTCGTGCCGCAATGCGGCCCGCATCATGCACGTGGAGGTCGGTCGATCATGTAACTGCGATGTGGTCCTGTCGAGGAAGCATGGAGATGCCAGACATCACGGCTGTCCCATACTTCGTTCGTTGTCGCGGCCAGCGCTAGCACAGCCGGACTATGGTCATGATCAGCCACATCGTGACTATGACCATGTAAAGCCCATGCCAAGTCTTCGTGGAAGCCGTGGGTATGCCCATGTTCCGCGATCATCGCGCGATGATCTGCAATGACATCGAACACCGTTGGCGCATGGTCCGTCGCAGGTGCGATTGACCACACGACGAGCGCCAGACACAAAAGTGCCGACCACGCGGTTCGTCCGAAAGTTTTCAGCCGTTGCACGGGATTTCCTGACTGCTCGATCCTGTCCGCAGCATGTTGTTCATGCCATCTTGTTCTATCCCCTCGGGGGGGATAATTCTGTTCTATGATAAAGCCCCATCCCCATGCAACCCACCCTGCTTTGATTGCTCGGCTCAAACGCGCCGATGGGCATCTGCGTGCCGTCATCGAGATGATCGAGGCGGGCAAACCCTGCGTCGAGATCGCACAGCAGATGCAAGCTGTAGAAAATGCCGTGGCCAATGCAAAGCGCGCCCTGATCCATGACCATATCGACCATTGCCTCGATGCCGACCAATCCCCTTCGGATCGTGAAGAGTTGAAAGCGATCTCGCGCTACCTTTAGGACCGCCCCCATGCTGCAAGTACTTGCCGATCGGACCTACCGTCACCTCTTCGCGGCACAGGTCGTCGCATTACTGGGCACTGGATTGGCCACCGTCGCACTTGGCCTGCTGGCCTATGATCTGGCGGGCGAGAATGCCGCGATGGTGCTGGGGACGGTCTTTGCAATTAAGATGGTGGCCTATGTGGGTGTCGCACCTGTGGCCGCCGCTTTTGCCGACAAGGTGAACCGGCGCGTGTTTCTGGTGGTGCTCGATTTGGTGCGGGCGGCCGTGGCGCTGTGCCTGCCCTTCGTGACCGAGATCTGGCAGGTTTACGTGCTGATCTTTGTGCTGCAATCCGCCTCTGCCGCCTTCACGCCGACCTTTCAGGCGACGATCCCCGACATCCTGCCGGACGAGGCGCAATATACCCGTGCGCTGTCACTGTCGCGGCTGGCCTATGATCTTGAAAATATCGCAAGCCCGATGCTGGCGGGGCTCTTGCTGGCGATGGTCAGCTATAACGCGCTGTTCCTGGGCACGGTGGCAGGCTTTGCCGCCTCGGCCATGCTGATTATCTCGGTCATGCTGCCCAGCCCCAAACCATCCGCACCGCGCGGCATCTATGACCGAACGACACGCGGCATCCGCATTTACCTTGCCACACCACGTCTGCGTGGGCTGCTGGCGCTGAACATGGCGGCAGCGGCGGCGGGCGCGATGGTGCTGGTCAATTCCGTCGTGCTGGTGCGTGGTACGCTCAGGCTGGACGCGTCCGCCCTTGCATGGACGCTCTTCGCTTTCGGTGCGGGGTCCATGGCTGCTGCATTGTTCTTGCCACGTGTGCTGGACAGGGTCACGGATCGGGCGGTGATGATCGGTGGCGCTATGCTGATGGTGCTGACATTGGCCATATTGGCGGCCGAGATCGCGGTGGCCGGACTGATCTGGCCTGTCCTGCTTGGAGCGTGGCTGTTTGTGGGCCTTGGATACTCTGCTGTCTTGACGCCCTCCGGGCGGTTGCTGCGCCGCTCTGCCCATGCAGAGGATCGACCCGCGCTGTTCGCGGCACAGTTCGCACTGAGCCATGCCTGCTGGCTTCTGACCTATCCGCTGTCAGGATGGCTGATGACGCAGTTCGGTCTGCTTGTGGCGCTTGCTGTCCTGGTGGTCTTGGCAGCTGCAGGCATCCTGGCCGCCATGCGCTTTTGGCCACGCGAAGATCCGGAAACGCTTGAGCATACCCATGACAACCTGCCACCCGACCACCCGCATCTTCAGGGGGCCCGGAAGCACGTGCATACCTTTGTCGTGGATGAGAACCATCCCCGTTGGGCGTCGCAGCTTTAGGTAGATGGGCGCGCGAAGAGTTACCCGACACCCATGGTTCGCAATGCGACGCCTGCGACCGCGCATCCAACGAGAATTGTGACCGGGCCGAACTTGAAACGGAACACCGCAATCACGGCCGCCAGCACCAGAAACAGCGCGGCAGGATTAACCGACGCAAACACAGGCACTTCGATGTTCAGGCCCATACCGGTCACGGCCCTGACGTCGTCAAAGACGACATGCATCCCGAACCAGACGGCCAGATTGAGAATGACGCCCACCACGGCTGCGGTGATGGCGGTCAGTGCCGCCGTCAGGACGGCGTTATCGCGCAGACGCTCGATGAAGGGAGCACCGAGAAAGATCGACAGGAAGCAAGGCACAAAGGTGACCCATGTCGTCAGCAGCCCACCGAGCGTTGCAGCCATCAAGGGCGATAGGCCACTCGCCTCGCGGAAGGCCCCCATGAAGCCCACGAACTGCGTTACCATGATGAGCGGCCCCGGCGTCGTCTCTGCCATGCCGAGACCATCCAGCATCTCACCGGCAGCGAGCCAGCCGTAATTCTGCACCGCCTCTTGGGCGACATAGGCCAACACGGCATACGCCCCACCAAAAGTGACCACAGCCATGACGCTGAAAAAGCCCGCGATCTGCGAAAAGACGTTCTCTGGCCCCAGTATGGCGAAGAGCAGCGCCACTGGAGCAAGCCAGAGGGCAAGGAAAACACCAGAAATGCGAAACGCCCAGCCCCGGTTGACCTGCGTATGATCCGGTGACTCTTCGCCGAGCAGGGTATCAGCGTCGTCGACCTGGACTGCCCCGACCTTGCCGTGTCCGCCGCCACCTTGGAACGCGGGCAGGCCCGCTCGCGCCCCAAAGAACCCGATCAGGCCAGCAATCAGGATGATCAGCGGAAACGGCACCGCAAAACCGAAAATGGCCACGAACGAAGCAGCGGCGATTCCGACCATCGCTCCGTTTTTGAGTGCCCGCGAGCCGATACGAATAACCGCCTGCACCACAATGGCCAGAACAGCAGCCTTCAGCCCAAAGAAAAGCGCCTCGACCGGCCCAACATTTCCGTAGAGCGCATAAATCCAGCTGAGTGCCATGATCGCCACGATGCCGGGCAGCACGAACAGGACGCCCGCGATGATGCCGCCGAGCGTGCGGTGCATCAGCCAGCCGATATAGACGGCGAGCTGCATCGCTTCCGGGCCTGGTAACAACATGCAATAGTTCAGCGCATGGAGAAACCGCTTCTCGCCCAGCCAGCGCTGCTCCTCGACCAGGATGCGGTGCATGAGCGCGATCTGTCCGGCCGGACCGCCGAAGCTCAGGAGGCCGATGCGGGCCCAGATACGGGTAGCCTCGGTCAGCGTTGGGTATGTGCGGTCCTGCATCAGTCTGCCTTCGGCTTGTTGGTAGGCCAGTTATGTGTCTCGTCAGTTGCATCCCGCGCCCAGCGATAGAAGGCGTCGTAGAGCAACATTCCAGCATCCAACTGCTCCAGATCGTCTGAATACATACGTGACAGACCAAGTGATGCGGCCAGCAGACCTGCCGCTTCTGGCGCGAGATCGAGACGCGCGGTATCAGCACCACGAATGATCGTGGCCAGCCGGTCAAGCGCCCGGGTGCCCAGGCCAAACTCTGCCAGCATCACATCAAACGTGCAGAGGTCGTCGCGGTGGCTCCAGAACACACCTTCGATATCGAACGGCGCGGCGTTATAGCGTTCGGCCACACCCACCACCTCGGCCGGTGCGACAAACAGGATGACCGCACGAGGGTCGAGAAAGCGGCGGATCAGCCAGGGACACGCGATCCGGTCGATCTTGGGACGCGAGCGCGTCACCCAGATGGTGCGGCCTTGTCCGTCGCGCGCGGGCAGCCGCGTTGAATCGATCAACGGCAGTTCGGCCGCGCGCCACGCGTCGAACCCGCCCTCAAGATACTCTGAAGGGCACCCCTCGGCGCGCAACCAGGCAGCCGCGCCCTGACTGCGCCGGTGTCCTGCCTGACAGACAGCGATTGAGGGCTGTCCACCAAGCTGGGGCGCAAGGCTGGCAAGCGCCTGATCATCGACCCGGACAGCACCGGGCAGCAAACGTGGATCAGCCGCGAAATCTTCCTCGGACCGCACATCGAGCAAAAGCGGTGCGCGCGGTGTTCCGATGATACGGGTCAGTTTGTCGAACGAAATGGCATTGGGCGCAGGCATGTGCGTTCCTCCGTCTTGCGGGTGATATGGAACGCGATCTTCAGCTGACGCTTCGTGGGGCGCTCGCAAACCCCATGTGATAATCTTCTTATGTGGGGCAGAGCTTGTCAAGGGACCGCAGCAGTTTTGGTGGTCCTGCGCATCGAAGCCATGCAGCATGTTCAGATACGGCAATCCACCATGCAGGCTTTTATCATAAAGCTTGCATGAAATCTTGAAGCAGACGCCAGCAACCGTCACAGGTGATAGGTCGATCCAACATTTACCTCGGACTAAGTTATATGCTGACCGGTTGTTTTACTCTACCATCTGGCGGCCCCTCAGAGCATGCAAGCTTTGTGCACTTATGCTAAATATTGTATAAGATATCTTGATGGGCACAGATGGTTGTATCTCTCAGCGGCGCATAGATAGGAAGCCTCATGGGAAAATGGAAAAAGAAGTTTCGGGCACTACCGAAGCCAATCCGCGTGGAGCTTCAACGGATTGTGGTGGACGATATCAAGGTCCTAGCAGGCAAGAGGATCAGCACTGACGATATAGTCGCAGGAACCTATGCCCACCTCGGCCTAAAGCATGAAACCCTTCAGGTCGGGCAAAGCTGGGAAGTCGTGCCGCCTATTAATGTCGGCACCACGTCAAAGCGGAACAGCGAAGGCTGGACGGTTACTCGCAAGGACCTGCCTAAGCATCGGAAATACTTTTATCGGGACATTCCGATCTACGGCGATGCAGCCCGCAACGGCTGGACTACCGCCGCCATTCCGCGTGAGGTGTATGAGACTGACAGCTATCCACCTTACCTTTTCCAAATCGAGGTTTCCGTTCAAGAAGTTCTGAACGATGGCCGTTTCGGTATCGTCTTCTCGATTGATGAAGTGTTTTCCAAACATTCGGCCAGCTTCGAAGAGGACCTGCTTTTCGCAGTTAACCTTCTCCAGGAGAACACCGGCGTCAGTGCTGTAGCAGCATCAGAAAACCCCGACTTTGTTTTCACAAGTCGGCTTCGTTGGGACGTTTTCCCGCCTGGACAGATTGCCGACCTGGCGATGCGTATTCAACAAAATGGCGGTCGAAACCCGCCTGACTTGGCAACGATCACGGAACGGCTGGAGTTGTTCGAGCAATTCCAGCCAATCGAGTATTTGAAGGGCTTGGGCGGAAATGATCATTACATCGGTGCGAAGTATGCCGACGATCTTGTCGTCTTCGAAAACATGCGCCACGGAAACGCGCTGTACGTTCTGTATGACGATTGGGCCACACTATCGCAAAAACCCCGAAGCGAGATACTGAAGCTACCGACCAGCAAGTTTGACCGACTCATTCACACAGAGGGGTGGGCAAACCGCTTCGCCCTGTTGATGCAACATGAGCTGCAAGATCGTGGAACACGTATCAGGATCGGCAGGCATCAAAGAAGGCGGCGGCGATAGGCTTATTATTCTGCCCCCTCCGAAAACAGGCCCCTATAATGATGCGCTGGTTAACCCACAAAGCCACATTTGTGCTTTTGTGGATTCATGGATCGCGTCTCGTCTTTCCGGAGTCGAAGCCCGTGATTATACCGGTAGCTGGATCGACGATCTTATTGATGTCGTCTTGGATGCCTTGAGTGCGTACCATTGCGAAGATGCGGATTTCTGCCTCGGGACAGACCTGGCGCAGCAGCTCAGCACAAGCGTATGTCGTGCGTCCCAAGGTGAGCACATCGTCGACGATAGTGATTTTGTCCGGCACAAAAAAGGGACGTTCCGCCTCGATGCTATCCAGGTGAATCGGTACAAGCGGCCTGTCATCCGCCCTTTGCGAGCTCGACGATTTTGGCACGGCCTTGATCCGCGTCAGGTAGGTTTGCACGTCCTGGCCAAACCCATGCTCGTGCAGAACATCACAGATGACCTTTGCGGGCCATAGAGCTCCGTCCGGCAGAGGCGCAGAACGCGGTGCAGGCACCAAAGTCACATCCGGCCCTAGAAACGGCTTTAGATTATCGGACTTGGCGTCACGCAAGTGAGGGACAGCGGAAGCGATGATATCCACCCTGCCCGCTTTGATAGCACCACAAGTTCCTCTCGATCGTTTCGAGAACTCCGAGGTGCCGCGTGGCGAATAATTGGCGAACGTGCCGTACTCATAGCTCGAAGGCACGAACGCCCCCGGCTGTGTAGTTTGGGATGTCGAGCAGGATGTCCGGCAGGTTCTCGCGGCGCAAAACCTGCGCCCCATACTCGATGAGCTGCTTTGGCCAGGTCAAGTTCGGGTCGTTGGCGACGTTCTCGAGGAGGTAGAGGTCGCGTCCGAGCCGAATTGCTTCCCAGCCCTGATGACGTGTCCCGCTCTTCTCGCTTGCTTCGATCACGATGGTAGCATCGCAGATGAGCGCCATCGTCCGGTTGCGGCGCGGGAAATTCTCGCTCTTGCCTGGATAACCTTCGGGAAACTGGGAAATCGCTAGGTGATCACGCTTGATCTCTTCAAGTAGACCGACATTCGTGGCCGGGTACGCCTTGGATAAAGGCGTGCCGAGCACAGCTATAGTGCGCCCGCCCTCTTCTATCGCAGTTCTATGCGCCACTGTGTCGATGCCTTCGGCTAGGCCGCTGACGACAATGATACCCTGCTGCACCAAGGCACGAGTAACAGCCTGTGCTCGTTTGATGCCGTCCGGGGTGGCTTTTCTTGAGCCGACAATCGCCACACGCGAGCCTTCGGTCAAAAGCGCAGTATCACCCGCCGTGTACAACACGTCTGGTGCGTTCTTTTCCTCGACCGGGCCGAATGGCCCAAGGGCTTCTCTCGTTCTCAGCTCTGCATGCATTCTCATCATGCGGTGACGTTTCTTGCGCCGCCGCCCTCCCCTTTGTTTTTAAGCCACAAATCCCGCCTGCGAAGTATTTCACACAAACCCACATTTGTGCTTTTGTTCATTTGCGGGTTATACCCGCATCCTCTTCCAATTCTTGCGTGCGCTGTTCAATGAAGGCTTGGAGTTCACCTACCATTTTCCGATCCGTCGCACTGCACGCCGTTTTGAATCGCGTGTGCAGGCTCGCCGGAAGATCCAGGCTCAGGCGCTTGGTCGGCTCATCCGGCATGGTCTTCGCGACCGGCTTGTCTGCCCGTGTTGTGTCATGCCCTGCCCCACCACGTTCAAACGCGAGGATTTGGTCATCCGTTGGCTGCTGCTTCGGCTTCGGAGCCGCCGAAAATGTCTTCTTCGACATACCGCTCAATCTCTTTCGTTAATTGGTTGATCTCGCGGGCCGCATTGCTATCGCTAGCCCACTCGAAAATCGTTTGCCCCATGGTCATACCTTCAGCGAAGGCCACCCGTTGCTCGATCTCACTTGCTAGGATTGGCAAACCCGCCTCGGCAGCCATGTTGCGAATATCTCGCCCTATGACAGTTTTCCCTATTTTGCGGGAAACCACAAACCCACATTTGAGGGAAGGCTTGAATTCCTGCGCTTCTTTGACTTGACGCACTGTCAGGTCAGATGCCCACGTCGAGAGACCGGACGGTTCGATGGGCAACGCCACAAAGTCCGATGCAACAATACAAGATCGGGCAATCTCCTCCGCGTGCGGCGGGCCGTCGATGATGGTGTGAGTATAGTCTTGGGCAAGCTTTAGCGCGTCCCGCGCCATGTTGGCCCGTGCCATGCTGACAACCTGGAAGGGCGCATCTTCGCGCAGACTTGCCCATGTTGTGGCCGAGCCTTGCTTGTCAGCATCGATCAGAAGCACCCGGTGGCCTTGGCGTGCCAGACAGCCCGCCACGTTCACCGATAGGGTGGTTTTGCCGACGCCGCCTTTTTGGTTCAGGAAAGATATGATCATGAGTCCACCTCACCACATTCGTGGGAAAGCGTAAAGCCACAAACCCACATTTGTGCGTTTTAATTCTGGTATGCGCCTCGCTTATTGCAGAAGGCCAGAAAGTGCTTATCGGCATCTTTCACGTCGATAGCCTTGTCATGCACCCATGACCGCCACTCGTTTTCCAGCACGTATACGTCCCACCCGGGCGCAAGACGCCGCGCTTCATCATGTGTGTCTGGTTTTCTGAACCGCAACGCTAGGAAAGAGGGGGCGATCACCGCCTCAGCCCCCTTGGGGCGAAAGACAACATTATCGCTTTCGATGCTCATGGCGTAGTCGGGAAGATGGTCGTGCACCGCGTCATCTTCGATGATCTTCGAAATCAATCGCCTGAATTCTTTCGTGGTTGAGCCTGACCCGCACTTGTCGCGCAAGAGTTCGAGCCCACACTTCCACTTGGGTTGTGCGCCGCAATGCTTACGGGCCAGTTCATAGAGTCGCCGTTCAAGCGGTTTTCGGAGAAAAAAATACTGCTTGTTCAATGTCAGAACATGATTGTTCTCGATGGCATCAAACACCCAATCCGACAGTGTGATCTCGACATCCTGCATCCGACCGTCACGTGCCTCCCGAACGATTTCCGCGGACTCGATCAGGCCGAACACTTTAAAATATTCCTTGCCACCTTGGCGGATATTCGTCTCGATCTGCGTGCCTTGCAGACGCCGCAGCGCATCCTTCAAGAGCTGGTAGCCTTGGCCCGAAGTCTGACGGTTCGTCGCCACCAGCAAATCATGAGCCTTGAACCGCATCGACCGGTTGACTTTGCGGCCTTCGTTGAGTGCAGCCATGCACTGACTGATACAGTAGATCAGCACGTCACGGTCATGGACTGTGGCCAGCCCGTAGCGTGACGGTGAAACCTCAATCGAATTATCACCATTCTGGTAGCGTCGCGGCTTCATGTCCGGCTTGGTCGAGAGGGTAAACACTGGATGTTCCATCGAAGCCATGTCGCCTTTCGGCACCGCGTCCACAATGTCGCAAACGAACAGGTCTTTTTGCGGATGCCGGTCAGGCAGGAGCGGGGAGCGTGCATTCGTCATTTCACACACCCTCTGCTCAGCTCACGATTCGTCATTTCACACACCATGGCTCACTATCGTCATTTCACACACTGATCGTCAAGAGTCGTCATTTCACACACCAACAGCCTGTGGGTAACTTTTCTCAGCTATCGTCATTTCACACACCAAACTTCGTCATTTCACACACCAAACTTCGTCATTTCACACACCAGACTTCTAGAAAAAATATTTTTTTTCAGTGTGTTATTGGACCTTTTCCAAAGTGTAACTCTATTATAACTCTATTTAACTCCCTCAAAACGCGACCCCTTTAACAAATTCAAACATCGTCCCCCTGTTCAAGAAGTCATGTTTGAACCACAGCAATCTTCTGATTCTTCTCTAATCTCTTGAGTCTGACGATTCTGTTTGGTTATCAAAGAAACCAAAATGGAAGTCAGGAGATCCAATGTTCCGACAGCTAGCACGCAGCCATGACCATAGGCACATCCAAAAATCCTTGGATCGTCAGGAACGTATTTCTCAAAAATGCATCGAATTCTCTCATGACGCATCTGCCGCCTTCGCGGTTGACGAAGCCGAAAATCAATACTCTCCGGACTTTGACCTAACCTCTTGGACTATCGGCGAGGGGAAACAGTTTTACTCACCCATCTCGTCGTTTGAACCACTGGAGGTCACAGACAACAGCGTTATATTTCAGTCAGACATCACAACACTAGAAAACGAAAACAACACGTTTGAGTGTGTCGTAACCGGCAGTGGATCAAAAGAGCATGCGATTGTTGTCTTTCATCATTGGTACGCCCGCAACCGGTATCCAAAATTTGCGAAATTCTTTGCGTCAAAAGGGATAACAGTGGTCGAAGCAACGCTTCCGTACCACTTTGATCGTGGCTGCAGTGACTCTGCCGAAGACAATTTTTTGAGCGCGAATATCGGGCGCACTGTTTGGGCAATGAGACAAGCCGTGTTGGATGGCCGTAAAATTGTTGGTTGGCTTCATGAGCTTGGCTTTGCGAAGATATCTGTCGTGGGCATGTGTATCGGTGGCACCGTTGCCGGTCTGATCGCCGCGCAAGACGAGAAGGTCGACAAAGCCGTTCTGATGGTGACGCCCATGAGTCCTGCCGATCTTGTCTGGAGCGCCGAAACCATGAAACCGCTTCGGGAACGTATCGAATCCAACATGTCTCTAGAGGAGCTGAGAGCTGCCTGGAGCATCATCAGCCTGAACATGCACACGTTTGGTCTCACCCGCCGGGGGCTGGAAAAGATGGTCATCCTGGGTGAAAAAGACACTATCGCGCGCCCGGAAGGGTCAGAATGGATGATAAAGTTTTTACAAAAAACCGGACACTCACCCGAGCTTCTACGGCTTGGCTGTGGACATTCATCCATCGGACTCTTTCCGTACAATCTGGTGGCGGCCTGGAAGGTTTTGCATTTCTTGAAGGAATGGCCAACATGGCAAGAGCTATGGGATGCGCGCCTTTTGATAGGTGGTATTGATTTGACCGAAGGACCACGGAAATACAGATTTTTTGATCACTGGAGATCTTGAGGGACGAACTGCCCCCTGAACTCGGGATCAACATAGTAGCGCAGCTTTTGCGCGACGGCGGTGGCTCGCCCCTGAACGCGCAGGAGCTGGTTTTCCGGGCGGAGCTGCATGATTTCATCGGGGGTCAGCAAATCGCGGCTCGTGATGTTGTTGCTGAAGCTGGGACCGTCACCCGGCTTAAAGCTGTCGGTCTGGAACCCGGCTGTTTCCTGACCCATCATCTGGCTCAGCCACTTGGCGGTCTCGAAATCATTCACCCCGAAGACCTGCTGCACCCCGGCATTGGCAATGAATGTGCCCGCGCGTTCGCCGTAGAG
>NZ_JBIFFU010000088.1:0-1028 GCF_043557315.1 Sulfitobacter sp. 1A12779
CGTCCCCACCAAGACGCACATCCTGAACCTGTTGCACCGATTGATCGACCGCAGACCGACAGATCACCCCGAGGTCGATCCGCCGGACGCACTGGCATTGCAGACAACGCCAGAGGCCAACGTCGATCGCTATGACGGGTTGCGACGGACTGAGGAGAAGCGCCATGCGTCATGACCCAGCAGGAGCCTCTATCGTGATCATGCTACGCAGTCTCAAGCTGTACGGCATGGCAAATGCGATTGAAGACTTGGTCGCCCAGGGTGCGCCAGCGTTCGAAGCTGCCACACCAATGCTGTCGCAGCTGCTCAAGGCCGAGATCGCCGAACGCGAGGTACGGTCCATCGCCTACCACACGAAGGTTGCCCGCTTCCCCGCATACAAGGATCTGACGGGCTTCGACTTTGCATCGAGTGAGATCAACGAAGCGACAGTGCGGCAGCTACACCGATGCGAGTTTATCGAAGCGGTCGAGAATGTCGTTTTGATCGGCGGTCCCGGAACGGGCAAGAGCCACACCGCCACAGCAATCGGCGTCCAGGCCATCGAACATTACCGGCGTAAGGTGCGCTTCTTCTCGACCGTGGAATTGGTCAACGCGCTGGAGCAGGAGAAGGCACTTGGTAAGGCAGGGAAACTGGCTGAGACGCTGACGAAGGTCGACTTGGTCATTTTGGACGAACTCGGTTACCTGCCGTTCAGCTCATCTGGCGGGGCGCTGCTCTTCCACCTGCTCAGCAAACTCTACGAGCGCACCAGCGTCATCATCACCACAAACCTCAGCTTCTCAGAATGGGCGCAGGTCTTCGGGGATGCAAAGATGACAACCGCGCTCCTCGATAGGCTGACCCACCGCTGCCACATCCTCGAAACCGGAAACGACAGCTACCGCTTCAAGGCCAGCGCTGAGGCTGCAAAGAAAACACGAAAGGAGGCCAAAACATTGACCGCGTCATAAACCACGACGCATAACTGAGGGTGGGTCAAATCTCGGTGAAAATACCGGGTCAGTTCTCAGTGACAATCAACA
>NZ_JBIFFU010000031.1:0-29012 GCF_043557315.1 Sulfitobacter sp. 1A12779
ATATTGTAATTAAGGGTACAAAAACGCCCCAAAATGCCCTGAATCCGCAGAATCTGATTAATTAGGGTACAGTGACATATACCGACCGGCATGGCAGGCCGCTTTTGCGCATGACTTATGATTTCACCATCAACGACCGCCGCCTGACCGCCCATATCACCCCCGTGGCCGAAGAGATTGCCCGGGGCATGGGAGGGCGGGAGGTCAACGTGGCCGAGCGCAAGGGGTCCTACGACTCGATGCCCTATCAGACCACCCACAACACAGGCGGCACGATCATGGGGACCGACCCGCAGACCAGCGTCTGCAACCGCTATTGCCAAAGCTGGGATCTGCATAATCTCTTCGTCGCCGGGGCGGGGCTGTTTCCGCAGAACGCGGGCTATAACCCCACCGGCACCGTCGCAGCGCTGGCCTATTGGTCGGTGGCGGCAATCATCGATCAATATATGGCCGATCCCGGTCCGTTGGTACAGGCATGAGACGGCTGGCGTTGATAACCGCCTTCTGCGGCGCAACCGTCGGGCCGGCGCAGGCCCAGGAACTCTCCTCCTCGGAAGTGGAGCGTGGCCGCTATCTGACGCAGGCCGGCGACTGCAAGGCCTGCCACACGGATATCGAGGACGACGGCATCCCCTTCGCCGGGGGGCGGGCGCTGTCGACACCCTTTGGCACGATCTATTCCTCAAACCTTACGCCCGACGATGAAACCGGGCTTGGCCGCTGGTCGCGCGAGGATTTCTATAACGCGTTGAACGAGGGGATCGACGACGAGGGCCGCCACCTCTACCCGGCGATGCCCTATCCCTATTTCACCCTGATGACCCGCGACCAGACCGACGCGATCTTTGCCTATTTGCAATCGCTCGAACCGGTGCATGTGGAAGAAGAGGAAAACGACCTGCCGTTCCCGCTCAGCATCCGCATGTCGGTAAGCGGCTGGAAGCTGTTGTTCTTCGAGGACGAGGAGTTCGTGACCGATCCAGACCGTTCCGAGGAATGGAAACGCGGGCGGTTCCTCGTCGACGGGCCGCTGCATTGTGGCGGCTGCCACACGGGCAAGAACCTGCTCGGCGCCAGCAAGGACGATGAATATCTGCGCGGCGGTACGTTGGAGAACTGGTTCGCGCCCAACATCCGCGGCGGCGAAAACGGCGGCATCGCCCATTGGGACGAAGATGACATCTTCGAATTCCTGAAATACGGCCGCGCCGAGCACACCGCCCCGATGCAGCGCATGGGAGAGGTCGTCTCGATCTCGACCCAGTTCCTCGAAGAGACCGACCTGCGCGCCGTCGCCACCTATCTCAAGAGCCTCGACGATGAACTGCGCGAGCCGGAAGAGGCGCCTGAAACAGCGCGGACGGAGATCGGCGAAGGGCTCTACTTCGACAATTGCGCCGCCTGCCATGCCGCCGATGCCTCGGGCGTGCCCTATTTCTTCGCCCCGCTCAACACATCGAACAAGCTGCACGCTCAGGACCCGTCGACCGCGATCCGTATCATCCTCGGCGGGGCCCAGGCACAGCCAACCGAAACGGTCCCCAGTATGCTCGCGATGCCGCCCTTTGCGTGGAAACTTACCGACGCGCAGATCGCTGACTTGCTAACTTATTTGCGGAATACCGGGGACCGTCGGAGCGGGTCGGTTTCGGCTGAGGCCGTGGCCGAGATGCGCGAATATCTTAATGAGGAACATTAAGGGTTATCTACTTTAGGTTTGACGCTTGGCTTGTTTTTCTCAAGGGTGTCAATGGCCAAACCTTCTTGGCAAAGCGTTGCGCGCGCACGCCCCTCTTCGTGGATTGGAGAAAAATGCATTGCGTGAAGCCTCAATACAACGTCGAGTATGCTGGGCTTTAACAGCCAAGTTGCAGAGGCTCTGGTAAAAGGCGCTCAAATTCGAAACGCCGTTTGCCGAGGTTAGGAAGCGGTCAGATTGGGAGGTTTTAAATTGAAATTAGCAGCGATTTTGGCGCTAGCTGTCTTGCCCTTGCAGGCTATGGCCCAACAGCATCCTGTATATGTCGCCGAATTTAATGGGTTCTATCTGACTATAAGCTTATCGACGCCTGATGAAGCTCCAGATTTCAGTCCTGCCGATAAAAAAGCAGCGGAAGTATGTCAGTCGGTCGGAAAGACTGCCGAACTGCAAAGGCGGGAAGAGGTCAGAGCACATGGGTTCATACTCTATTACCTTTGTCTTTGATAGGCGATTCGTCCAGACCGGGAATCCTCAGCTAACGTCATATGGTCGACCGAAGCGGTGCCTCGCCTTGCAGCGTCCAATCGGCGCGTCTAATTTCCGTCCGCTGTCGGCTCGTCAAGAAATTTCGCGCTGGCATTCGCCTCGCCGCCGCGTTGGCGAAGATTCCGAAGGTCGGCGGCAACGATCTTTGGCTCGTGGATCCTGCGGATCGCCTGGGAACTCGCCGCCGATCCAGATGCCATAAAAACTCGCTCCGGATTGATGGCGAGCCCTGATGCCGCGGTTGTTTTCGATCAAGGCGACGATGTGCTTGAGCGAGCGGTCCTCCAAGTGCTTGCGCGACTTGCGCTCTCTCGTCGTGATACCATATTGCTCGTCCAAACTGAATACATGATGAGATCGTCTCAGTCCTGAGCAAGGTTGGGAAGCGCCGTCGAACACAACCTTCATGATCGCGTGGGACTACTAACAATTTTATCGTGTCTTTTCATGAAACTGCCAAAGCGATTTGCCACCATTTTCCGCAGGTCACGCTAATTTCCATTTACGCAAGTGGACGCTGACGTAGTTCAAGAAGCAGTTCACTGGCTTGTCGGATGAAATCGTGTTTTTCTTTATCGTCTTTTAGGTGTTGGGTCTCTCTAAGGAGCGTTTCAGATTTCCTTTGAAGCACCAATAATTTCTGATGTTCAGCTTCTGAAGCTCTGCTTCGCGCGATTTCACCTGACCGCTCCGTCATTGCTTCTTCCAGCTCATGAGCTTTCTCTTCAAATTGGTTCGGTTCCATTGGTGTCTCCTTGTTTATGTTGTGATGGGTATATGTCTCGCTGTGGCACCCGTCGTATGGAATGTAGATTCCGACATTGACTCTCGGAAATGGCGTGAACCTGGCAGTAAGGAGAAACCTCGCGCCAGATTCACAAGCTATCGTCCGCTTTGGGGTCACCTGGGACGTTTTCTTTTAGGATATCCGAAATCTCGGCCACCAGTTCGGCGCGGGTGCTGTTCGGGCTCTCGTGCTGTTCCGTTTCAAGCCGGGTCAGAACCTGCTTCAGCCAGCCTTTCCGTCCGCTAGCCGAATAGCCTTCATCCGCCAGTACGTCCATAATTTCATTGCGGCTCAAATTTTTTCCGATTTCGGGCAGAAGCACTTCACCGGGCGCTGGCTTTTCGGGGTCGGTCATCTCAGCCTCCTATTTTCTGAAACGTCACCGCAGCGTGAACAGTAACGCGATCCCTCCAATGTAGATAGTCATAACGGCGTAGGAATCGAGTCCGACGCCGAACAGAGCCGGATCGCGCCGCTCGATCAGGCCAATCACATAGACCGCAGTCACCACAATGCCTGTCAGTCCTGCGACGATAGAGAACATTCCAACCTCGTTTAGAACTGCCCCGCCCGGATAGAGTAGATCAACCAAAAATATCACGCCAACGTCGAACAAATTGGTGCCGAAAATGTCCGAAACTGCCATGACGTGACGTCCCAGCTTGACCGCTGTGAGAACGGTGCTGATTTCGGGTAGAGATGTCGAGATCGCGATAAATACCGCACCGAAAAAGCTGTCGCCTAGCCCTGTGCGCTCTGCCAGTGCCTCGCCGCTGGTGGAGAGAAAATATCCCATGACTAGAATTACCAGAGCTACTGCCGCTGTCGCACCCAGCAGTTGCGGGCGTGTGAGATTCTCAGTCGGGTCATCCACGTCGATGTCCGGCGAAAGCGGTTCGCCTATAACTTCCCAACCGGGTTTGTCTTGTGCACGGGCGACCATACGTACGGCATAGACGAAGAGCGCAGCAATGCCCCAGGTCCAAAGGCCTGCCCCAGCGAAGGGGATATCGCCCACGCCGATGCCGGTGATCGTCACAGCAATCAGAATGATGCCCAGCACACCCTGCAGGAGTACGATGGGATCGGGCACGGTGCCAGTTAGTGCGTTGCGACGGATTGCCATGTCGGCCAGAGCGAGCACGGTGACTTGCATTGTGAAACCGCCCAACAAGTTATTGACCGCCAACGCAGCATTGCCGCCAATCGCTGCGGTGCCCGTCACGGCAATTTCGGGTAGCGAGGTGATCCCGCCCAGCAGGACTACCCCCAGCACTGCCTGTCCAACCCCGAATTCACGTGCGATCCCATCGGCATAGCGTGACAGGCGCACCCCGGCGAGCCAGACGGAACCAGCCGCGACACAGAAAACCGCGATTAAAAAAAACGACGGACAGAGCATCAAATGGGACCATAGCGTTATCTAATGAACCGATCCCAAGTGCCATAGGTGCTTCTGATTGGGCCACGAGGAATGCTGAGAGCGATCAGCGCGAATCCGATGAAGGCCGAAAACAACAGGGCACCCCAGCTGGCGCCGACGACCAAAGGTGCAAAAAGCAGGACTATTCCCATCAGCGCGTTCAGAAAACGTCCCAGTCGAGCCACTGGGGCGAGTGCGGCGACGGTCACGGTGATGACCAGCGCGCCCACGACGTGGTTCGTAGCGGCAGTACCGCTGTCCCATCCGTAAACCAGTGGCGACAGCATTAGCACGAGGCCGAGCGCGAGTGATGCCATAAGCGTCCAAGGAAAGGTCATTCCGCCTGAAACCATGTCCTTTATGATCACTTGGGGGCTGCGTTCGAAATCGTCCAGCGGATGGTCATCGGGACCTTCGTCGGTGTCGCCTGTAAAAAACACGAGCAACCAAGGCTGACCTGCCCGGTGACGCCGTCGCAGGAACTGGTAGGTCGCGACCAGTTCGTCAAGCGAATAGGGGATCTGCCAGACCATTGCGGCGGCAGCAATCAGAGCCAGTGTTGAGTAGGTACCGATTACAATAGGCTGGATCACGATGAAAAAGATCGACACTGCGCCGAGCGGCACGATCATGATCCCGAAAAGTACTACGAGCCATGGCATCGTGCGCCACCGCCTCGCTGAGCCTATGGCACCAACGATGATCTCCAATGCATAGGTCAGCGCACCTATACCGGCGTCTGGCACTGGCCAAGCTTCGGAAACGGATGAGGTGATGATCTGTTCGGTTCCGTTCTTCCCTTCCAAGGTGCCGCTAAAAAACGGTTCCCAAACGCCGCCAATGGTTTCGAGTTGATAGGCCGTGAGATAACGGGAGACGAGAAGACCCACGACCGCCAACATGATGACCGGAAGGCGTTGGAACCAATCAGATGGAGAGTAATTCCAGCCCTTGGGAATTGTCGGCCCGGTTTGTGCGGCCACCGGCGAAACCCCCGGCGTCGGCAACAAGCATAGCGCGAAGGCCACGGCGAGCATACCGACGAGGGTGTCATTCAGGTAAGCCGCGCCATTGTCTGTCCAGAAGACTAGCGGCGCGAACATGATCCAACAGCCCAGAACTGCGGCGCCAAACCGTGCCCAAGGCATCTGCCAAGACAGTGATAGCATACCAAAGACAAACAGGAGCAGCCCAGAGATTACGTCGCTAACGATCATACCGGGATCCTGTACGCCCAACAAAGGCGGGGAGGTCAGCAACCACAGGCCAAGGCCCGCGTTGGCCCAGCCGCTCCATAGGTTGGCACGGTGCTGTTCGCGATATTCCGTCTCGTGTTGCACGCGCAACGCTTCAGGATCATCTACCCGTTTGTCTGCCGCTTCAAGCCAGGGCGGCGGCGTGATGCCGTTGGCGCGGTACCAACCCAAAGGATTATCCTTCAGTGCCTTGATCAGCATCGGCAGCCGGTCCATGATGCGTCGCTCCGGTTCCCAGTTCAGCAGGTGGCGCGCCTTCGAGATGTCGAGCGCGTATTGATCGCTTGCCATGTCGATCATGAAAGGACGGATAAAGGGCTTTTCTCCTTGATCAAGAGTATCGGGCACCACCGGCTCGGATTCTGTTTCGAGCCTGGCGCCCAACTTGGCCATCGAGGAAGGCAGGACAAACGTTCTCCAACTCTCCTCGCCATGGATCAACGCCCCGATGCGGTCTTGGAGCGCGTCGTAGCTCACCGTATCTGGCTCACCCGCGAGAATTACCTCCCCGGCTTGCAACTCTTTGCGGCTGTTTACCACGCAAACGAAAAGTTCCAACATGTCATCGAGATGAATAAATGCCTGTCCAGCTTCGGTGTTGCCGGAATATAGATGCGCCTTAAAGGTACGCTCATAGATTCGGGCAATCTGGTGGCTCAACGTGGGCACCGCAGTCTCATCGTCATAAAGTCCGGCCAGATGCAGGAAAACAGTGGGTATATCGCCTGCTTCTTCTCGAATAATCTCTTCAGTGCGGGCCTTCGACTGCGGATAAGCCCAACGGGGTGCCAGCGGCGTATCCTCGGTAATACGTTCACCCGGACGTCCCGCTCGATGGACAAGCATGGTTCCCGAATAGACGAATTGTTCGACCTCGATATCCTGCAAAGCGCGCAGCAAGTTGCGTGTGCCTTCCTCGTTCACCGCTTCGTATTGAGGTCGATCCTCGCCGCTGAAATCGAAATAGGCTGCCAGATGGATGACTGATGCAATAGGTTCGCTAGCGGTTGCCTCGTGCAATCTCTCTATGGCCCGCGCAGTCGATTCCGGATCGGTAATATCGCAGCCAATTAATCCTTCTCGCCCTTCGCAGTTCGCTGGAAGGTCGAGGCCGATAACTCGATGCTTCCGCGCAAGAATCTTGCTAAGTTTACTGCCGATGTTGCCTGCTGCGCCGGTAACAACTACAACTGGTTTGTTCCCTGTCATGCTTCCGAGTTCCCCCTGTTGCGTATTCTATCAACTCCCCACACCACAATATGATCCAGCGAAACACTCCCAGTCACGCAAGCGCCGAGAGAGGAGCGTTGAGGCCTTACTCCGCAGTATCACTCCATCGGCGGGAAACGCCGGGATGAGGAAAATAAGCGCAGGGGTGGACAGAGGCCTGCGGTGGCATGGTGCGATAATTCGAGGCTGGGTTATGGCTTGATAAAATTTGGCCGATTATGCCACTGACACTGCAGTAAAGGCACGACTGCGCGCGGCTTGATTAGTTCACTTGGAACATGCCCGCCATTTGGCGTAAACTTTTCTCCCTCAGGCGTAATCAGATACCGTTACAGCCCTTACGGTTACGCATTCAAACATTCTGGGGTTATGTAGGAAATTTCTGCCACTTTGCCATCCGCAGCTCGGGTGTCGGCAGTGAAAAGATAGGCTGCTCGCCCGACTTCAGCCGCGAGAAATTCACCCTGTTTATCGCTTTCGACGACTTAAATCGATGCCGCATCCTGAGCGGCGGCAGGGGCTGGGATAACGCTGGAGCGGCGATGAAGAGTGTATGCATGGAAGCCTAACTTTCGGCCTATGACTGAAATAGCCCGCTCGTCAGAAACGAGCGGGCTGATGGATTATCGCTGAAGTGAGTTGTCGAAGCGATTATAGTCGAGACGCTCGGCGTCGCGGACATCATCTTCGGTATAGGGCATGTCGTAGTTGGGGCTGCCAGCATTCCAGCCGGAATCATAACCATAGTAAGGATAAGCCCGATATCCTGGTCCATATTCGGACCGAGGTTGAACAACCACGGCAGCGACCTGATTGTCGCGCAGAATCAGGTCGCTGACATATCCGTAATCGTTATAGCCATCATCATTCTGAAGCCGAGCATAGTCCCCAATCAATTCAGAGGCTCGCCACGCGCGTGGGATAGGCTCATCATCTACACCTTCGACGATGTCGGAGTCGACTGCACCGTTCTGAATGGGTTCGTCGTTCCAGAAGCCGTAATCGCCAACGGTATCTTCCGTAATCGGAACCACGATCTGGCCATTCGACATGTCCACTCTGTTGAGGGGAATGCTGACATGGGTATCACCGATATCCCAGAAGCCACCGACTTCCGCAACGATAGAACGAACCTGCCCATCCGAACCCATGAGGATATCTTCTACGTCGCCGATCTCGTCACCGGTTTGTCCGTACACTTCCCTGTCGATTAGGTCTCGGGCACTTACACCGTTTGTATAGAGGTCATCGTAACGCCAGTCGTCAAGCGCAACGACCTGCGCGTTCTCAAGAGCGTTCTGCTGAGCCAAGAGCGGCTCTGCCAATACTAATGCTGTAACCGTCAAAATCGTTGAATTCTTCCATGTCATGTCATTACTCCTTTGCCGCATTGCAGTTGTCGCAGGCTGAGAACCCGACTGAGAAGCTCTTGCCAGTGGAGGCGCAATGCATTGATGCCACAGGCTGACCTGCATTGTTACTACAGACAAACGAGATGAGGCTGTATCAAGTTCCGCCACTCTATCGGCATTTCAGGTTAAAAGCGGGCTCGAGAAACTTTGGCGAAAACCAGCGGGTCGAAAGCGTGTCGCGCATGAGTTAAACTTGATAATAGCGTGAATCGTTCCTTTTCGGTAAGGTTGTTCACTGACCAGAGGATTCATGAAGCAGCATTGCCAAGTTGTTCGGTAGGGCAGACCAGATTATTCCAACAAAGTGAGTATTCCAAAATGTGTCGCGCCTCCACGCTGCAGTCGAAAGAAGTCTCTAGATGGATGACGGAAGTGACATGGTGGCTGCCAATGGTGTCAGGCGCCTTGGCCATAATTTTGTTGCGCTACGGGCAGTTTCCCAAGCTGAGATCAGCGATAACTGGAAGATGGTCGGAAGCGAGCCGAGCCGTATGATCTGTCTGACTGCGCTGCAGTATCGACTTCGGGCGGCAATATATGCGGTCCAGCGGGAAAATGGGCCGACATGCAGGGAACGTCTTCATGTGGCTGTGTCCCGGGAATTGTCTGTCCAATATCCGCCGCACTGCACCTCCGGCAATCCAATCGTTCAGATCGCCCATGAGCACCGAACATTTATCACTCTTCCGAACGATCTGGACAAGCTTTTCGGCTTGTTGGCGTCTTTCACGAAAACTCAAACCAAGATGTGCTGCCACAACGTGCAGAGAGCCATGGGGTGTATCCACCACTGTTTCGATCGCCGCGCGCGGCTCGCGCCGCTTGTAGGAAATGTCATGATAGCGCGCCGTTGCCATCGGCCAGCAACTTATTACCGCATGGCCATAGTCGCCGTCCGGGGCGCGGATCAGACGGGTTGCATGGCTGTTGCCGCCAAGTTCTTTGTTTAGGAAATCAAACGCATCAGGTGTGGACGATGTTCCGCGACGCGAATCAATTTCCTGCAGCGCAATGATTTGGGGCTGATGGCTTTGAACCAAATCCACCACGCGTCGCAGGTCGCGGCTACGGTCCGGGCCTATGCCACCATGAATGTTCCATGTCATGACGCGGATGGTTGGTGAGAGAGCATTATCCATAAGCTTGTTTACCCCCGACGTTTCCGCCAACAGGACGCGTGGGTCGGACCCAGCCATGATGCTTTTTGTGGATCGAATACTGCACGTGGGGTGTTAAGTTTCCATATAGCGAAAAGGAAATCCTCATTTGACAGCCAACGACCGCCCTGAAAAACAAGACTGGAAACCAGCGTACAAAAGACGCCGTTGGCTTGGCTATATTATCGCCGCCGTCGTAGCGACGCTGGCGCTTTACCTGCTCTATCGGACATTGTCCCGGTACGATTGGCTTGACCTCGTCGATGCAGTGACCGCGGTTTCTTGGGCACGGTTGTTTGCCGCCTTGGGCTTTTCGGTGCTGAGCTACCTTGCTTTGACCAGTTTTGA
Source organism: Sulfitobacter sp. 1A12779 (assembly GCF_043557315.1). NCBI lineage: Bacteria > Pseudomonadati > Pseudomonadota > Alphaproteobacteria > Rhodobacterales > Roseobacteraceae > Sulfitobacter > Sulfitobacter sp. 1A12779. Next base: position 9,865 of record NZ_JBIFFU010000031.1, read on the forward strand.
CTGGCTGGCGCTGCAATATGTCGGTTGTCCATTGGACTACCGCAAAGTTGCCATCGCGTCTTTTGCAAGTTTGTCGATCGGCCATTCGTTGGGGTTGGCAGCGTTGTCCAGCGGGGCGATCCGCTATCGCTATTATACCCGATGGGGGCTTGATCGTGCTGATGTCGCACAACTGATCGTTTTCTGTGGAGCGACAGTTGGACTCGGGCTTGCCGCCCTCGGGGGCATAGCGCTGCTCGTAGCGCCCGAAATTGCGATAAACGCCTTGGGACTTAGCCCAGGTGTTGTCATGTTGATGGCTCTGGTTACGCTCGCTTGTCCAGTTCTGTATCTCGGGGTGGCAGCTTTCGCGACGGGGGCAATCCACATTCGTGGGCACAAACTCGCGATGCCAAAGCTCTGGTTGGCCGTGGCGCAGTGTGTAATCGGACCTCTGAATTTCGTCTTCGTTGCTGCCGCGCTGCATCAGACTGTTCTTTCCGTCGCCGAAATCAGTTACTTTCCTGTGGTCGCCGCCTACGTCAGTGCGAATGTCGCCACAATCGTTAGCCATGTGCCGGGCGGACTTGGCGTGATTGAGGCTGTGTTGACCTACTTGCTGCCGGGACAGGCTCTGATTGGCGCAATTCTCGTGTTCCGCTTTGTCTATTTTCTTATCCCTCTTTGTGCTGGGCTATTGGTCTTAGGGGTTTCCGAGTTGTTTTTTTCGCGTACTGGGTCACGGCGGGTCACTCGGGACCATAACCTGTGAAGCGCGTTGAGAAATGGAAGAGGCCGTTCGGGATCAAGTAGAAAGGTGCCGGGAAACGACCGTGTCTTCCCCGGGACTACGTTGACAGGCTGCAGGCTTTTGCCTTCGCACAGCAGCCCGTCAATTATCTTACGCAGGTTTCTTTTGTGCGCCGCCGATTGCTGCAGTTCCTCGCGTTTAACGCCCAGATGTTCCCCTAACAGCGTGTCACGCACACGATGGATTGTATCGCGAGCTTGCTGCGTCTGCGCGATTACTGTCACATCACATTCGGTGTCCAACCCCACCGAGCGGTTGTTGAGATTCGCCGACCCAATGCGCAGAAAACGGTCGTCTATGATCATTACCTTGGAATGAACAAGCAGCCGGTGCTTTTCGTCATTGTCCGTTACGGGGCAATAGACGTGAAGGCGATTGTGCCGGTCGACGGCTTTCAGTCGACGCAGCAGCCGCTCCCTGTTCGCCCCCATGATGAAGCGCTCCAGGATGCCGTTGGCGATAAGCGTGCAAATGACCACGATTTCTGGACCCTCCGGCTGCGCAAGCAACCGCTTGAGCTTTCTGCCCATGCGCCGTCCAGTGAAATACTGCGCCTCAATATAGATCGTCTCGCGTGCCGCCTCCAACAGATCGTCGGTTAGCTGCGCCGCCTCTTCAATGCCACGCTGAGTGACTAAGTTGGGTTTTGTCTGGGAAACCGCAACACTGATATTTTCAAAGTCAGGTTTCACCGCGCGAGGCCAAAGGTCTACAGTTGCCTGGACTGACAACGCTTCCCCTGTTGCATCGTACCATCGGGAATACGCGATAGTACAAAGATCACTCACTACTGGCCCGTCCAGAACCATTTGGACATCATGAACCGGTTCATAGGGTGTCCCGTCAGTATCCTTTCGCAGCGGCTCGTCTGACTTATGTCCAGGCTTGTCCCAGCGTGCAACCGTCAGATCCATTCCACCGACAAAAACCACAGCGTCATCAACGATAACAATCTTCTGATGATGAGATGCATAAATGGGATGATGAGTGTCAAGATGCAGGTGGATACGCTCATGGTTTGCCCAACCGGATCCGACAAGGAGCGGCGTAGCTGCACTTGGCGTATGAACAGTCGCCAAACTCCAGATTAGAACCCGAACATGGAGGTCCGCACGCTTTTCGACCAGATCGCGCAGCAGATCCCCCAGTACGGGCGCATTAGGCCCGTCCTGTGGACGAAGACGAATACTCGCGTCAAAATCCCAGCCGATAATTGTAATGGATCGTTCAGCCGTTCTTAGGACGGCGTCCAAAGCTGCGAAATAAGATTCACCATCAATCAGTACAGTCGCACGGTTTGCCATTGATATAGCAGAGCAGTTGCGGCCAGCTGAGAGAACCGGCTGCGCGTCCGCCGCGGTCGGGTTTACTAGGTCATGCGTTCGCTGCCTGTTCATCTCACCTACCTTATCGAAAGTGAATGCATCTGTCGGAACGTTGCCCGCATTGTCGGCCGAGGATTGTGGCAATTCTGTTCATGAACTTCGCTTTGCAAGCTATTGTCTTACATAGAACTATTCCCGCGCGAAAAATGTTCCACCATAGCCCGTTAGCGCGCCCATCAGATTCCTTCTGGCTAAGCTTTGTGGAAGAACTCGGTTTTTGGCGGGCTGAAAGTGGCCGTTTTTGATGACGCCGTTGGCCATTTTGATCAGCCTTCGTCCGATTGCTAAGATTGTGAGTATGGTATTTTGGTTTGATTGATATTCGAATACATAAACGGGTTATACAATCCGCGCCGCCGTAGTTTAACATAGGAATAGAAAAGCCCTGTCGTTTTCGAACGGAAGGCGACTTAAACGAGCACTAGGAGCGGCACGAAACCAGGACGGGACCAATCTGGAGCGTCAGAACAAGGAAAATTAAACTTCGGGCTAATGTCCTGGCTGTTTTGCAAACCAGGCCGCGTTCACACGGTTGGTGGGCGCTCTGATGTTAGAGCAGAATAATGAGTGGGCAATCATACGGCGCTACATGATACTAGAAAAAGACGCCACTATTTGCGACACTCTCCCCATGGACCCGGCTGCAATCGCCGCTCTGAAACTGCGGTCGAGCCGAAGCGGAAGAGCAAAATTACACCATTCGGTCGAACATTATCAGAACTGCAAGGCATGTTGGACAGATAACAAGGCTTCAAATGGGATTATGGGCGGTAGTGGCCATTATCGCTCTTGGCGCAACGGTAGTCGTCGTTTGCGGGTAAGTGCGGCGAACAAAATGCTGCATTTTCGGCGGTGGCCGAGTTGGGGTTCTCAGAACATGATATGGTCCTCTACCCAGCGACGCACGAAATTGCAAAAACCTTCTCGTTGTGAAAACCGCGCATCAGATACAGCTTGCTGAGATCAGGATGAGCCGATCTTCTTCTATGCTGCGGCGGGCGTATTCTTTAAGGTATGGGCTTGGGTCCGCTGATTAGCCTTGAACGACTTCTCTTAACGATTTTTCAATCTCTCCGCCGCACCATACGTTGCCGAAGCGCTCCCGGCTTTCCTCAGCCTGCGCAAAAAGCGCGCCCTGGGACCGGGCCTGTTCCACAAGCGTGGCAACATTCGGTGCCTCCGTGCTAAGAAGTGCGCGAAGCTGGGGTAACCGCTCGGTCATCGTTCCCCAGAGAGTAGCGGTTGCGATATAACCGAGCTCGTTCTGGTTTACAGCAAGAAGATCCTGCACGACCACTGCCTCCCAGATCCTCATCCAGCGACGTAAGCGAGGACGAAAGTGTGTCCAAGACTCTGTCGTCCACATCGTCTTGCCGCCATTGAGCGTCATCTCGTCCAAGACGTCATTGGCATCGTTTATAACCTTTAGCGCGAGCGCTTTCTGATGCGGCGCGCTTGGAGTCAAGTTGAATTGCTCGGCCAACCAAAGGCAGATCGCAGGCATTTCAGCGATCCCTTTGCCAGATGCATTGTCTACCAACAATGGCGGTGCCATGTGCGGGACGGGCTGATCGCTAGGGTCCATATCCATCATCGCAATGACCGCGTCGCTATCAGGCTCGTCAACTGTTGCGCCAGCATGGGCGAGAAGCGCACGGACGAATTCACCGCGAAACGGCACAGGCCAGTAATAGAGGGTGAAGTTTGACATATTTAGCAGTTCCTTTTGATGAACGTGCGAATGGAATTCTGTTCAGCTAACCATTCAGAAAAATGGTCCGTTCAAACTTCGATCAAGTTACCGTACATACAGGTGTCACAAACAAGTGCTCATTGCTCATTGTTCATGGTGTGGCGTCTGAACCAACTCGTCTGACATGTTCTCCAGCTTACTGGGTGCGTTCAGTGAGTTCTCCGCAAGCGATCCGGTCTCCTGCATCACCAGCCGGCTGACTTTCGTAATCATCCAAGCCTTGGTGCATAACGAAGGCAGAGCCATCTGAGTCTAATAGGTCCTTCTGCACGGATAAGAATGGCATAAAAACTTCTATTTCGCCAACTCCATTGGATTTTACGGTTAAGTTTGGCATGTCACCAGGGTGCGGGCCGCCGTCAACCATCACACCATGTTTGCGATCACCTGCAACATGCCCGCCAGCGGATTTAAAGTCCTCTGAGGAACAATCGCCAGTTTCATGTAGGTGAATGCCATGCACGCCTTCGGGCAAGCTGTTTAAAGTGAGCGTCGCCAAGGCCATGCCAGAGGGCAGGTCTTGTATGATTACGGCACCAAGCCTCTTGCCATCGCGATCATGTACAGTTGCAGTGACCTCCGCAGCGGCCACAGCTGCAGCTGACAAGCTAAGAGAGATTGCAGTTCCGATAAAAACTTTCATGGTTTCCTCCTTTTATTTAGCCAACGAGAACCGGCACACTAGTGATTTATCTATGTACGTTCAGCCTTTCCCGGGTATTCGTTCTTCTCTGTCAAGGTGTAGACTTTAGAAACTCGTTTAAGGTTTTTGTTCGCATCTACCCCGCTTGAAACGACCATCAAACCATGTCCCGAGGGATCGTTTCGTTCCAGCTTTGACATCGCACCCGCGCCCCATTTTCCCAAGCGTCTAACTCGGCCGTAAGATAGAAATTTTCTTGGTCTGAAGTCAGGCAAGTGCGGGTGCGTGTTTCGATCAGCCATCCGTCGCGTTGCAGGGTCCGATACCATTCGGTTTCGCCAGTAGCAGACGTGAAATCTCCCGGTCTTGCACCATAGATTTCTACCGCCCGCGCCCCGACCGTTAGGTCAATTCGGTCCAGTCGCATCTTTCCTCGGTCGTCGGTGACGCGTAACTCCGTCCATTGTCGCCCTAGATCCTGATGGATGACCCATTCGTGCGCGGGTGGTGCCAATGAGGTTACCGAAGGAGCCGGTGATTGGACCGGCGCTCCGAATTCCAGCGCTTCATCGCTGACTTTGGGAGTACGACAGGGCAGTGTCAGCATGCTTTTCTCTGTGCGGATCGTCAAGCGCACAGAGGCGGGCGGAGTCCATGCCAAGGGCCAGTAAACGGTCGAGATCGACAGACGTACACGGTGACCTTTAGGTATCTTCTGCGCAACGTAGCACATTGGTACTCGGACTCGATAAAAGCATCCCGGTTTCAACTCTTCAGGATGTTCACGGCTGTCACGGTGGGTTAGATTTAACATTCCATATGTGATGCGGGTTACTTGATGATCAGGCCGCATGTCGGACAGCCTCACCGCGACCATGGCTACGGGACAATCACTGGCCAGCTCCAATTCGACCTCTGGCGCCCCCAAAATATACATATCTTCTGTTAATGGATCGGACTGGAAAACCAACGCACCACCGTCGTCTGCGCGCTGATCGCTTGCCAGATCGGGACCATTGGCATAGGAACACCACTTGCCGGAATGTAGGCCCAAAGTCACCGGCGACTGCACATCCAGGTTAACTTCTTCTTCCTTCTGCGATGGTATTTTCTTTTCGGGACGCAGTTTTCGTCCTTCAGCGATCGTAAATCGTTCGAATGTGATATCTGGCGCGGGCCAAATGGTTTCTCCAACCCAGTGGCCCGGGCGATGATCGTATTCCGGATTAGGCGGAGCGCTATCCAGCATCCACGCAGTGATCATCGGGTCGTTCTCCACGCCGGTGTCTTTGCCCTTGAGCCAGCGGTCCCACCAACGCAACAACTCGGATAGAAAATCAATAGCCGGGCCCGGACGGCCGAAATGTGGATAGATATGGCCCCACGGGCCAACCATCCCCTTGCGGGGAACGTCAAGGTTTTCCATGAGTCGGAAAACAGAGTTGGTATAGCCGTCCGCCCAGCCACTAACCGCAAAGACCGGTACCTTGATGGCGGAATAGTCCTCACGCACAGAGCCATGTCGCCAATAGGCATCGCGCCGTTGGTGTTGCAGCCAATTCTTCAGCCATAGGTCGGAGTTATCTAAACGTTCCAGCCACATGTCGCGCCAGCGACTGCCGACCAGCGCAGGGTCCGGGGGCATGGTGTTATAGGAGAACATTACCGACGCCCATGATAGGTTGTCGCCCAGCAAACAGCCGCCCATGTGGTGGATATCATCCGAATAACGATCATCAGTTGAAGACATCGTAACGATGGCCTTTAGTGATTCCGGCTGCATCGCGGCAATCTGCAAGGCGTTAAAGCCGCCCCATGAGATTCCCATCATACCAATATTACCATCGCACCAAGGTTGATCGGCGATCCAATGCAGTGCGGCAACGCCGTCGTCCAACTCGCTTTGCAAATACTCATCCCTCAGCACACCTTCACTTTCACCGCTGCCGCGAATGTCCAACCGGATACAGGCATAGCCGTGTCCAGCTAGATATGGATGGGTGTGTTCATCGCGAATAGCCGTGCCAAACCTTTTACGGTAGGGGATGTATTCTAGGATAGCCGGTACTGGGACGTTCTCCGAATTTTTGGGCCGCCAAATTCGAGCGGCTAGTCGGATCCCATCGGTTGAGGGAATGAACACATTTTCTTCTTCGATCACCTCGTTCGGAAATGTGCTTATCGTTTTCATCAATGCCTCCTGTTCGCGGCTTAGTCCGTGTCGTCCATTGGCTTAATCAGGAACACCAGCGAGTCCCGGCAACGTCTATATGCATCCTCAATGAACTCGGCGCTCTCGCCCCCCAGAAAGACATCCATTAACTCGAACGAATAGCTGTCCTGATCGACTAGTTCAGAGAGGTTCTGACCCTCATTAACCAACAATTGTACTTTCAGGTTGGGCATCAATGCGCAGAGCTTGTCGATCTCTTCTTGGCACGGGACAGTGTGAACAACACCATTTGCTTCGTGGCTACGGACCATAAACTTGGCGGCCATAGGGCTAGTGCCCTTACGTTTAGGTCTGTCGGGCGTCTGCCCGAGCGCCAACTCAATGATTTGTTTGTGATGGGAGCAGCCATCGACGATTTCAAAAAGCGGAGCATGGGATTTTGAAAGCCGGGTGTTGATTTCCAGCAGGTTTAATGCACCGGTTTCGGGATCATGGAAAAACTCCACATTGAAAGGACCGTTGTCGAATCCCACCTGCGTGAGCACCTTGGTCACTTGTTGTTGCGCTGCTTCAACCACTTCCCCGGGCAACTCGGCGGGGTAGTAATAGCTTGATAAACTAGACATGTGGCGCCCGGACCGCCTGCTTTCGATGGCCCCGTAGATCGTTGTTTCGCCTTTGTGCCTATAGCCCTCGAGGGTGAAAAGCTGATCTTCCGAGATCAATTCTTCAGCAACAGCGTAATTACCATCAATTTTGTCTGTGGGAAGTTCTGCCGGATCAAGGTGCTTGAGAAAGGCGTTGAACGGTTCACCGTACCTATGAATGGCCCTGCGGCAAGCGCTGAGTGCTTGGGTTAGTTCCGAAGCTTCACGTACGCGATACCCAAGCATGGATGAATGACCCTTCACCGGCTTTAGCCAGAATGGAAACGGGAGCGGCGGCTTTCGCATGATATCTGGATCGAAAGGATTGATGGCAACCACGCGAGGCGTGTGATCTGGCAGAGCATCCTGCTGATATTGACGCATCCAGTATTTATGCTCGCAGCGTGCCACTGCTTCGGGCGATGCGGCAATCAATCCATGGTCACGGCACAGAAGACTCACCAATGCGGAGACGGGGAAATCAAGATGGCCAATTATAGCGTCCGGCGGGCGATCGAAACCGCTGATGATTGCCCGGGCTTCATTCAGCAAGGTGTCAAAATCGAAGGTACCGTTAGGTTGAACATCGGTACGGTGCAGAACCTGTTCCAACTGCCAGTCTTTTGCCTCAGGTATTCGACCAATCATTTCCTGATGAAAAGCGTCGGAGCCTACAATGCAAACAAGCTTCTTCGCGGTCTGGTTTCTCGTTGCACTCGCCATGATCGACGCCCTCTTTCGCACCTCCACATATCAAAACAACAGCCCGCGAATGAGAATGTTCCTTGCGGATTGCTTTCGTTCGCCGGGGGCAGCAGAACTCGGAAAAAAGAAGTAAGACGAAACAACAGCTTGATCCTCGCCAGGAACTCTTCGCAAAGATAAAGGTTTTCGTACATAGGAGTTCTGAGGTCAAAGTATTTAAGTTCCACTGAGGTCGCCTCACTGCGCAGAGGATTGTTTAAAAAGGGCGAAACATAGGTGAGGGTGAAGTTTGGGGTGCGAGGCCACCCGGGCTTGCTGGGAGGATTTGAGACCGAGACCTCGCACCCATGGTTAAGATTCTTTGGTGCGCCAAGATGCTTGGTTGCACCTCTAACGCAATCTACAGGATATCTGTATTTATGGAGCGGGAAGACGAAGCCGATACCATTGCGCAGCAACTGTACGAGTCTACAGGCGGCGAGATTAGGTTAGCTCTTCCATTAGGTTTGGGCAAACCACTGACGCTGGTAGACGCTCTGGTACGTGGCGCCCGCAACGTACCAGAGCGGAAGCTGTCTATTTTTACGGCGCTCACCCTGGAGCGACCTCCATTGTCATCGGACATGGAACAGCGATTTCTTGAGCCAGCGCTCGACCGACTTTTCGGTGCCTATCCCGGCCCCCTCTATGTGAGGATGCTGCGCGAAGGGACCTTGCCGAGCAACGTCACGGTAAATGAATTTTTCCTGTTTGCTGGTCGATGGCTGGGGGTGGACGCAATGCAGCAAGCCTATATCGCAGCGAATTACACCCATGCCCGCGACGTTCTGTTGGATCGACAGCCCAATGTTCTGCTCCAACTGGTCGCAGAGAAAGGTGGTCAGTTTTCGCTGTCGTCCAACACCGATATTTCCGCCGATCTGTTTGCATTTCGCGCCGCGGGTAAGGTCGATTTCCAAGTGGCATTCGAGGTGCATCCCGAGATGCCTTTCATGCAGGGCGATGGTGCCGTAATGAACGCAAATGAGGCGGATCACGTCCTGCATGGCGCTCCCGACTACAATCTTTTTTCGGCAGTACGCCGCCCGGTCGAGGACGCCGCGCATGCGATCGGGCTGCACGTGAGCGGCCTCATCAGAGACGGGGGGACGCTGCAGATCGGCATCGGGGGCATCGGCGACGCTGTGGCGCATGCTTTGATACTCCGCGATGAAGGAAAAATGCACACCATCCAACGTGGTTGCCCATTCCCGCAAGGGGATCGACACGAGGCGCCGTTTCGAGAGGGCCTTTACGCTGTCACTGAAATGCTGGTTGGCGGGCTACTAGCACTTTTCGAGGCTGGGATTTTAAGGCGCGAAGTCGATGGCGCCGTGATTGATGCAGGTTTTTTTGTCGAAACGCGCGATTTTTACAAACGCTTGCGATGCTTGCCCGAAGATCAACGCGCGAAAATCGCGATGCGGCCCGTGAGTTTCACCAATTCCCTCTATGGCGATGAGGAGGCGAAACGTGCTGCGCGCGTGAACGCCAGGTTCGTCAATGGGGCCATGCAAGTGAGCCTTTTGGGCGACGTCATGTCTGACACGTTGGACGACGGACAGGTGGTCAGCGGTGTCGGCGGGCAATTCAATTTCGTCGAACAGGCCTTTGCGCTGGAGGGGGGGCGTTCCATCATCACGCTTCCTGCCTGGCGAATGAGCAAAGGCAGACCGTGCAGCAACATTCGCTGGACGATCGATACCGTGACAGTGCCGCGTCACATGCGCGATCTGGTTGTGACCGAATATGGTGCCGCCGACCTGCGCGGATTATCCGACGCGCAGGTGATCGGCGCTCTGCTGAACATATCCGATAGTCGTTTCCAGGACAAATTGATGGCCCAGGCCAAATCAGCGGGGAAACTTCCCGATGATTATGAAATCCCGAAAGCCCACCGCCAGAACTATCCTGAGCGGGTCCATGCATGGATTGAGGAGCATCGTAGGACGCTTCCAGCTTTCCCGCTCGGCAGTGACTTCGATGATATCGAGCGCGTTTTGCTGCCTGCGCTGGAAGAGCTCAAGATGCTTTCATCAACATGGCGAGGCAAAGCGCAGTTGTTGGCCGCATCGTTGTGTCTTCCGCCGCATGTGAAGGAGCGCGAGGCATTGTTGCGTATGGGGTTCCAGACCAACAAGAGCGTCACCGCACGCGCCTTGCAAGGTGCGTTGAGACGGACGGTGCGCTGACTTCGCCTGTGCAGAGCCTCGAATTCATTCTCTGCTAAAGTCGCAGAACGGTAATTCGGCAACATCATGCTGCTCTCGAATGAACCTGGAACAAGCCAGCAAACCGGCTGTTGGGCCTACAGTACCAAGAGAAAGGAGAACGCCATGACTATTGCACGAGTAACCGAGATATCTGCAACGTCACCGGATAGTTTCGACGACGCCGCCAAGCAGGGTATTGAACGTGCTTCAAAGACGCTGCGAGGGATCAAGAGTGCTTGGATAAAAGATCAGAATGTAATGGTCGAGGATGGAAAGATTACGGAATTCAAGGTCAATTTGTCCGTAACTTTTGTCTTGGACGACTGACAGCTGCTATCGTAGCTTGTCCGGGTAAGCATCTGAATAGATGCCTGGGCCATCTGACACTATTCTGGTGCCAGATGGCACTGTTTTTATGCGGACCGGAATTTTCCCGCCCGCTGCGTTTCTTCATTTGGGTCACTCGCAATATAAGTTCAATAAAGAATAAACATTCCGATCAGACACTACACTGATCAGCCTGCGACCATCATCGCATTGAAAAGGAGTAATACGGGGACAAGAGATCTGGTCGACGGTCACACAAGAGCTCTCCGACGTACCAGACATTGCCACCATAACCCGTGTCACGTTGCGCTTAACTCTCGCTGCCTTGCTGGGTGGCATGCTGGGCTAGAGCGCGAACTCAAGGAGCGCAATGCAGGGGTGCGCACCCATATGTTGGTGGCGGTGGGCGCAGCATTATTTTTGATCGGGCCGCTGCAAAGCGGCATGGAGATCGCCGATCTATCACGGGTCTTGCAAGACATTGTTCAAGGCATCGGCTTTCTCGGAGCGGGTGCAATCATCGTGCGTACCGCAGAGCGAAAGATCCAAGGACTGACCACTGCTGCCAGTATTTGGGCGACCGCCGGGATCGGGATCGTAGCTGGTCTGGGTCTCGAGGCAACGGCCGTGCTGTCGACTGTTATAGTATTGATTATCTTGGCCGTAATTCCTCAGATGACCCGACGCTGACACCCCGATGCGGCGGACATCAGCCATTGTCGAAGGCTGAGCGGAACAGAGCACTTCTGTGGGAAGTTTAGCTGTTGCAAGGGAAAAAAACCTAAATGTTCGTTCCCAAGAACAGGTGCCGGCGCTGACAGCCAACGGCGCGGCGTCGGGCCATAGCAAGAAGGCATGACTCACATGGACACTCCTTTGGAAATCGCTTGGCACAATGTCGAAAAATCGGAACCGCTTGAAGCGCGCATTCGTGAGCGGGTCCAGAAATTGCATCGCTACTTTGATCGTATCAACAGTTGCCATATCGTCGTGGAACGGCCGCATCGAAGCCAACATCACGGCAAAGAATTCCATCTGCGGATCGAAGTCCGCGTGCCTGAACATGAAATTGTCATCAGCAATGATCCCGGTGACCGGCGGGATCATTTCGACCCCAATATCGTCATCCGCGACGCGTTCGACGCGATGGAGCGAAGGTTGGAAGGGCATTCCCAGAAGATGCGGGGGGATACCAAAACTCTCTCCGGTCCGCCCCAGGGCATCGTCGTGCGGATGTTCGACAACTATGGGTTTGTGCGAATAAGCGATGGTCAGGAAATCTATTTTGCGCCCAATGCTGTACTGAACGATGGATTTGAGGCTCTCAAGGTCGGATCGACGGTAGAGTTGAGCGTAGCCGAAGGCGAGGGGGCCATGGGTCCCCAGGCCTCAATGGTACGGCCCATTAGTGAGGTGAGCCTCGAATCCGAACGGCGCGCAGCGCCCTGACAGATCCGCAGAACCATGGGTAGACCGTGCCTTGGGTCCGCCTTCGGTTCGCAAAAACTTCTGGGCGGAACTGGCGTGAGGTTTCAGCCGAGAAAAGCCCCCTTCCTGTGTTGCAGGGATCTTTGAGCGAGGGCCCTTGGCCCGCCTAGGCTTCAAAGAGGGAGCAACAGTAAAAAGGAGCAAGTATAATGCTTATGAACAACTTCAAGGAAATGTATGTCGCCGAACTGCAGGAGGCCCGGTCGTTGGAGGCCCAACTGGTCAAGGCGTTGCCCGGTATGATCGACGACGTCAATGAAATTGACCTGAAACAGGTTTTGGAAGCCCACCTTACGGAAACGCAAGGTCATCTCGAGCGGGTAGAAGCCATCCTTCGGCGCCATGAGGCCGCGTCGGAAGAACATAAGGATCACTCGATGCAGCGGCTGGTGTCAGAAGCCGACAAATGGGCGGGCATGATCGAAGATCGCGATCAACGGGATGCGGGTATCATCGCCTCAGCGCAGCGGATCGAACACTATGAAATGGCCGTGTACGGCACCTTGGCCGCTTGGGCGAAGCAACTCGGCCTGGGCGAGGATGAGAAGGATCTGCGGGCGATTCTGACGGAAGAGCAAGCTGCGGATCACAAGCTTACCGTGCTTGCCGAAAAGGAAATCAATCCCTTAGCAACATAATCCGGCCAACCTGCCATGACAGGACGACGAGAGGGACGGTGCATTTTGCAGCGGCTCAGCCCTTCGCGGTGTGGACCGCGCGGATGTAAGTGGACGCAAGATCTGCCCGGTGGGAGCGATGTACTGCCGGCGTGGCGTTGGAACAATGCGTCCTGCCAATGGTTTTCTTCCTAGGTGACCTGTTCACCAAAGTTCTGGACAGCTTGCCTATGTGCATCGTGAGCAACGATGCTGAACATGACTGAAATGACGTAAGGAAGGGCACAGAATGACTCCGCCAGATGCAAATCTCAAAAAGCAGGAGCGTCGCCATATCGGCCCTTTGATCGGAATGGCCGCGGTAGTGATCTTTGGCATTGGCATTATTGTTTACTGGATGGGCGAGGAAGTCGCCACGGCACCTGAAGAGGCTGATACCGCAATTGAGGCGCTCTCGACCGAGGATGGCGTTTCCAGAAATATAGAGCCTGCCCCAGCTGAATGATCGGTGAGCACTTTGCGTTTGGCCCCTATGCGGGAGGCGCCGCAAAATTCTGTCGCCCCATCGTTGGGAGCGACTTTCTCAGGGCCGCTGCTTGCCAAATGCTATGGCGCGTTCGTTTCACATGAGGAATCAAGGAACTGTGCTGTGCGACAGCGCGTTGGCCCAAAAGTACGGAGGTCCATTCTGCACATGCCCCAATTCCGTCGGAACTATATCACTCAACCCATTCACAAGTGGGCACGCAAAGTATTACCCCAACTGAGCGCGACTGAAGCCGAAGCATTGGAAGCGGGCGAGGTGTGGTGGGAAGCGGAGTTGTTTTCCGGTCATCCCGACTGGTCCAAGCTTTTGTCGGTCACGGCACCCAATCTGACCGAAGAAGAACAGGCATTCCTTGATGGTCCCTGCCAGGAATTGTGCAGCATGATCAATGACTGGGCGATCAACGAACAGGATGCCGATCTGTCGCCAGATGTCTGGCAGTTCATGCGGAACAATAAATTCTTCGGCATGATCATTCCGAAAAAATATGGGGGACTTGGGTTCTCGGCCTTTGCCCATTCCGAGGTTGTCCGTTTCATTTCTACTCGTTCTGTTGCGGCGGCCGTCACGGTGATGGTTCCGAATTCGCTTGGACCGGGCGAGCTTTTGCACATGTTCGGAACCGACGCGCAGCAGGACCACTGGCTGCCGCGTCTGGCCGACGGACGCGAATTGCCCGCATTCGGCCTGACCAGTGACGAGGCCGGATCGGACGCCACCGCGATGATCGATGACGGCGTGATCGAAATGGGTACCTGGAAGGGCGAAGAGGTGCTGGGAATCCGACTGAACTGGGCCAAGCGGTACATCACGTTGGCCCCCGTCTGTACGGTGCTGGGCCTCGCATTCAAGCTGCGGGACCCCCACGGGCATCTGGGCGGAAAAGAAGACATCGGCATCACCTGTGCGTTGATACCGGCTGATCTGCCTGGGGTCGAAACCGGGCGACGGCACATTCCCAGCCAGACCATGTTTATGAACGGTCCGACAACGGGCAAGGATGTCTTCGTGCCGCTCGACAATATCATAGGCGGCAAAGAATACGCCGGGCGCGGCTGGATGATGCTGATGAGCGCGCTGGCCGCCGGGCGGGGGATTTCGCTGCCGTCGATGGGGTGCGCCGCGATAGCGTTGTCGGCGCATACGACCGGAGCCTATTCCCGTATCCGCCAGCAATTCGGGCTGCCGATCGGTAAGTTCGGCGGCATTCAAACGCGGCTGGGACGGCTGGCTGCGGACAGCTATTCGATGGATGCTGCACGGCGGCTGACCTGTGCAGGCTTGGATGAGGGGCGTTCGCTTTCCGTCATATCCGCTATCATGAAGGCACATACCACATACCGCATGCGCGACGCTATCAATGATGCAATGGACGTGCATTCCGGCAAGGCAGTGATCGATGGTCCATCGAATTACCTGCAAGCGCTTTACCGCGCTGTTCCCATCGGGATAACCGTCGAAGGAGCAAATATCGTCACTCGCTCGCTGATCATCTTCGGTCAGGGCTCAATCCGAGCGCATCCGCACCTGCTGGATGAGATGAAAGCGCTGAATATCGAGGACTCCGAGGAAAGCTTGACGGCGTTCGACAAACACTTCTGGAAACATGTTGGACATTCGACCAAGACCTTCTTCCGCGCTCTTGGTCGCGCATGGACCGGCGGGTTTCTGGCCCCTGCGCCCGACGCCGACGCGGCAAAACGGCACTACCGCCAGATGGCACGCTGGTCCGCGGCCTATGCCTTGACCGCCGATATGGCATTTTTGACCATGGGCGGCGATCTGAAGCGCAAGGAGATGATCTCTGGTCGGATGGGCGACATTCTCTCCGAGCTCTATATCCTCAGCGCCACGTTGAAACGCTGGGAGGACGAAGGACGGCAAAGCGGGGACCTGCCGGCTGTGGACTATGCCGCCGAACGCGGCTTTGCCCGGATAAGGCTGGCGCTGGACGAGGTTTTGATGAACTTCCCGGCCCGCTGGGCCGCATGGCTGCTGAGGACAGTGACCCTGCCGGGGGTCGGCGCGCCGGGCCCGGATGATGCGCTGACCGAAAAGGCCGCCGGTTTGATCTATGAACCCTCCGCCACACGCAGCCGGATCGTGGGCCGCCTGCACGGTGGCTGTAACCGCGACGGCATCGTGTTGCTGAACGACTGCTATGATGCCGTGATGGACACCGCACCCCTGATGAAGCGCTTGCGCGAAGCAGACCAGACCCCGGATGAGGCCCTAGAGCACGGTACCATCAGCCAGGAGGATCGCGACCGTATCGCGAAGACGGAAGACCTAGTCCACAAAGTGGTTGCCGTTGACGATTTCACCCACGAAGAGCTGGCCGGGTTTTATCCCGGACTGGATGCGCAGGTGTCGCAAAAGGAGGCAGCAGAATGAATCGTCGGGTTTACCTTGTTGACGGCGCACGCACGCCATTCCTGAAAGCAAAAGGAAAGCCGGGTCCCTTCACGCCCGTCGATTTGGCGGTGCAGGCGGGACGGCCACTGCTCGCGCGGCAGAGCTTTAACCGAAAGCTCTTGGATTTGGTGATCTTGGGCTGCGTCAACGTCATCCAAGATGAGATGAACCCCGCCCGTGTGGCTGCCCTGCGGTTGGGATTGGGTGAAGAAATGGTTGCCTTCTCGATGCAAATCAACTGTGGATCGGGCATGCAGTCGATCGACACGGCCTACCGCTATATCCTCGATGGCTCTCACGACATGATCCTTGCTGGCGGCGCAGAGGCGCTCAGTCACGCCCCGCTGGTATTGCGGCAATCCGCGGTCGAATGGTTCGGGCAGATGTCCCGGGCCAAGGGGCCCCTCGTCCGGGCCAAGGCGATGACCGGCCTGCGGCCCGAGTTCTTCAAGCCCGTCGTCGGTCTGGAACGAGGGCTGACAGATCCGATAACAACGCTGAATATGGGCCAGACGGCGGAAGTGCTGGCGCATCGGTTCAATATTTCGCGGCGGAGCGCCGACGAATACGCCAACGACAGCCATCACCGTTTGGCCCTAGCCCAGAAGGAAGGCTGGCTAAAGGATGAAGTCATGCCTGCCTTTGACCGAAGCGGCAATGCCTACGAACACGACGATGGCGTGCGCCCGGACAGCGATCTGGAGGGGTTGGCAAAACCCAAGCCCGCGTTTGAAAAACCTTACGGCAAGGTCACGGCCGGCAACTCCAGTCAGATTACGGATGGCGCAAGCTGGGTGATCGTCGCCTCAGAGGAGGCCGTCGAGAAGCACAAGCTCGAGCCACTCGCGCGGATCGTGGACAGTGAATGGGCCGGTCTGAACCCATCCGTGATGGGCTTGGGGCCGGTACTGGCCTCGACGCCTTTGGCGCAGCGCAACGATATGGCGCGCGATGATGTGGATTTGTGGGAGCTGAACGAGGCTTTCGCCGCACAGGTGCTGTCCTGTATTGCCGCCTGGGACGATGCGGATTTCTGTCGTGAAGTGTTGGGACTAGAGGGGGCCTTTGGGCGTATCGACCGCAACCGGTTGAACATCGACGGAGGGGCGATAAGCCTTGGCCATCCGGTCGGCACTTCGGGCAATCGGATCGTGCTGCATCTGGTCAACGCTCTGCGCCGCCGGGAATTGAAACGCGGCATCGCAACCGAGTGTATCGGTGGCGGCTTGGGCGGTGCGATGCTGCTGGAGGTGGCATGATGACGGGACCTGTACTGGAACATCTGGGCGAAACGAAACTTGAGCTGGGCCCTGTGACGCGCGGCGAAGGCCCTTGGCTGCATGGAGAGGCAGACGGTATCGTCTGGCTGGCGCTGGATCGGGGTGAGGGGGCCGTGAATACGATCGGGCAGGACGTGATCGAAGGGTTGCAAAGCCACATCGAGGC
Organism: Sulfitobacter sp. 1A12779; assembly: GCF_043557315.1. Classification (NCBI taxonomy): domain Bacteria; kingdom Pseudomonadati; phylum Pseudomonadota; class Alphaproteobacteria; order Rhodobacterales; family Roseobacteraceae; genus Sulfitobacter; species Sulfitobacter sp. 1A12779. Next base: position 27,053 of record NZ_JBIFFU010000031.1, read on the forward strand.
GCTGGAACGTGACCAGCCTCGTGCGGTGGTGATCCGCTCGGCCAAGATCGCGGGCTTTGCCGTCGGCGCCGATATCACCGGTTTTGATGACATGGCTAATGAGGGGGCGGCCGAGATGCTCACGCATGGGCACGACGTGCTGGACCGATTGGAGGCGCTCGATTGCCCCACGATCTGCATTGTGCACGGCGCGGCCTTGGGGGCGGGGTTCGAACTGGCCTTGGCATGTGACTGGCGCATCGCGGTCGAGGGCGCGTCTTTCGGTTTTCCCGAAGTCCAGCTGGGCCTGCACCCCGGCCTAGGCGGGACGTTCCGCCTGCCGGCGTTGATCGACCCGGTTAAAGCGATGACTCTGATGCTGACGGGCAAGACCGCGCATACCGGCAAGGCCCGCAAGCTGGGCATCGCCGATGTGGTCACCCAAGAGCGGCATGTGGCGGCGGCGGTCGATGCGATCAAGGCGGGCGAGGTCGAGCGTGATGCCCCCGGCCTTAAGGCCCGCGCGATGGGATTTGATCAGGCGCGCAGCCTGGCCGCGCGGCAGATGCGCAAGGAGACCGGGCAGAAGGCCCCGGAACAACACTACCCCGCGCCGCATCGTTTGATCGACATGTGGGAAGAGCATGGCGACGACCGGGCCGCCATGCAGCGCGCGGAGAACCAGAGTTTCGCGAAGTTGCTGGACAGCGACACCTCGAAGAACCTGCGCCGCGTGTTTTTTCTGCGACAGAACATGAAGAATGACAGCCGGGGCGAGGACGGGATCGATCATGTACACGTCATCGGGGCCGGTGCGATGGGGGGCGAGATCGCCGCTTGGACGGCAATCAAGGGCAAGACCGTGACGCTGGGAGATGTCGCGCTGGATCCCTTGGCCGAGGCCGTCAAACAGGCGCGGGCCGTCTGCAAGAACAAGCATCTCTCCAACATTGAGACACGCGATGCGCTGGATCGCATGATGCCCGACCCGCACGGCTATGGCATCGCCCGTGCAGATCTGATCATCGAAGCGGTGCCGGAGAAGCCTGATCTGAAAGAAAAGATCTACAACGGATTGAAAGGCCGGATGAAACAGGGGGCGATCCTTGCCAGCAACACCTCCAGCTTGCGCCTAACCGAGTTGAAGGAGGGCGTAGCCGATCCATCGCACTTTGCGGGGCTGCATTTTTTCAATCCGGTAAGCAAAATGGATCTGGTCGAAGTCGTGCGCCACGCCGAAACCGCCGAGGATGTCATCTGCAGACTTGCCGCCTTCTGTGGCGAGATCGGCAAGCTCCCCGTTCAGGTCACAGACTCTTTCGGTTTTCTGGTCAACCGCGCACTGATGCCATACCTGATGGAAGCGATGATGTTGATGGACGAAGGGGTGGACAAGGAGGTCATCGACACGGCTGCCATCCGCTTTGGCATGCCGATGGGTCCTGTCGCCCTGGCCGACCAGGTGGGCTTGGATATTTGCCTGCATGTCGCGGAGAGCCTTAAGGACGGGCTGGACAAACCGATGGCGGACATCAGCAACGGTCTTCGCAAGAAAGTCAAGCGGGGTGATACCGGGAAAAAGGCGGGGCAGGGGTTCTATGATTGGTCACAGGGCGCGCCGCACCCAAATGCCGATCTGGACAATGCCCCCGATGATCTGACAGACCGGCTGATACTGCCGATGCTGAACGCCTGTGTGGAATGTCTGCGGAAGAATGTAGTGAAGGATGCCAATGCCATAGATGGCGCAATGATTTTCGCCACCGGGTTCGCGCCCTTCCGGGGTGGTCCGATGCGTTACGCCCGCGCGCGCGGTGCCAAAGAAATACGCGAGCGACTAGAGGAACTGGCCGGGAAGCATGGAGAGCGTCTCACCCCTGACGTCGGTTGGCAAGACCTTTGAGGGGATTGCCAACTTGTTTGCGGTGCGGCGCTTGGTTAGGCGGTAGGTATGAATATACCATCCTCGATGCAGCGCCTG
>NZ_JBIFFU010000032.1:0-28984 GCF_043557315.1 Sulfitobacter sp. 1A12779
TGAGCGTCAGTCTCAACGCGCAAACAACCCAACAGAAACCTTAAAGGGGTTTTCTGCACTCAGCCCCACTCGACCCCCAAATGCCAATCCGGGGCAGCCAGGGCTTGGCTGGCGGCGCGCGAGGCCGAACTGCTGCCCGTGCGGTATTTCCACCTGGTCTTCACGCTGCCCAAACCGATCGCGGACATCGCCCACCAAAACAAACGGGAGATCTACAATCTCTTGATGCGGGCGAGCGCAGACGCGGTGATCAGGATTGCCGCCGACCCCAAGCACCTCGGCGCACGGGTGGGCGTCACATCCGTGCTCCACACCTGGGGCTCGGCGATGACCCACCACCCACATGTCCACATGATCGTGCCGGGCGGCGGCTTGTCTGAAGATGGGACCAAGTGGATCGCTTGCCGCAAGAACTTCTTTTTGTCCGTGCGTGTGCTGTCTCGGCTGTACAGGCGGCTCATTCTGGACGGGCTCTCCCGGCTGCACAAAGCCGGGAAGCTGCGCTTCTTCGGCGACCATGCAAAGCTTGCTGATCTCGCGGTTTTTGACGCTTTCCTGCAACCGCTACGCAAGATCGATTGGGTCGTGTATGCCAAGGAGCCCTTCGCCGGACCCAAAGCCGTGCTGGCATACCTGTCGCGCTACACCCACCGTGTCGCGATCTCCAACAGCCGCCTGATACGGGTCGACGACCGGGGCGTCACCTTCCGCGTCAAGGACTACCGCATCACCGGCCCCGGGCGGCACACCACCATGACCCTGAAAACCGACGAGTTCATCCGCCGGTTCCTCATCCACGTCCTGCCCAAAGGCCAGCACCGCATCCGCCACTATGGCTTCTTCGGCAACGGCAATCGGACCGCCAATATCGCGAGGATCAGGGAGCTGCTCGGGGCCGAAACACCGGTTCCGGGTCTTGCTCACGATAACACGATCGAGGATGCCGATGCGCCCGCCCGCGTCCTCGCGCTGCCATGCCCATGCTGCGGCGGCCGGTTGATCATCGTCGATACCTTCGCGCCCGCACAACATCCCAGAGCACCACCGGCATCAGCGAGGGCTGCCGCATGAACAGCGCGCCTCAGTCCCCAGGTTGCGATCGTAACCGCACACCCCACCGGCTGCGGCACATCCCGCCTGCCCAAATCCAGCCCTCAGCGATCCTCAGGTCGCAAATATCCCGGGAACGCGACGCAGGTTGCCAAAAACTAACCAGAACCCATGACGGGCTTGCCCTCACGGGCCACCACGAACCTACCCCGAGCCGTCGGAACCAGGGCACTCAAGCCTCCAAATCCCCATAGACCCAGCCGATCCGCCCAACCCCAACCCCGCGATTTCCCGCCTGAGCGCTTCTCCGACGCCAGGCAACCGCAGCGCTCCGCCCAAACCCCCGCGCATGGCGTCCGAGAAACCTGCATCACAGCCCGAATTAGCTGCGCGCTGCATGAACGGCTGGTCTCGAAAATTTGCCACCGAGAGGGCAGGGGGCCGGCCATCACCCTGCGAGCTGATAACCGCGCTTCTGCTTAGCCTTGTAGAGCGCGACCATGGCGTCAGCGGCGCGGCCTGCATCCTCGAAACAGTCGATCCGATGCCGCCCCTGGGTGCCAATCCGGCCCCACTCCCGCAGGAGCGAGACACCGCCGAACAGGTCAGGCATTAGGCGCAACCGATAGAAGCGAAACATATTGGCATCCGGGTCTACACGCTCGATGCGGATATCTTCAGGAAACATCTCAAGCTGCTGCATCGGGTGCCACCTCCCGCATGACACGGCTGATCGTGGACCTGTGGACGTTGAACAGACGCGCGGCCTCAGCCTCGGTGCGTTTGCCGGATCGCACCAAGTCGCGGATTTCTTTGCGCTGATCATCCGACAGCTTCGGCTTGCGCCCTGGGTGGCGTCCCTTCTTGCGGGCGCGCTCCAGACCGGCGCGCGTGCGCTCGCGGATCATCTCGCGCTCGAACTCGGCGAAGACCCCGACCATTTGCATCATCATGCGCCCGGCGGGCGTCGTGGTGTCGATGGCCTCGGTCAGCGACCGGAAACCAGCTCCAGCGGCGTTGATCTTCTCCATGATGGACAGAAGGTCTTTCAGCGATCGCGACAACCGGTCAAGCTTCCAGACGATCACCACGTCGCCGTCGCGGAGCTGATCGAGCATCCGGTGCAGCTCCGGCCGATCCCAACGGCCACCGGACGCGCGTTCCTCAAACACGCGCTCGCACCCGGCGGCGCGTAGCGCATCGAGTTGCGCGGCGGTGTCCTGACCGCGATCTGTGGAAATACGAGCATAGCCAAAGTTCATGCGCTGATTGTTGCGCTTTCTTGTTGCTCAATCAAGTGATTTCGCAACATATTTTTGCAACAAACAAGGGGAGGGTAGGGGCCTGTGATCTCGATGCTCACGCGCCTGTTTTTCTTGGTGTTCTATGCTCCTAACGGGCATCCCGGCCTCACCGGGCAGGATGTGTCTCGCAACTGGCCGTTTTCACGCGGGACGCCTCCAATGGATGCATTTAGAGGCTTTATAGAACCTCCACCAGCCGGAGCTTCGAACGCTCGCCAATCACAAAATCGTGAATCCGTTAGCTGAGAGATACATTCTAGCGAACCGACCGGGGTCATCGCCGATCTAAACCGGTCCGCCGCGCTAGGCTCCGCGCGCCCAAGAGATGGCGGCGTCTCGTTCATCTTTGTCGAACCATTTCAGGTCGGCACCCAACACTCGGTCCGCCGCCTTCATCCCCCATTTGATCCATTTCTGATCAGCGACCATGGCGACCCGCGAGAAGTCGTCGGCATGTCGGGTGTCTACTTTCATGTCCGCCCACATCGCCGCGGCACTTTCGTACCCCTCGAACGAAGCCATGAAGATGACCAGCGCCGGTTTGGCCTCTGCCCCTTTCAACTCGCGATCAAGCCATGTGTGCATGGTTTCGAAGTCTCGTTTAGACAGTTTTCCATTACATTCGAGCCCCAATACATCCTCGCCGTCCAGGTTCACTTCCTTCCACATGAGGTTCTCCTTTCATCCAAGCCCGCAACGGGCTGCCTCGTCGTGTTTGCTGTTAGCCTTTCGAACTCCAGCATTGAACATGATCGCTGACGCTTGAGTGAGGCCGATCTTTCCCTGCCCAGACTGGAACCTAAATGACGTCCGCAAGTTCTTATTCTTAACAGTAAGAAACTCTCAGTTTGGGGGGTCGGCTCCCTTCGACATCAGAACCTATTTTTCGGACGTTACATGGCAGAGCAAAAGAACGCATCGGTAAGACGCGCACTGTGGATTGTGCTGCTGCTGAATCTGGCGATTGCCATAGGGTTCTTCGTAACCGGAGCCATCGGGGATTCCAGCGGATTGATCGCCAACGGTCTGGACAACACTTCCGACACGGTCGTCTATGCCATCAGTCTCTTTGCGCTGACGCGGGCGGACAAGTGGAAACGAGCGGCCGCAAACGTCTCGGGGGGAATGCTTCTGCTGTTCGCAATTGGGGTTCTGGTGGATGCGGTCCGGCGCTATTACGCCGGATCAGAGCCACTCGGCGGGTTGATGATCGTGATGTCGGTGATTGCGGCCATCGTGAACGTGATCTGCGTCTGGCTTTTGAACAGGATAGACGATCCCGACGTCAACGTCCGCGCCGCGAATACGTTCAGCTGGAACGATTTCGCGGCGAATGGCGGCATCCTCGTTGCCGGAGGACTCGTTTGGTGGCTGGGCTCCAATTGGCCGGACTTGGCCGTCGGCGTCGCCGTTGCCGGTATATTCATCTGGGGTGGGTTCAAGATTCTCCGCGACGCCCATCGCGAGCACCACAAGGCTGTGCATGAGGATGATGAATGACCGCCGCTGGCCACCGGTCCGTGTTCGAAGCTCGCAACTCCACCATAAATCGACGACCTCGACGGCGCGGTTTTTCACCATGTTCCGGGACAGTATCCAGCCATTCCTGATTGGAACCTCGGAAGACAAACAACGTTATATACTCATGATGATCACGAGAAATTTCCGCCAGACAGCTTTGCTTCTTGTTACCATTCTGGGTTTGACTGGTCTGGGACTTGCGCTGTTCGAGCTTCTTTCTCCGACAAGCGGGACTGCCGGGTCGGCAGGCGCGACCCTCGTGTTGGTTTCCACGGCGCTGCTTGCCGCCACTGCGGCATTGCTGGCTTTCGTTCATTTGAAACGGTGGCTGTTCGGGTTGTTGCTCACATTGAGCGTCATCGACGCGGCGGCGACGGCGGTCGCGGCCTATTTCCTGATGGCCAATGTACTTGTGGCCACAATGCTGCTGGCGCTGCTTGCCGGTTTAGCTGCGGCCTTTGCAGGCAGCAGACAGGGAAGGATGACAACGTGACCTACATTGCACGGACTCTTGCAGCCTTTCTTCTCCTCGCCGCGCCGGGTGCCGGTGCTCAGCCTGCCGACTGGACGACGTTCAACGGCAATCTTGCGGCGCAAAAGTATTCTCCCGTAAGCTCCTTCACACCCGAGACGGTCCAAAGACTTGAAAGGGTGTGGTCGGTTGAAACCGGGGACGCGGCCGACGGCAGCGACGAGCTGCCGCAAACCGTGTGGTCGGCGACACCGATCTACGCCAACGAGACACTGTATCTCGGGACTCCGTTCTACCGCATACTCGCGCTCGATCCCGCGACCGGCGAGGAACGCTGGTCCTATGAGCCCGAGACGGTGCTCGAGGCGCTGACCCAGCCCGCGTTGAAGAATCGCGGTGTGGCCTATTGGCAGAGCGGGTCGCAAGGGGTTTGCGAAAAGCGCGTCTACATCGGAACGATGAACGCGACATTGCACGCGGTTGACGCCGATACCGGACAGCCATGCGCCGATTTTGGCGAAAGCGGCGTTCTCGACGTAAACCAGTGGAATACGGTCAACGACAATTTTCCGTTCTCTCTGCTTCAGCCACCTACCGTCGTCGGCGACACCTTGCTGCTGGGTTGGGCCGGGAAGGACTGGGCCTATGCCGTCGCGCCGCCGGGCAATCTGATGGCGATCGACGCCCGCACCGGTGGGTTGAAGTGGGATCTGTCCTTCATCCCGGAAGACCTGATACCGCAAACCGGCACCGCCAATATCTGGACCTCCATGGCCGCCGATCCCCGGCTCGGGCTGGTCTATGTACCGGTATCCTCGCCCAGCCCCAACTACTGGGGTGGCAACCGGACGGATCCGATTCCGCTGGCAACCTCGGTGACGGCGGTCGATATCGAGACCGGCGAGGTCCGGTGGAGCCAACAGCTCATCCGTCATGATATCTGGGATTATGACACACCTTCCGCCCCGACCCTTGTCGATCTGGAGAAGAATGGCGAGACGATCCCCGCGCTGGTTCAGACCACCAAGCAGGGTCAGATCTTCGTGCTCAACCGCGAGACCGGCGAGCCGGTCTATCCGATCGAGTATCGCCCCGTGCCCGCCAGCGATGCGAAAGGTGAAAAGGCCGCCCCGACCCAGCCCTTTTCATCCGCGCTGGCACCCACCAACGATCCCGGAAAGCTGCCCGAGGTCTCTCGGCTGGCCGATGTGACGGGCTGGGGCCAGTGCAGCGACGATGTCGAACGTTTCCGCTACGAAGGGCTGTTCACGCCGCCTTCCGAACAGGGGACATTTCTATGGCCCGGAACGGCCGGTGCCAATAACTGGGGCGGCGGTGCCGTCGATCCCAGAACAGGCATCCTCTACCTCAACTCCTCGCGAATCGTGCAGGTGATCAAGCTCATTCCGCGCGACACCTACGCTCAGGTCGCCGGTGAAAGCGGTGCAGAGCAGGGCTATTACGCGCAAGAGGGTGCGCCCTATGGAATCCAGCTTTACAACTGGACCAACTGGGCCAATTTGCCTTGCTGGGCGCCGCCCTACGGCACCTTTTCGGCCTATGATCTGCGCACCGGCGACAGGCTCTATGAAGTGCCGTTCGGAATGACGCAGCAATGGGGTTTCTACGGTCCCGAAAGCTGGGGCTCGCCGACGCTCGGCGGCCCGGTGGTGACGGCGGGCGGGGTCATCTTCATCGGCGCGTCGATGGATGCGAGAGTGCGCGCGCTCGACGCCCGGACCGGTACCGAGGTCTGGTCGGATCTGGTCGAGGCGCCCTCTGTCGCCATTCCTGCGGTCTATACCCACGAGGGGCGCGATTACGTCGTCTTCGTCGCCGGTGGCAACCCGATTCTGAAGCCGCAAGTCGGCGACCAAGTCGTGGCCTATGCCCTCGGCAACTGACATGCGACCGGGCCTCTTTGCCGGGCCAGAAGATTGAAACCTGCGCGGAATTCGAGCAGGGTGAGCATCGGACCACCGGAGGCGGAGAACAGTGACACCGTGCGGAACCCGGAAAATCGTGCCGCGCGCCGCGCGCCTTGCGCGGTGCTGCCGCCACGGACTTGACGCAGCCCCTTGCGCATCGCTTCCTGCCGCCATCTTGTTGGTCGTTGCATCGCCGGCGCGGGCGCACAGCGATGGTGCCCCGCCGTCACCGGCCGACTTCTGGACAATGTGGTCATTTCAGCCCTCGGTCCTTCTGCCGTTGGGGTTGGCGACCGCTCTTTACACCCGCGGTTTGCATCTTGCCTGGGCACGGGCGGGTCAGGGTCGCGGTGTGCGAACCTGGCAGGCTGCGTGTTTTGCGGGCGGGATCGCGGCGCTGGTCGCAGCCCTTGTCTGGCCCCTCGATGCGTGGGGAGAGAGCCTGTTTTCCGCACATATGGCCCAGCATATCACATTGATGGGACTGGCGGCGCCGCTTCTGGTGCTGGGACAACCGCTTGCGACGATGACCCGCGCCTTGCCGCGACGCTGGCAAAGGTGGTTCGGTGCGCTGGCCCAAGCCGCAGCCTGGCGTCGGGCACAGAGACTTCTGAGCGCGTCCGGTGTCGCCACCGCCATGATGCTGGGCGTTTTCCTGTTCTGGCACGCGCCGCGCGCGCTTGCCGTGGCGCTTGAGGACGATCTTGTTCATGCCGTCATGCACGGTTCGATCTTCGCTGCGGCCTTGCCGTTCTGGACCATGATTGCCCGGAGCGGGAACAGAGGCTTCGGGGTGCGGATTGCCGCGCTGTTCGTCTGCTTCAAGTTTTCGCTGATCTTCGGGGCGCTGCTGACCTTTTCGGGTCGGGCGCTGTATCCGGCCTACGGAGCCTGGCCCGAAGCCTGGGGATTGACGTTGATCGAGGATCAGCAGCTTGCCGGCGTCCTGATGATGACGGCGGCGGCGATGATGTATCTGGTCGCCGCGCTTGTCGTCGCGGCCGCCTGGTTCGCCGCCATGGACCGGACACGCATTGCCAGCCCCTGCGACGCGGCGGCGGCAGCGAACAGGGCCGGATCGTGAGGGTGCCGGCGTCTGCACTCCTGCTTGCGGCGCTTGCCCTGGCCGGATGCGAAAACCCGCAATCCGCCTTCGATCCCGCAGGGGACGAGGCGGCACGCGTCCTTGCGCTGTTCTGGGTCATGCTGGCCGGCGGCGTGGTGATCTGGACCATCGTCATCGGCGTCAGCTTCTATGCGGTCAAGGTGCGGCCCGGGCGGCACAGCGAAAAGGCCGGGCTGCGGTTGATCATCTGGGGCGGCTGCGTGTTCCCGACAGTGGTGCTTGCGGCGCTGCTGGTCTGGGGCCTCGGATTGCTGAACGACCTGCGCAGGCCGGGCGATGGCCCGACCATCGCGGTCTCGGGCGAGCGGTTCTGGTGGCGCGTCTCCTACGGTGTGACGGGCGCACCGGGCGTGGTGCGCAGTCTGCCGAAAGGCGGCATCCCCGGCGCCAACGAGATCGTCATTCCGCTTGGCCAACGCACCACGATCCTTCTAGGCAGCCCCGACGTGATCCATTCGTTCTGGGTGCCGCCGCTGGCCGGCAAGATGGACGCCATACCGGGCCGGGTGAACCGGCTGATCCTGGAGCCGACAGAGCTTGGTGTCTTCAATGGGACCTGCGCCGAATTCTGTGGGCTCGCCCATGCCCAGATGGGTTTCCGGGTGATCGTGGTGCCGCCCGCTGAGTTCGAGGCCTATGTGCGGGCGCAGGCCCGGCCCGCCGCCGTCACCGAGGGCCCCGGCCTCGATCTCTTCATGAAGAACGGTTGTGCGGCCTGCCATTCCGTGCGGGGCACGCCTGCCGACGGCACCGTCGGACCCGACCTGACACATCTGGCCAGCCGACGGATGATCGGCGCGGGCATCCTGCCCACCACGGCCGAGAACATCGCGGATTTCATCGCCTCGCCCGACCATCTCAAGCCGGGGGTCGAGATGCCTGCCTTCGGCATGTTGCCCGAGGCAGAGACCGCCCGCATCGCCGACTGGCTGGGGAGCCTGGAATGACAGACCGGACAGCACCGGATGCACCCGATCAGGACGACCCCGAGGTGCGCCGCGGGCAGGAAGACAGGCTGCGCAAGGTATGGGAGACGCCGAAGGGCTGGCGCTACTGGTCGGCGGTGAACAATACCGAAATCGGCGTCTGGTATACGGCGGCATCCTTCGGATTCATGTTGTTCGCCGGTGTCCTGGCGCTGCTGATGCGGGTGCAGCTGGCGGTGCCCGAGAACGACTTCCTGACCGCCACCTTCTACAATCAGCTTTTCACGCTGCACGGCACGGCGATGATGTTTCTCTTTGCCGTGCCCATATTCGAGGCGGTGGCGATCATCCTGCTGCCACAGATGCTTGGCGCGCGCGATCTGCCGTTTCCACGGCTGTCGGCCTTCGGCTTCTGGTGTTTTCTGATCGGCGGAATTTTCGTCAGCGGCTCGATTTTCTTCGGTGCCGCGCCGAGTTCGGGGTGGTTCATGTATCCGCCGCTGACGACCGAAGAAAAATTCACGCCGGGCCTCGGGCCAGATATCTGGCTACTGGGCCTGTCGTTCATCGAGGTCGCCTCGATCGCGGCGGCGGTGGAACTGATCGTCGGCACGCTGAAATGCCGGCCTCCGGGGATGCGCCTGAACCTGATGCCGCTTTATGCCTGGTATGTGCTGGTGGTGGCGGCGATGATCCTGTTCGCCTTTCCGCCACTGATCGCGGGCGACATCCTGTTCGAACTGGAGCGGATGTTCGACTGGCCCTTCTTCGATCCGGCCCGTGGCGGCGACCCGATCCTGTGGCAGCACCTGTTCTGGATCTTCGGCCACCCCGAGGTCTATATCGTCTTCCTGCCCGCCATCGCACTGGTGGCGATGATCGTGCCGACCTTCGCGCAGCGTCCGATCCTGGGCTATTCCTGGATCGTCCTGGCTGCCGTCGGCACCGGTTTCCTCTCCTTCGGGCTGTGGGTGCACCATATGTATACCACGGGCCTGCCCTCGGCCTCGCTGGGATTCTTTTCGGCCGCCTCCGAGGCGGTTGCGATCCCCACCGGCGTGCAGATATTCGTGTTTCTGGCGACTTTGCTGACCGGGCGGGTGATCTTTTCGGTGCCGATGCTGTTCGTCGCGGGCGCGCTGGCGACCTTCGTGATCGGCGGGCTGACCGGCGTCATGGTGGCACTGGTGCCTTTCGACTGGCAGGCGCACGACACCTATTTCGTGGTTGCCCACCTGCATTACGTGCTGATCGGAGGGATGCTGTTTCCGCTGGCCGCGGGTATCTATTACTACTGGCCGGTTGTCAGCGGCCGGAAACTGTCCGACCGGCTGGGGCGGTGGGCGTTCTGGATCATGTTCACCGGCTTCAACGTAACCTTCCTGCCGATGCACTATTCCGGGCTGGCTGGCATGGCGCGGCGCGTCTGGACCTATCCGGTCGAGCTTGGGGTCGGGACCGCGAACCTGATCTCCAGCGCCGGCGCTTTCATTTTTGCCGCCGGGTTTCTGATCATCGTCTGGGACGTGCTGCGCCCGCGCGGCGGGGAACCCTATGCAGACCGCAATCCATGGAATGCCGGCACGTCTGAGTGGCTGATCGAAATGCCGGCTGAAAACTGGGGTGTGCGCTCGGTTCCGATCGTCACCACACGCTATCCGCTCTGGGAACAGCCGAATTTCGCGGAAGACGTAGACAAGGGCCGGTTCTATCTTCCCGACGCGGAGGAAGGAAAGCGCGAGACGCTCATTACCTCGGTCCTCGACGGCACGCCTATGCAGTGCCTGCGGGTTGCGGGGCCAAGCTTCATGCCGATGATCGCCGCTGCCCTGACCGGGGCCGTGTTCATCTTCACCACCTTCAAGTTCTGGATTCCGGCCCTTGTCGCCATGGTGCTGGCGACGATTTCCATCATGGTCTGGCTCTGGCGCGGAACGGCGGCGATTCCCGAAAAGCCCGACAAGAACGTCGGTCTCGGCCTCAGCCTGCCGCTCTATGTCTCGGGTCCGAAATCGACCGGCTGGTGGGCGATGTTTATCACCATGGCGGGCGATGCGATGGCCTTTGTCGGACTGGCCTTTGGCTACATGTTCTACTTCACGATCCACGCCGATTTTCCGCCGCCTGGCATGGCAGGACCGGGCACACTCTGGCCCGGCCTGTCACTGGGTCTTTTCGGCGCTGCCTGGGCGGCATCGCTGGGCGCGCGCAATCTCAATCGCGCCGGGCGGGTCGGTATCGCACGCGCTCTGATGGCGGGAGGCAGCCTGCTGGCGCTTGGCGCCGGTGCTGCCTTGCTCTGGGGGCCCTGGATCTATGGTCTCAATCCCGCCGATCACGTCTATCCCGCGACGGTCTGGGTGCTGGCGATCTGGACCGCCGTTCACGCGGCGGTGGGCAGCCTGATGCTGGCCTATTGCCTGGCGCGGTCGGTCTTCGGCAGGATGACGCCGCACCATGACGCCGACATCTCGAACGTGGCGCTTTACTGGCATTTCATGTTCGCAACCGCGCTGGTGACGGTGACGTTGCTGGCGTTATTCCCGATGCTGGTGTGAGGATGGCGATGCTGGGACTGGGCAAGACCGAAGATACGCTCTGGACGCTGATCGCCGCGCCGACGATCTGGGGATTTCACTTCCTGTTCAGCTATCTGCTGGTGGCCTGGCAATGCGCGCCTAACGGCGATCCTTTCCGCGGAATCGGCGGCACGCGGACACTGATCGGCGGTGTGACTTTGGTCTGCCTCGCCCTGATCGGTCTGATTCTGCGGCGCTCATGGCGCGAATGGCGAGCCGGTGAAGGCGATTTCCACAACAATCAGAATACGACCGAGGCGCGCGAGCGGTTCCTCGAGTTCTCGACGCTGCTGCTGGCGGTATTGTCCTTCGTGGCGGTGGTGTTCGAGACCCTTCCCATCGCGCTGATCGGGGATTGCAGATGAGGCTGGGGATCGTTCTGACCTGGAAGCGGTTCGCGGGCCTGCTGGTTCTGGGCGTCGCAGGGGTATTGCTGGTCGGCTGGTCGGGTCTGGTTTCGGTCGCGGCCTCGTCGGGTCATTGGCCTGTAACGCGCTGGTTCCTTGGCTGGACGCTGGAGAACGCGGTCGCCACCCAGTCGATGGCGGTCGAAAGGCCCGAGGGGCTGGACCTGTCCGATCCGGCCCTGATCCAGCGGTCGGCCGGCAATTACGCGACAAGCTGCGCCGCCTGTCATGGCGCCCCCGGCGTCCGCCAATCTCCGGTCGTGGCCAACATGGTTCCTTCGCCGCCGCGGCTGAAGGACAGCGTCGTGGACTGGAGCGACGAGGAACTGTTCTGGATAGTAAAGAACGGGTTCAAATATACCGGGATGCCCGCCTGGCCGGCGCAGGACCGCGATGACGAGGTCTGGGCGCAGGTCGCCTTTCTGCGCGCCTTGCCAGACATGACCGCCGCAGCCTATGCCGATCTTGCACTCGGTGGCGGCGCCGTGGACGACGACCTGGAGGCGGGCGGGCAGGCGCTGGCGGCGCTGGACGGCATCTTCGAGAACACATTGGAAAATTGCGCCCGCTGTCATGGCCGCGACGGGCTGGGCCGGGGGCAGGGCGCGGCCAGCGGTGCCTTTCCAATCATCGCGGGCCAGCCCGCACCCTATCTCTTCGCGACATTGCAGGCCTTTGCGCAAGGCAGGCGCGAAAGCGGCTTCATGCAGCCGCCCGCAAGCCGGTATGATGCACAGACCCTCGCCGGGCTTGCCGAATACTTTGCCCGGCAGCCCGGCCCGGTGCCGGATCCCGGCCCCGTAGCAAATGCCGCCAAGGACGCAAAAACATCGCCGGGGGCGACCGGGCCGCTGGTTCTGCCGCTCGACACGCCGCAGGATGCGGCCGGGATTCTCGAGGGCGACACCGATCTTGGCTATGCCACGGTACCGATGGCCGCTCCGGGCGGGACGCCCTCCACGCCCGAGGCGCTGCTGGCCCTTGGCCAGCGCATTGCCCTCGACGGCATCGCAGAGGCCGGGATCCCGTCGTGCCAAAGTTGCCATGGCCAGGGATCACAACCGCAAAGCCCCGACTTTCCGGCGCTTGCCGGGCAGCCGACGTGGTATCTCGCCGAGAGCCTTATGCTCTGGCGTGAGGGCAAGCGCGGAGGCACCGCTTTTTCGCCTGTCATGGAGGCGATTGCCCGGACCATGACAAATGAACAGATCGACGCGGTATCTGCCTGGTATTCGCAACGGTCCCGGATCGCGCGGTGACACTCCCGTGACAATCTGCGCTCAGGGGTCCTTTGCAGCGGAGTGTGGAATCCTACGCTAAACGGCGAAGACACGTTGCCCGTGTTTTCGTAGATGGGGTCTGTTCCGGTAGGGGGCAGGATTGTAGCATAAGGAAAACTGGAAACGGCGTGCCAGTTGAACCTGTTGGATTTTTTGCCTTCTAAGCTCCTGATTTTGTTGACGTGAAAAGTGTCCCAAACAAACATTTCATCAAATGGGACGATGTGACGAAAGAGCCTCTGTGTTGTTATTCATGCATGTAAACGCCTCTCGCAAGCCGCCAGCGCCTCAGAAATGAGCGTTCTGGTCTTGGGCGCAAGCACCGGTGGATGCGCCTTGCATGTCACCGAGTGCGCGAAAGCTTGTGATACGATCCTGCCCCCTACCGGATTCTACCCCAAAAACGATGTGTCGCCCCTTGAAGCTATAGTAACTGTAGCTTCTATATCTCATGATAAGAACAGGAAAAGAACACATGGTTGTTACACTGAAGGAGCCAGGAAACGAGATGGAGAAGCCCAGAAGCGCCAAAGCCGGTATGATGTGCCCGGTCTGCGATGTTCCACTCAGCATGTCGGACCGACAGGGCGTGGAAATCGACTTTTGCCCGCAATGCCGGGGCGTCTGGCTGGACCGGGGCGAGCTTGACAAGATCATCGAACGCAGTGCCGCCGAAATGGCCCCGCCGCCACGGCGCGAGCCCGAACCCCGGGGTTACGACGACCGGGGCGGATACAGCAAACACGGTAGCCATGGCAAACACGGGTATCGCGGCCGGAAATCGTTCCTGCGCGAATTGTTCGACTAGGTGGACAAATCATGGGACATCATCGGTTCAAACCATCCAGACACGAGCGATATCGCGAGCCGGATGCGTATCATGACGAAGAAGACGGTTACGGGTATCGCGACCGCAGAAGCCTGCCTGCGCTGAATATTCCGGGCTCGGTCATCGTGGCCGGGCTGGTCTTGTGGTCCGCGCTTGCGCTTGGCGTGTGGTGGCTGGTCGATCCGGTGCTGGCGTGGATTTCCGGCGCTGCCGGTCCGCTGGCCGATACCGGCACCGGGTTTGCAAACTGGTTCGGCCTGGGCGCCGAGGCCAACGCCTTGCGCGATGCGGCCAATATCGAGGGGCTGGTCGGCTGGGCGATGGGGCCGGTTCACTTCCTCGCCAAGGCGGCCCTTCTATTGGTGTGGGTCGTCGGGCTGATAGGGCTGACTGTCCTGCCTGCGGTGCTGCGCCGCCGCCGGGCGGCATGGAACTGACGGGCGGCGCGTTCATGGTGACAACAGTGCCTGAACGCCGCCCCGAACCACGGTACACATGACATCCGAACCGCCGATCATGACCGGTCCGATCCTGTTTCTCGATGATATCGGGGCGTCCGGGGCGCAACTGTCTGCCCTTTTCATCGCGGCCGGGCGGGCGCGCCCGGAGCCGGTCAGAACGGTCGATGGCGTCCATGCCGCGGAACGCCTTGCCGACTACGATCATGCCACCGTATGGCGCGCAAGGTTCCACCTGCCAGCCGACAGGCCGTCCAGTTACCAATGGAGCGGTGAAAGCTACGACGTTGCAGGCGATTTGCGAGGCGATATGCGGATTGCCTATGTGTCCTGCAACGGCGAGGAGATCGGCGATCTTGAGCGCGAAGGCTCCGAGCGCAACGCGATGTGGGCGCGCCTGCGGGAAGATCACCGGAGCGCGCCCTTCTCCCTGCTGCTGCATGGCGGCGATCAGGTCTATGCCGATCAGGTGACCGAGGGGCATCCGCTGAGCGAGAACTGGCCCGAGCATATCCCGAAGGACCCTTCCCGCGCCGATCTGGCCGATCTGCGCCATCACCTGCGCGAACGCTTTCTGGAACGCTATACTGGCCTTTACCGCGCGCCGGAATTTGCCTGGATCGCCGCGCGCGTGCCCTCGCTGATGCAGTGGGACGATCACGACATCTGCGATGGCTGGGGGTCGCTGCCGCGCTCGAAAACCTATTCCCCGGTCGGCCAAACCCTGTTCGAGGTCGCGCGCGAGAGTTTCCTGACCTTTCAGCACGCCTCGGCGGACGGCGATCTGCCGCGGCGCTTTCATGACCCGTCCGGCCTGCATCTGGGCTGGAGCGTCCGCACCGCTGGTCTGCGCATTCTGGCACCCGACATGCGATCGGAGCGCACGCGCCGTGCGATCATGGGAGAGGGCGGCTGGGCGATGATGCGCGCCGAAGCCGCGGCACCGGTTCAGGGCCACACGTTCCTGATGTCCAGCGTCCCGTTGCTGGGTCCGCGCCTATCGCTGCTCGAGGCGCTGATGGTTGCCGTCCCGAAGATGCAGAAATACGAGGACGATCTGCGCGATCAGTGGCAAAGCCGTGCCCATCGCGCAGAATGGTGCGACATGCTGCGGCTGGTTCGCGACATCGCGCTTGCCGACGGCCATGACGTTACCGTGCTCTCGGGGGAAATCCATCTGGCGACGCGCGCCACGATGAAGCTTCGCACCGACCGCTGGCTGCACCAGTTGGTCGCATCCGGTATCGCGCATCGCGCCCCGCCCAAGGCCTGGGCGCGATTCCTGGGTGCCCTTGCACAACTCGGTGAATCGCCGCTCAGGGGGAATCCGATCCGAATCCGGCGCATCCCCGGACAGGCTTCGCGCTATATCGCGGAGCGCAACTATCTGCTGCTGGAAAGGCATTCGGACAGCTGGCGCGCCCGTTGGGTTCTGGAACAGAGCGGGACAACGCCGCCCCTCACGCTGTGATGATGTCGCCACATGTGGATGTGCCGCCCCGCAAGCGGCTGACCTGTGCTGTCAGGCTGCCGCCCTGGTGTCCGGGGCGGGTGCCGCCTCCACAGCCGCGGTCGGCGGCGCAAAGCGGAATGCGAGCAATCGCAGTGCGTTGAAGACAACGACAACCGTCGATCCCTCGTGGACGGCCACCGCGGGACCAATTCCCAGACCAAGGATCGTGGCAGGGACCAGAAAGGCGACAACCCCCAGGCTGAACCACAGGTTTTGCCGGATGATCGAACTTGTCGATCGGCTGAGCGCCACGGCAAAGGGCAGATGGTTCAGATTGTCCGCCATCAGCGCCACATCGGCGGTTTCCAGCGCGACATCCGAACCCGCCGCGCCCATGGCGATGCCGACCGTCGCGTTCGCCATCGCTGGCGCGTCATTGACGCCGTCGCCGACCATGGCGACCTTGGCCTCGGCGCGCAGGCTCTTGATCGTTTCCACCTTGTCATCCGGCATCAGATCGCCGCGCGCCTCGTCAAGGCCGATGGCCCGCGCCACAGCGTCGGCGACTTTCTGATTGTCGCCCGAAATCATGATCATCCGGCGGATGCCGATCTCGTGCAGCGCCTTGATGACCGCCGGGGCCGCTTCGCGCGGTGTATCCATCAGGCCGATCACCCCGAGATACCTGTCCCCCTGGCGCACGACCATCGTGGTGCGCCCGCCTGCTTCCAGCGCCTCGACCTTTGCGCGCAACGTGTCGGGCATGGGCGGGCCGTCGACTTCGGCAAACAGATCGTCCTTGCCGATATAGGTCGTCTCGCCATCGACCTGGGCCACGACACCGCGCCCGGTGATGCTGCGCAGATCGGACGCCTCGGCGGCGGGTATGTCGCCAAGCCGTTCGCGCCCGTCCCTGACAACGGCGGCGGCGAGAGGATGGTCACTCAGCGCCTCGACCCCGATTGCCACCCGCAGAAGGTCTTTTTCCTCGGCACCCTCGGCCGTCACCACATCGACCAGCTTTGGCTTACCTTCGGTCAAGGTGCCGGTCTTGTCGAAAGCAATGGCTGTCAGCCGCCCCAGATTTTCAAGCGGCGCACCGCCCTTGACCAGGACGCCGCCGCGTGCGGCGCGTGCCACCCCGCTGAGAACCGCGCTTGGCGTCGCGATGGCGAGCGCACAGGGGCTTGCCGCCACCAGAACCGCCATGGCGCGATAAAATGTGTCGCTGAAGGGCTCGTCGATGACGAAGCCCGCGAACAACAGCGCGATGGCAAGTACCAGCACCGCCGGAACAAAGATGCGCTCGAATCGGTCGGTCAGGCGCTGTGTGGGCGATTGGTTGGTTTCGGCCTCGTTCACCATCTTGACGACACGGGCGAGGGTCGAATCCGCCGATGTGCGCGTGACCTGGATTTCCAATGCGCCGCCACCGTTGATCGTACCGGCAAAAACACGGTTTCCGGCATCCACCAGGTCGGGCTTTTCGGCGGCCACGTTCGCGTCCCCGACGGGCGATTTGTCCACCGGCACGCTCTCGCCGGTAATCGGTGCCTGATTGACGCTGCTTTCACCCTTGATGACAAAGCCGTCTGCGGCCAGTCGCTCGTTCGGTTTCACCAGCACAATGTCACCGACCCGCAAGGCATCGACGGCGATCTCCTCGACCTTGCCGTCCCGGCGTACGGTGGCCGTTTTGGGTGCCAGGGCACCAAGCGCTTCAATGGCCCGCTTGGCGCGACCCATGGCATAGCCTTCCAGCGCATGACCAAGGCTGAAAAGGAACAGCAGCAACGCGCCCTCGGCCCATTCGCCAAGTGCCGCCGCGCCCGCCGCCGCCACAAGCATCAGGAAATCAATCTCGAACCGGCCATTGCGGACACTGTCGATGGCCTCGCGCAGAGCATAGTAGCCGCCGAAGAAATAGGCGGGGACAAGGACGAACAGGGGCGCCCATGACGGCATCGCCACAAACTTCGGCAAAAGCCAGCCAATAAGCAGAAGCACACCGCACAGCCCCACAAAGATCAGTTCGGTCTGCGCCCCGAAAATACCACCGTGGGCGTGATCGTGGTCATCCGCCTTGTCGGCACTTGCGGGACCGGGTTTCTCCCGCTCCGGCGATACCTTCATCTCCTCAAGGGATTTGCGGATGGTGTCCTCATCGGTTTGCGCCCGGTCGAACTCGATCCGCAGGGGACCGCCCGCGTTGGCGTGGGCCTCGACAACCCCCGACAGACGGCGCACGTTCTCGCTGACGGTCCTCGCCCGGCGCTGATCCGCGATCCCGTCAACCTGCCAAACCATATGCCCGAACTTTGCGGCAATTTCCGCCCCGAAGGTCCCGGCGAGTTGGCGGATGCGCTCAAGCGGAAGGACGGCGGGGTCGTAATGAATACACAACTCCGCACCTGCGCCGTCCTCTTCGTCGCGAATGTGCACGCGCTCGACGCCGTCGCGAGGCTCAAGGCTCTCGATCAGCCGTCGAACACAGGCGTCACGCGCGTCCGGCACATCGGGAAGCAACAGCGGGAGATCGAGACGAAGGGTATCGGCCATGGTGAACATCCTGTCAGTTTGCTGTCGGCTCAAACCTGCTCGCGGCAAGCGCCGCAGTCGAGTTCACCACCAACGTTGGCCGTTTCTGGAGCACATTCCGGCCATGTAAAGGTCGTTTGTCGGGTGACCTCTAAACCATTTTTCGCCTTTTTTCCAATACCATGGAAATTATCTCGATGATAAGCAGCTTCGGGAATCCGCAAGCAGGATTTTCCGGGGCAACCCTGGCCCCAAGCAATTCGGGCCAGTCTGTCACCAGCCTTATCCTCGCGCATCGGCCAATGTATCAGCTCGCGCGGCTTGTCGGTGATTTCGACCAGCGTGCCGAAGACGTCGAAACACACCGCCTCGATCCCGTCGAAGATTGGTGGCAAGTCAGTGACTGAGGCCACGGTCACGATCCACCTCCCTGTCGATTTCTTTCTCGCTTTCGACTTCCCGGTCTTTCTCCGGTTCTTCGATCTCCAGCCGCTCGCGCGGCTTGTTCAACACATCGTCCAGACGCTCGCGGATCGACGGCTTCTCGCCGTCTTCTACGCTCGCGTCCTGCTCGGCCCCCTGATCCTTGTCCAGCGCCTCGCGCAACCGCTCCTGCACAGAACGCTTCGGTTCTTCGTCACTCTGCCCACCGCGTTCCGGCACGGCCCGGTCTGGACCGTCCCGCCCGGTGATCTGCGCCAGCCGCTCCCGGATATCGTCAGACGCACGTGGCCCGCGCTCTTTCGATGTCGCCGCCCTGAGTGCGGCAAGACCGGCGGAGACACGCCCCTGCCCTTCCTCGCGGGCCGTGCCATAGGTCTCCCGCGCCAGCTCCAGTCGTTCGCGCATGTCGCGGAACGCGGCGCGCGCCTGACGGGCGGCATGGACGACAGCGCCGCGTTCCGTGACCGGCACGTATTCCCGACCTTGGCGTTCGGCCATGGCCTTGGCTCGTCGCTCCATGGAATTGGCCGCCGGTCCCAGCTTCAGCTCGGGGTCGCGGTCCAGCTCCTCGGCGGACAGCGTGTCGCCGCGCTCTTACGCCGCCTCGCGCTGCGATTCAAGCGACCGATGATCGACCCGCTCGACCTCGCCGACACGCTCCAGCGCCCGGTTCTGCAATTCGGCCCAGACGCCGCGCATCTGCTCGATTTCGACGCCGCCGGTCTTCGCGGAATCGAGCACCCGCGTCTTGGCTGTGAAGCCCTCGGCCTCCAGCTTACGAGTGCTGGTCAGGACGTGGGCGTGATGGTTTCGCTGATCGCCTTCCCGGTGCGGCGCATGGATCGCCACATCGACAGCCACGCCGTATCGGCTGACCAGCTCCTCGGCGAACTGCCGGGTGATCTGCGACCGGTCCTCGGCGCTGATTTCGGAGGGAAGGGCCAGCTCCCACTCGCGGGCGGTGACAGAGTTGCGGCGGGTCTCGCTGGCCTCGGCCTCGTTCCAAAGTTTGGACCGGTCCTGCGCCCAGGCCGGGGCAGTCTCGGGGGCGACAATGAACGTCTCCTCGATGCCCTGCTTGCGGGTGTAGTCGTGGATGCGGCCCTCGCGCTGGCACTCGATGCGCTCACCGACCCGGTAGGCGGCTGCGGCCACGACAGAGCGTCCGGCGCTGCGTTTGATCGTCTTCACGGAGAGGTGGTAGCTGGCCATGCGCCCTCCCCTCGCCCGTGATGTGAACGATCATCGCGCGCGCCGCTGCTGACCCCAGCCCATGCCCCGACATGGGCCACCGGGTCAGCCGTCTTTTCCCCGAAGGCCCGCGCCCCACAACGCTGGGGCCGGAGGGGAAAAGACGGTCCGAACGAAGCGGCCCGAAGGGTCTCTGAGGCGCGGGCTTGCCAGTGACCTAACCTATAATCCCCAGCCTCGTGGGGGGCGGGATCATAGGTTAGGTCATGGGCGGTTTGCCACCGGCAAACCCGGCGTGGATCGGCACCGACAGGTCCGATGATCCGCGCAGCCCGCAAGCGTGACTCCCTCGGTGATCCAGCCCCGGCCACGGGGCACAGGATGCCGTCAGGGTGTCGTGATGCGGGACGCCATCCAACCGCGCAGGTTGGTCCTAGAGGGTTTGGGAGAGGCGATGTCGTCTCCCATTTCGATGCGCCTCGCATCGAAGGGGTTTGCCATCGGCTGGAGGTTTGCCCCGGAGAGATCGCACGCAAATCTCGGAACCGCAGGTGAAGAGTTTGCATAAGTGCGCCCTTGTCCTTTACAGGCCTACGGGTAAGCGCTATCGCTCAATCTGACAAGACCAACCTGTCCACCTGCTCTTTTCGAAGATGGAGACGTGCATTGGCAGACACCGAACTCGAGCGGGCCGAGAAACGATACGCCCAGGCCAAGGCCCGTCTTCAGGCACTGAAGAACCGGGCAGCCACCAGGCAGCGCAAGCTGGATACCCGGCGCAAGGTGATCCTGGGCGGTGCGCTGCTCGATCTGGCGGAACGGGATTCCGGAGCGGCGGCAATGCTGGATCGGCTGATCCGCAACCTCGCCCGTGAACAGGATCGCAAGGCCTTCGCGGATTGGGATGCCCCCTCCGGTATTGCCTCCCCTGCCCCGTCCAGTTCTGATCCGGACACGCCGTCCTGATGCGGGCCGTGATCGGCCTCTTCGATACTCTGTTCCGGTTTTTCGGTCGGTTGATCTTCACGCCCATCCTGATGGGCTGGATGATCGGCGCTGTCCTGTTCGGGGCGATGATTGGGTTCATCATCGGGGGCGTCGTGGCCATATCGGCCTTTGGTCCTCCGCTTGGTCAGTCGGCGTGGGAATGGGCCATCATCGCGCCGCCTGTCTTCATCGGCGCGGTCTTTGGCTTCCAATACTGGCGGGGCGTCTCCGGGGCCGACGCCTACTTCGGGCTGACCGGTGACAGCCACGGCTCGGCCCGCTTTGCCAGCCGCAAGGAGCTGAAGAAACTCCAGGGCGAGGATGGTCTTCTGATCGGGCGCAATCCGGGCACCGGGCGGCTGCTGCGCTATGACGGCCCTGCCCATCTGATCACCCTCGCCCCGACACGGGCCGGGAAAGGCGTCGGCACCGTGATCCCCAACCTGCTGGCAGCGGAACGCTCGGTATTGGTCATCGACCCCAAGGGCGAGAATGCACGGATCGCCGGGGAAGCCCGGCGGCGGTTCGGAACGGTCCATGTCCTCGATCCGTTTGAGGTTAGCGGGATGCCCTCTGTCGCCTACAACCCGCTCGACCGTCTCACACCGGACAGCCTCGATCTGGGCGAGGATGCGGCCTGCCTGACAGAGGCGCTTGTGATGGACCCGCCGGGACAGGTTTCGGAAGCGCATTGGAACGAGGAAGCCAAGGCCATCCTCGGCGGGCTGATCATGTTTTGCGTCTGCCACGAGGACCGCGACCGGCGCACCCTCGCCACCGTCCGGGAATATCTCACCCTGCCCCCGGAAAAGCTCCGCGCGTTGCTGGAGCTGATGCAGGACAGCGATGCAGCGGGCGGGCTGATTGCCCGCGCCGCCAACCGCTTCCTTGGCAAGGCGGATCGGGAAGCCGCTTCGGTGCTGTCCAACGCGCAGCGCCACACGCATTTCCTCGACAGTCCGCGCATTGCCAAGGTCACGTCACGGTCGGACTTCCACTTCTCCGATCTACGCCACCGGATCACGTCGGTGTTTCTGGTGCTGCCGCCGAACCGGATGGACGCCTACAGCCGCTGGCTGCGCCTTCTGGTCTCCCAAGCCCTCCAGGACATCGCACGGGACGCCGAGTCGGCGACACAGCCCTCCGGGGCGTCCCCTGCCCTCTCCGGGGCCCCTACAGCGCCTGTGAGCGCCACAGGACGCCTCAAAGCGCCCACGTTGTTCCTCCTCGACGAATTTGCCGCCCTAGGTCGTCTGGAAGCTGTAGAGCGCGCCATGGGCCTGATGGCGGGCTATGGCCTCCAGCTCTGGCCCATCTTGCAGGATATGAGCCAGCTCCGCGATCTCTACGGCGAACGTGCTGGCACCTTCATCGCCAATGCCGGGGTGCAACAGGTCTTCGGGGTCAATGATTTTGAAACGGCCAAATGGCTGAGCCAGATGATCGGCCAGGAAACCACCGGGTTCCAGACCGACAGCTACAAGCCGGGTGACAATCCCAGCTTCTCCAACAACCTCACGGGCCGCGATCTTCTCACCCCCGATGAAATCATGCAGATGCCGCCGGGGCTGCAGCTTCTCCGTGTTCAGGGCCAGCCCTCGGCGCTGGCCCAAAAGCTGCGCTACTACGCCGACCCCGACTTCAAGGGGCTGTTCGTCCCACAGGACCAGTGATCCGAAGGACGCCTCCCGATGCCAGACCAACCCGACCTCCCTGCCCTCTCAGACGATGAGCTGCGCGAAACCCTCGACCGGCTGGCGAGCCTGGCGCTGAACCTGTCCGACCAGGTGGAGGATCAGACCAAGGCGATCAACCGTGCGACCACGGCGGCGAACGAGGCGCGGCGAGCGGCTGTGACCGTGCAGAGCCAGAATGATCCCGCCGGGTTCGGCGACCGGATCGGACAGGCCGTCGATGCGCGCCTCTTGGACACGCTCCAGCGTCTCGACCGCACGGCCAATCATCTGGACCTGCGAACGAACAAGACGGCTGCCGTCCTCGATCAGGCCAGCGAGGATCGCGGCAACCTTCTCCGCAATATCCGGGACCGGGAAGAAAGGCTGGACCGCTGGAAATCCTACTGGCCCTGGTTCGGTCTGGGTGC
Organism: Sulfitobacter sp. 1A12779; assembly: GCF_043557315.1. Lineage (NCBI taxonomy): Bacteria > Pseudomonadati > Pseudomonadota > Alphaproteobacteria > Rhodobacterales > Roseobacteraceae > Sulfitobacter > Sulfitobacter sp. 1A12779. Next base: position 22,598 of record NZ_JBIFFU010000032.1, read on the forward strand.
GCTCGTTCTGGCCCTGGCGATGACCGTCGCCCTGCCCCGTTTCTTGGCCAGCACCCCCTCCACATGCGCTGTCCTCGGGGCGATGTGGACGGCCACAACAGAGGGCGTCAACGCCTGCGTATTCTACCAGCCGTGACGTTCAGCGTGGTTGATTAGGCACTTATCCACAGGAGCTGTAGGCTTCGTCTGGTGTTAATATGTGTTAGATTCTGTGTTACGCGCCAAGATAATGTCGTTTTATCCTTTGGTATTAAAATACTAGCGAGTGTGCTGGTAACTAATAACACGAATCTTGGTAACTGAAATCCTGATTTCGGTAACTGAAAACACGAATCTTGACAGCGGTAACTGAAAACACGAATGTCGCCGCATGGTAACTGAAAACACGAATCTCGCCCCCCTCCTCCCAGATCGTCATCCGCAGCATGATCTGTTCATCTGCGACGTTGCCGACGCGGTGCTGAAGGACGTGATGCAGCACATGGAGCATCCCTTCTATTCGCTGTCTAAGAAGCCCGAAACCTCGGTGAAGCGATACAGGAACGGCGAGAACTGGCTGGAGATCACGCCAAGCGTCAAGGGCCTCGCAACGATCTACGACAAGGATATTCTGATCTACTGCATCAGTCAGATCATGGCGAAACTGAAGAAGGGCGAACAGGTTTCACCGCGTGTCCGTATCAACTCGCGCGAGCTGCTGATCTTCGCGAACCGTGGCACGAGCGGTCGGGAGTACCAGTCCCTCCTCGATGCGCTCGACCGTCTCGAAGGAACGCGGATACGGACCAACATCGTAACTGGAGACGAAGAACAGATCGACGGTTTCGGTTTGATAGACGCCTCCTCGATCCGCCGGAAACATGGCATGGACGGCCGCCTTCTCTGGTGCGAGGTCCAGCTTTCCGGCTGGGTGTTCAATGCGATCCGCAACGAAGAGGTTCTGACGCTACATCGGGATTACTTCCGCCTGCGCAAGCCAATCGAGCGGCGCGTGTATGAGCTGGCCCGCAAGCATTGCGGCCAGCAGAAGAGCTGGCGCATCACGCTCGCCAAGTTGCTGCTCAAGTCTGGTTCCCAGAGCCCTGAAAAGCGGTTCAGACAGATGATCAAGGAGCTGGCCCGTCACGATCATCTGCCCGACTATCGCGTCACATTCGATGAAGAGGCCGATATGGTCATCTTCCACAATCGCGGCACGATGACCGGTCCCTCGCTGATTGAGGGCCGCGTGTCGTCCCTGAAAGCCGAAACCTACGAATTGGCGCGTCAAGCTGCGCCTGGGTGGGACGTGTATCATCTGGAACATGAGTGGCGGGACTGGATCGTTGAACCGCCTCGCAACGCGGATCGAGCCTTCGTCGGGTTCTGCCGCAAGTGGTTTGAAAAGCGTGGTCGGCCATAGATGTAAAACCGGTTATGGAAACATAACCGGTAAGTGAAATATATCCGGTAGGAGAATAAAATCCGGTATTGGAAACTAATCCGGTTAGAGATATAAAACCGGTAAGAACAACAGTTGGCAGGGTTGAGCAATGCCTGTTATCGTTATGGCAAGCCCCAAGGGGGGCGTTGGGAAGTCCACTTGCGCGGTGCTTCTCGCTTCCGAGTTTGCGCGCATGGGGGCTGAGGTCACAGTGCTGGACTGTGACCCGAACAAATCTCTGAGTCGATGGGCGTCTCACGGAATGCCCAAGGGGGTTTCCCTGCTTGGCGATATCGGTCGCTCGGAGATCGTCCCGTCGATCCGTGCGGCTGACGGAGACGGAAAGATCGTGATTGTCGATCTGGAAGGCATCGCGTCACAGCTTGTGAGCCGTGCTATCTCTCAGGCTGATCTGGTCATTGTTCCAATGCAGGCGACCGCGCTGGATGCAGAGATTGGCTCCGAAGCCTTGGCTCTCGTCCGCGAAGAGGAGGACGCGCTCGGCCGCGATATCCGCCACGCAGTTGTGCTGACTAAAACAAGTGCGGCCGTGAAAAGCCGTGTCCAGAAAGAGTTGGAAGAACAACTAAGCGGGGCAGGAATCGACGTGATCGAACCGTCGCTGGTCGCTCGCGCCGCCTTCTCGGAAATATTTGCCTATGGCGGCGATCTGACTGCGATGATGAACGACACGGAACTGAGAACGGGCGGCAAGGTCGATAAGGCCCTGGCGAACGCCCAAAGCTTCGCGGAGGCTGTTTATGAGCGGCTCAAATAGGCTTGCGGGCCTTACGGCACGCCCGAAAGAGACAAGCGCCGAAGAAGTCCGGCGTGTGGATGACGTTGGAGAGGCTAGGGGGTTCCTTGATCGCACCCCTCGCAAGAAGCCTGGCCGCAAACCCAGTCCTCGCACCCACCAGCTGCACCCGAAGGTTTTTCCCAAAGTAGGGGAGGCTATTGCGGCCGAAGCGGAAAAACTTGGAATCACCCAGGGCCAACTGATCGAACAGATGTGGGAACTCTACAGCTCTCGATGATGGATGACATCCTGCCACTATGCTGAGAATGAAGTATGCTTGCATTTTTCGCTAGCACTTGCTATATGACCTGATGAACAGCAAACACCGCAAGACCCTAGCCGTTGTCTTCACAGACCCGGTGTCCGGCACTGTCGAATGGTCGGCAATCGAGCGTTTGCTTGTCGCTGCTGGCGCACAGGTGATCGAAGGACGCGGCTCGCGGGTGCGGTTCGAGAAGGATGGCGAGGTCGAGACGTTTCACCGCCCGCACCCCGCCAAGGAAGCCAAACGCTACCAAGTGCGCGCCGCCCGCGCGTTCCTGGAACGGATCGGAGTTACACCATGACCAATTCCATGACCTACAAGGGCTATACGGCCCGCATCGAATATGACGACGAAGATGGAATCTTTACCGGACGCCTCGCCGGTATCCGCGATGGTGTCGGCTTTCACGCGGACACGGTTGAAGCTTTGCGGGATGCCTTTCACGAAGCGGTCGAAGATTACATCGAAACCTGCGCAAAGATCGGTAAAGAGCCGCAGAAGGCCTTTTCCGGCCAGGTGATGTTTCGTGTCGATCCCGAAGTGCATCGCAAGGCTGCGCTCGCAGCGGAGCTGTCCGGCAAGAGCCTGAACCAGTGGGCCGAAGAGGTTCTGGATCGCGCCGCAGGGTAGGGGGCCGGTGGATATGGCCGACGCTGACCGCGTTCTGGACGCAAGGACAGGTGAGCTTGAAACTGTCGATCAAGCCATGATGGGCGAAGTCGTTGGTGTGGCCCAGGCGGTTGGTGATCTGCGAAAGGCTCTCGATGAACTTGATGGCCAGCTTGATGCCCGGCGGTTCGAAAAAGCCGCTGCGTTGGGGTATCAAGACATCGCATCCGCGTTCATCTTCCTCCAGCGCACTTTGGGCGGGCTACAGAGCGCGGAGCTTAACCGCCACGCTTTCGTTTCAAGCATCGCGGAAGAACTGCAATGCGCACACGAGGATGCAGAGCCCCTTGTTGCGGCGCGTCTCCAATGCCTGAAACCCAGACCGGAATTGACCGAAGAAGAGCTTGCAGCGTCGAAGGCGCGCCTTCGACGCAGAATAGAGGAAATAGGCTCGAACGGCGAAGGCCAGTAAGGCGTTGGCTCACGTCGCAATATGCAAGTCCGGCCACTCGCTGCACGCTGTCGGAACTCACTGGTCGCGGGACTTTGCCGCCGTTTGGTTATGCCTTCTGAAGGTCCGCTATGGCGGCGCAGATGGTGAATTCACGGTGCGACAACAAGGCGATACCCACAGTCACGCTTATCGAGTTCAAGAACGTCACCAAACTGCTTCGTCCAAGTCCCACTTTCGAGATCACGCCTAGGCTCAGGACTCATAGCCAGTAGATGACGATAGCGGCGAGGGCGATGGCTGAGAGGAAGACCTTCGGGCACCTGTCGTAGCGTGTGGCGACGCGCCGCCAGTCCTTGAGCCTGCCGAACATGATCTCGATCCGGTTTCGGCGTTTGTATCGGCGCTTGTCATACTTCACCGGCGCCTTCCGCTGCTTCCGTCCGGGGATGCAGGCGCGTATCCCTCTGTCTTTCAACGCTTCTCGAAACCAGTCGGCGTCGTAGCCGCGATCCCCGAGCAACCAATCGACATCCGGCAGACTGTCGCAAAGAGCCCGTGCGCCGATGTAGTCGCTCACCTGTCCTGCCGTGACGAACAGGTCGAGGGGCCGTCCCTGGCTGTCACATATGGCATGCAGCTTGGTGTTCATGCCGCCCTTGGTCCGTCCGATCAGGCGGCCGCGCCCCCCTTTTTAGCGGCTAGACTGGACGCCGTTCGGTGAGCCTTCAGGTAGGTGGCGTCGATCATCACGGTCTTCCTCTCGCCGTGCTCGGCAGCCAGTCCAACCAACATTTTCGCGAAGATGCCTTTGTCGCTCCAACGCTTCCAGCGGTTGTAGAGCGTCTTATGGGGACCGTATTGTTTTGGCGCATCTCGCCAGCGTAACCCATTGCGGTTGATGAAGATAATCCCGCTCAGGACGCGCCGATCATCGACACGGGGCTTGCCGTGGGACTTCGGGAAATAGGGCTCCAGACGCGCCATCTGCGCATCGCTCAGCCAGAAGAGATCAGACATGTCACCGCTCAGTTTTCGCGCGGTGAATCATGCCCTACCGCTGAGATCAATGGGTCCTGAGCCTAAGGCTTTCCAAACCGGGGGCGATATCGCCAATCTTCCAGAATGAGGAAATCCCAGCACGAACACGGGCATCAAGATATGCAGAAGGACGCCGCCAGTAGGCCGCAAGAAAACCGTCAGAACAATCGTGCGGGATCAGAACTGGTGACACTTCCACCTCGCCAAGCCATTTCGCATATTCATCTATTGGCGGCATCTGGCCCTTATCTAGTGCGGCAAGTTCTGGGAAATAGTCAAATAGCCAAAAGTCACGGAATGTAGGATCGTAAGTCAGGATCACTTTGGGGCCACGCGAAACTCGGCGCAACTCGGCCATGCCTTTTGCCTTGTCGTTCCAGTGATGCACTGTCAGCACCGCCATAACCGCGTCGAAGCAATCATCATCAAAAGGAAGGTTTTCGGCGATGCCTTGCACCACTCTCGCATTGGATGTTGGCCTCTGCGCTATCATTTCGGCGGACGGTTCGAGTGCTGTAATCATACGATCCACAGGCTCGTAGGAGCCTGCACCTGCACCAACGTTCAACACCGCTCGGCTTTCACCGAGTGCCGTATGTATTAACTTCGCGATCCGCGCATCAGCACAGCGCAATTTGGCGTAGTCCAATCCAATCGTGTCGTAGCTTTCAGGCATTGGGAAATCCACTCAAGTTCAGTCAAGAAGAATGATACCCGGCATTCGTGCGAAGCGCAGCATCCGTCCCTTCGGGCTCTTGCACTAAATCGCTCCGCGATATGGGCGCCTATGGCTGGGGTTGCGCTTAGTCGGGATTTGTTTTGCGGTTTGCGGTGTTGGGTTTGTGCTGTTGATCGAGGTGATTTTGCCTCGGTTGACAGAGGGTTTTCCCATGAATGTACAGCACTCCACACGGCATTGTCAGGTTGTAATGCCCGGACGTGATCAATATCCGCGCCTGGTTCAGACTGCCATTTCCGCCGCATAGTTATTCCACAGGCTGAATGCATCGGCCCGGGCGTGGCGATAAGATGCTGCGGAAAGGTGATGGCGTTGCGGTCGGAAGATGGTGGCGGTTTGATCATGGACGGATAGAAGCCGCTGAACTTGGCGCGGGGTTTTGAAACGCCCCATGATTTTCTCTCGTCGTCGCGTATGTCGGTGCGACGCCTCGGACCGGTTATTCAACCCCTTGTGCGAGCGGTGATCGACCCCCGAACAAAGGTTCCGGACGGCCACGCCATAACTGCGTAGCTTGTCAGTTACGAGCACGCGTGGCACGCCCCATCGCTTCATCAGCTTTTTCAGGAACCGCTTGGCAGCCTGAGCATTTCTGCGGCTTTGCACCAAGATATCCAATACGTCTCCGTTCGCGTCGACCGCCCGCCAAAGCCAGTGTTTCCGCCCGCGGATTGAGATGACCACTTCGTCCAAGTGCCATTTGCCGGACGGAGCTGGGCGGTCGCGACGGATCTTGGCCGCGATCTGCGGTCCAAACCGTTGGCACCAAACCCGGATGCTTTCATACGAGACGATCACACCTCGTTCGGCCAGAAGATCTTCGACATCGCGCAAGCTCAGGGCAAAGCGATGGTACGCCCACACAGCATAGGAGATGATGGACCGAGGAAACCGGAATCCCTTCAAGCGGAGTTGTGAAACTTGGCTGATCATCCGCAAGCGCTATGCGTGAACCGAAGCAACATCAACAACCTGACAATGCCGCGGTCGTTGTTGCGAAACAGGACGGCGAACCTGGTCTTGCGTTCGACGAGCGAAGCCACGTTCATCTTGCCATTGG
>NZ_JBIFFU010000033.1:0-28795 GCF_043557315.1 Sulfitobacter sp. 1A12779
TCAACCAACCCGATCAGCAGGTGCAACGAGTAGCTTAATTTACGCCAGATCCTGTCCAAGAGATGGGGAGTAGCTCAGTGCTCAGAGATTTTTCTCTCTAGCTTGCGTTTCATTACCTCGTATTCGTCCCGCTGATCAGGATCAGTTGGCGGAGCAGGTGAGTCTTTACCGAACGCAAGCTTGTAAATTTGTTGCATCCCTTCGACGTACTCTTCTGTCCCAATTGGATCAGGAAGCTTCTGGCCGAGCGACACGCTGCCAATGTTGGGGGCGTCGTGATACCGGTTCAGGAGGTCTTTGAAGGCTTGAAAGGGCGGAAACTCCATTGTCATGCTTGGTCCACCTGAGACCGTCTCCCTATGGATGCGCGCCAACAGCTGAGTACGCATGAGCTGAGTTGGCCGATCCCCATCTCGTTCAGCATCCAATTCCCGAAAGGAAGATTTCGCCCGTCGCCAATCTGGGGCGACATCATCGCCATCGGTAGTCGACAGCTCTTCGAATGGCAGAGGGAGGGCATATATCGACGCCCCCGGAGGCTCACCTCCCGTAGCATCCCTATATGCTTCGTCCGCGTCGAGCCTTTGTCTTCTTGCGTACTCTTGCCTAGCTTCCAAAGAACTCATTTGGGCTATCAATTCATCATGCTCTTCTGCCCAAGTCACAACCAATTGGATTGCCTTGGAGTATGACACGTCACCGCAGGGCCTTAGCCAAATTTTTTGGTCAAGCAAGTCGTGGAGCTTTTGCGGAACACGTCTCTGATAGAAGTATCTTCCACGGTCGATCTTGAGGTATCGAACTTTCTTCGGGGATGCCATTGTATCGAAAGCGCCTGATTTGTATCGAAATCGGAGTAAGAATGCCGAGATGATACCACCACCATTCTATGCTTTCAAAGCATTAGCGGTAGTGGTGGGCGACCCTGGAATCGAACCAGGCGTGCGTCTCCGCGAGGGAGTTACAGTCCCCTGCCACACCTTGCGGCCTGTCGCCCACTTTGTCCCGGTGCATTGCACCTGACGTGGGGGCGTGATTACAAGCGAGCCAAAGAAGCGTCAAGGCGAATTCCTGAGAAATCTTGGGGAAATCGCACGAAAGGATAATGAGATGAAAAAACCCAAATGGGTCGTGCAAAAAGAGCAGGACAAGAAGGCCGAAGCGGCGCAGACGGTCTGGCTGTTCGGCCTGCATGCGGTGCGCGATGCGCTGATGAACCCGCGGCGTGAAAAATTGCAGTTGATGGTCACGCCGAACGCGCAGGCGAAGCTGGAAGAGGCCATCGCCGAGGCGGGAATCACGCCGCAGGTCGTGGACCCGCGCAAGTTCCGCCCGCCGCTCGATCCGAACTCGGTCCACCAAGGTGCCGTTTTGGAGGTGAAGCCGCTGAACTGGGGCCGGTTGGAGGATGTGGCCATCGGTGATTCCGCGCCGCGGCTCTTGCTGCTTGACCGGGTGACCGATCCGCATAACGTCGGCGCGATTCTACGCTCTGCCGAAGTGCTTGGCGCCTCGGCGGTCATCGGCACCAAACACCATTCCGCGCCCGAGACCGGGGCGCTGGCCAAAACCGCCAGCGGCGCGCTGGAGCGCCAGCCCTATCTGAGGGTCCGCAACCTTGCCGATGCCATCCGCGCCCTGCAGGAGATGGGCTATCTGGTGCTGGGGCTTGATGGCGAGGCCACGCAGACCATCGAGGAGGCCGTCGAGGGCCGCCGTGACCGCCCCGTGGCGCTTGTTCTGGGGGCCGAGGGGCCGGGGCTGCGGGAGAAGACCCGCGAGACCGTAGACGCGCTGGTGAGAATTGATGCAGCGGGCGGATTCGGCTCGCTCAACGTCTCTAACGCGGCGGCTATCGCGCTTTATGCCAGCCGGGTTGGCGGCTGAGAATCGGCAAGAACTGGCTCAAATCCGAGCAGGGGGCAGGGCGGCCGGGCCCGGCCCCTTTGAAAACGGCTAAGGCTTCCTAAATTTAAGGGTGACCGCAGGCCCGGAACGCCTGCCGGCCACCTACTGTCCCTCGTTCCGTACCTTACGCCCCGTGTTCGTCATGGGGCGTTTTTTTATGTAGGGCTAGATACACAAAAGCCGCCCCGAAGGGCGGCTTTGCGTTTCCTACGGGGTGGTAGGATCAACCTGGAGCGGGCGAGGCGATTCGAACGCCCGACCCTAACCTTGGCAAGGTTATGCTCTACCCCTGAGCTACGCCCGCATCCGGTTGGTGAGGGGGGAATACCCATTCCCACAGGGGGCTGCAAGGGGGAAATGAAGCGATCTAAGCGTCGCGCGGCAATTTTTTTCGCGGTGGTTTTGGGGGCGGAAAACACAAAGGGCCGCATCCGAAGATGCGACCCTGTGAAGTCCAGATGGAGCGGGCGAGGCGATTCGAACGCCCGACCCTAACCTTGGCAAGGTTATGCTCTACCCCTGAGCTACGCCCGCTTACCGTCTGGTGAGGGCGAGATACCTATTGGGGCGGGGGGCTTCAAGAGGGAAAAGTGGTTTTGGTGGAAAAATTTGCGTAAGGCGGGGGCTCTGCCCCCGGACCCCCGAGGGTATTTGAGAAAGGATGAAGTTGGAGGGGAGGGGCGGCTGTCAGAGGAGTGGGGGCAAAAGAAAAGGCCCCGCGGGAGAGCGGGGCCTTTGTGGTTTGGGTCAGCTTAGTGGCTGTGCTGCTTGTCCCAGTCTTCCTGTTTCGGAAGCTGCTCGAAGGTGTGTTCGGGCGGCGGGCTGGGCAGGGTCCATTCCAGCGTGTCCGCGAATTCGTTCCACGGGTTGTTTGCTGTGGAGCGCGCGCCGCGGGTCAGCGTGTAGGCCATCACCCCGAAGAAGAAGAGGAAGGAGGCGAAGCTGAGGAAAGCGCCGATCGAGGACCACTGGTTCCAGTAGGCGAATGCCTCAGGGTAGTCGATGTAGCGGCGCGGCATGCCTTGACGGCCCAGGAAGTGCTGCGGGAAGAAGGTCAGGTTTGCACCGATGAACATCGCCCAGAAGTGCAGCTTGCCGGCCCATTCGGGGTACATGCGGCCCGTCATCTTGGGCAGGTAGAAGTAGATGCCCGCGAAGATGGCGAAGACGGCGCCGAGCGACATCACGTAGTGGAAGTGCGCCACGACGTAGTAGGTGTCATGGTAGGCGCGGTCCACGGCGGCCTGGCTCAGCACGATGCCGGTGACGCCACCGACGGTGAAGAGGAACAGGAAGCCGAAGGCCCAGAGCATCGGTGTTTTGAACTCGATCGAGCCGCCCCACATGGTGGCAATCCAGCTGAAGACCTTTACCCCCGTTGGCACCGCGATGACCATGGTGGCCAGCATGAAGTAGGCCTGCTGGTTCAGGGTCATGCCCACGGTGTACATGTGGTGCGCCCAGACGACGAAGCCCAGTGCGCCGATCGCGATGATCGCCCAGACCATCGGCAGGTAGCCGAAGACCGGTTTGCGCGAGAAGGTCGCGATGACGTGGGAGATGATGCCGAAGCCGGGCAGGATGATGATGTAGACTTCGGGGTGGCCGAAGAACCACAGGATGTGTTGGTAGAGGATCGGGTCACCACCGCCTGCGGGATCGAAGAAGGCGAAGCCGAAGTTACGGTCCATCAAGAGCATGGTGATCGCGCCCGCCAAAACCGGCAGGGACAGGAGGATCAGCCAGCTTGTGACGAAGATCGACCAGGCGAAGAGCGGCACTTTGAACAGGGTCATGCCGGGGGCACGCATGTTCAGGAAGGTGGTGATCATGTTGATCGCACCGAGGATCGAGGAGGCGCCGGAGACGTGCACCGCGAAGATCGCGAAGTCCATCGACATGCCCGCTTCGCGGACCGAAAGCGGCGGGTAGAGCACCCAGCCCACGCCGGAGCCGAGCTGCCCGTTGCCGCCGGGTGTCAGCAGCGAGCAGACCGCGAGGGTGGTGCCCGCGACATAAAGCCAGAAGCTGAGGTTGTTCATCCGCGGGAAGGCCATGTCCGGCGCGCCGATTTGCAGCGGCATGAAGTAGTTGCCGAAACCGCCGAAGAGCGCGGGAATCACGACGAAGAACATCATCAGGATGCCGTGGCCGGTGATCAGCACGTTCCACAGGTGGCCGTTTGGCGTACAGGCGGCAGAGCTATCCGCGATGAAACGCGCGCCTTCCATACACATGTATTGAACGCCCGGATCCATGAGCTCGAGGCGCATGTAGACGGTGAATGCCACCGAAATAAGACCGACCAAGGCCGAGACGATAAGGTACAGAATACCGATATCTTTGTGGTTGGTGGACATGAACCACCGGGTAAAGAACCCCCGGTCGTCGTGATGATCTTGGCCGTGAATGGCTGCGTCTGCCATGCGGTGCCTCCTGCAAATGAATTGGACACATGGCGCCATAGGCGGCACATGCGGTGTCGCGCCCGTTTTAGAGCGACCGTCTCGCGGGGGCAATGGGCGCGATGGTCGCAGGGTGGGTATTTTTTGCGCTGTGGCGATCGCCGCAAAATCCGGCCTTTGGGGCGCTTGGCGCGTGCTTTGCCGCTGTTAGGGGGTGATGTCGCAGCTGCCTGTGGGGTCGCTGGCAAAGACCTCAACAAAGGTGGCGCGCAGGGCAAGATCGACATCGTCCATCGTGACGGGCAGGCCCAGATCGACCAGTGAGGTCACCCCGTGGTTCGTGATGCCGCAGGGGACGATGCCGCCAAAATGGCTGAGGTCCGGCTCCACATTGATGCTGATGCCGTGGAAGCTGACCCATTTGCGCAGCCTGATTCCAATGGCGGCGATCTTGTCTTCGGCGGGGCTGCCATCGGGCTGGGTGGGTTTCTCGGGCCGTTGCACCCAAACCCCGACGCGACCGGGGCGGATTTCGCCGCGCAGGTTGAATTGATCCAACGTGGCGATGACCCAGTTTTCGAGCTGGCGCACGAAACAGCGTACATCGCGCCCCCGGGCGGCGACGTTGAGCATCACATAGGCCACGCGCTGGCCTGGCCCGTGGTAGGTATATTGCCCGCCGCGCCGGGTGGGATAGACGGGAAAGCGGTCGGGCTCTGTCAGGTCTTCGGCCCGCGCCGAGGTTCCGGCGGTGTAGAGCGGGGGATGTTCGACCAGCCAGATGCATTCCTCGGCCTCGCCGGCGGCGATGGCGGTGGCACGCGCCTCCATCCACGCCTCGGCGCTGCGGTAATCGGTCAAGCCGTCGGTGATGATCCATTCAACCATGGGGATGCCTTAGCAAGACCCGGGCCGCACCGCCAGAGGCGCAGTGTCAGGCGGCAGCGTCGCGTTCCTCCAAGACCTTGCGCAGGAGTTGGGCATAGTTTTCTGCTCCTTGCGCCCCGGTGATCAGGTATTTGCCCTCGAAGATCATCGACGGCACGCCAGAGATGCCGCGCGAAGTCCAGAATTGCTGCGCTTCGCGGGTCTGTTCGGCAAAGCTGCCGCTGCGGAGCACCTCCAGCGCCTCATCCCGGTCCAACCCGACGGAGGCCGCCACATCGGCAAGCACATCGGTATCGTTCACATTGCGCCCTTGAGTGAAATGCGCGTCGAACAGGGCCATCTTCAGGGGGTGTTGCAGCCCTTGGACCTGCGCCCATGTCAGCAGTTGATGCGCGGCAAAGGTGTTTTGCATCCGCGTGTCGTCGGAAAAGTTGAAGGTAAAGCCCAAGTCTTGGCCCATCTGGGTCAGCCGTTTGCGATTCTCGACCGATTGTGCAGGGGTTGAGCCGTATTTCTCGGCCAGATGTTCGGCCATGTTCTGGCCTTCTGCTGGCATTTGCGGGTTCAACTCAAAGGGGTGCCAACGCACGAAAGCGCCGACGCCAACCGCGCCGAGTGCTTGCTCAAGTTGTTTGTAGCCCACGATACACCAAGGGCACATTACATCCGATACGATGTCGATTTGTACGGTGGCGGTATCTGTGGGGGTGGCGGTGTCTGAGGGCATGGCGTGTTCCTTCTTGCTTGCGTCACAGATGGCCCGCCGAACGCGCTGATTCAACGGTTGGGCCGTCAGATTGCAGGGCGGTAAGGGGATTGTGATCGGGGGTGGGGTTGCGGAAAATCGGGGGCTGAACCCGCTTTCTGAAACGCATTGAAAAAATTTGCAGATTGCCTCTTCACAAGCCCTTGGTCTTTGGCTAAACCCCGCCCACCAACCATGGCGTGCGGTCGTGGCGGAATGGTAGACGCGCAGCGTTGAGGTCGCTGTGGGGTAACACCCGTGAGAGTTCGAGTCTCTCCGACCGCACCACCATGCTTTGCAATGCAAAGCGATGGTCGGCCCCCCTGAAAGAAAAAGGTTTTGGTCCTCGTCTCGGGCCGTGGTCAGCCTACACTCTTGCTGCGCGGTATCTTGCCGATTCCGCGCGTGACACCTGCGCGGGGCGGGGCAGGCCGTTCTCATCGCGCGATTCCCCCGGCAGAGTGTTTGCAGCCAAGGCGGCAATGCCGTTTAACGGTTGCTAAGAATAAGGCCCGTTTGGGCGGGCAAAGGAGAACCGGCGCGAAAACCGGGGTGACGAACGCAAGGAGGGTAGCGCGTGGCGCAACAAGGGCAGACTCAAGGGGCGGCGCTTTGTCTCGCTCTTGGACTACTTCTTGGCGGGGGAGCTGCGGCACAGGCCGCGGAACTGGCCATCACCGGCATCGCGGCGGATTCGGACCTCTATGCCACCCTGCGCGATGGGTCCTTGCTGGCCGAGCAAACCGATGAGGATGCCGAGCCTGCTACGCCGCAGGAATTGGTCGCCGCGGCGCAGGCCGATTATGGGCGGCTTTTGGCGCTGCTTTACGACAACGGGTATTTCGGGCCGACGCTCAAGATCACCTTGGATGGCGTCGATGCCGCCGCGATTCCCCCTGTGCAACCGCCGCGCCGCATCGACCGGGCCGTGATCACGGTAGACCCGGGGCCGAAGTTCCGCTTTGGCGCGACCCGCATCGCGCCCGTAGCCCCGGGCACCGAGTTGCCAGACGGATTTGCCGCGGGGGAGACCGCGAGCCTTGGCGTGCTGAAGGAAACCGTCTCGGCCGGGGTCAGCGGCTGGCGTGACGTGGGCCACGCGAAAGCGGCATTGACGGATCAAGACCTTGTGGCCAAACACCGTGAGCGCCAGATCGACGCTGCCCTGCGGCTGGCTCCGGGGCCAAAGCTGCGTTTTGGCGCGCTGACTGTGACCGGCAACGAAGACGTGCGCACCGCGCGGCTGATCGAAATCGCAGGGCTGCCACAGGGGGAGGTCTTCTCGCCCGAAGAGTTGGAACTGGCCACTGAACGGCTGCGCCGCACGGGTGCCTTTGACGCTGTGGCGCTCATCGAAGCGGATCGGATTGGTCCGAACGACACGCTGCCCATCACCGCGCAGGTGACCGAAGCACCCAAGCGGCGCTTTGGCTTTGGCGCGGAACTGTCCTCGCTCGAAGGGCTGACGCTAAGCACTTTCTGGCTGCACCGCAATCTGCTTGGCGGGGCCGAACGTCTGCGCCTCTCGGCTGAGATCGAAGGCATCGGCGGCAATTCGGGCGGCGAAGACTATACGCTCTCTGCCCGGTTCGAGCGTCCGGCGACTTTTAATGAAGACACCGATTTCTACGCGCTGGCCACGTTGGAGCAGCTTGACGAGGTGAATTACTTCTCCCGCCAGCTGGATTTGGAAGCGGGGATCGAGCGGATCGCCAACCAGAATCGCACCTATTCCGCGGGCCTCGGCCTGCGCGTGGCTGAGACCGAGGATGCCTTCGGCACCAACCAATACACCCTGCTGACCCTGCCGCTGGGGGCGGAGTTCGACTACCGCGACAAGGAGTTGGACGCGACCGAAGGCTATTACATCGACGCCAATATCACGCCTTTCGTTGCTCTGTCAGGCTCTGAAAGCGGTCTGCGCACTTATCTGGATGCGCGCTACTATCGCAGCTTCGGGACGGAGCGCCCGGTGACGCTGGCCTTCCGCGGGCAGCTTGGTTCGGTCGCGGGGCCGGACCTGTCGGAAGCGCCTGCGGATTACCTCTTTTACTCCGGCGGGGGCGGCAGCGTGCGCGGGCAGCCCTATCAAACGCTCGGCGTCGAACTGCCGAGCGGCGACACCGTGGGCGGGCGCAGCTTTGTCGGGCTCTCGGCAGAGGCGCGCGTGGCCCTGACCGAGAAGATCGGCGTCGTGGGCTTTGCCGATGCAGGCTATATCGGGTCGGAAGAATTCTACGACGGATCAGGCACTTGGCACTCGGGCGCAGGTCTGGGTCTGCGCTATGCCACGGGCATCGGGCCGATCCGGCTGGACGTGGCCGTGCCCACATCGGGGCCAGAAGTGGATGAAGATTTCCAAGTCTATATCGGGATTGGACAGGCGTTTTAATGCGACAGTTTTTGCAGTTCCTCACCGCTGGCCTTGTCTATCTGGCCTGCCTCACACCGGCTGCCGCACAGGATGACGACAAGGGCTTTCTCACCCGGACCATTCAAGACGCGCTGAGCGGCTCGGGCCGCACCGTCAGCATCGACGGATTCGCAGGGGCGCTGAGTTCGGAGGCCTCCTTTGACCGGATGACGATTGCGGATGACGATGGCATCTGGCTGACGCTTGATGACGTGGTGCTGGATTGGAACCGTTCGGCCCTGCTGCGCGGACGGCTGGAGGTCGAGCAACTCACCGCCGGGCGGCTCGATGTCGAGCGCCTGCCGGTCAGCAATGAAGTCGATCTGCCCGATGCCGAGGCCAAACCCTTTGCCTTGCCCGATCTGCCGGTCTCCATCGAAATCGCGGATTTCTCGGTGGATGAGATCAACTTGGGCGAGCCGATCTTGGGCGAGGCGGCGCAGCTTTCGGTAAGCGCCAATGCACGGCTGACCGATACGGTCGGCATCGTCGATTTTCAGGCCCGCCGCACCGATGGTAAACGGGGCGAGTTCGACATTCAGGCCGATTTTGACCGCACCGAAAATGTGCTGGACCTGTTGTTGAACCTGACCGAAGACCCCGAAGGCATCGCGTCGAAACTGCTGAACCTGCCGGGGCAGCCTTCGGTGCAGATGACCGTGAAAGGCGCAGGGCCGCTGGATGATTTCGCGACCGATGTGACCATTGCCACCGATGGGCAAGAGCGTTTGGCCGGGCAGGTGACCCTTGGCACGCAGGCCCCGCGCCGTGCCAGCGATACACCGGACCGCCGCATTCAAGCCGATATCGGCGGCGACATCACTGCGCTGCTCGCCCCGCGCTACCGCGACTTCTTCGGCGAGGACTTGCGGCTGGCGCTGGATGCGCTGCTAGAAAGCAATGGCGCGGTTGAGGTCAGCAGCTTTGCCCTTGCCGCGAACTCCGTCGATCTGCAGGGGCAGGTCACGTTGAACCAAGAGAAATGGCCGACGCTGATCGACATCTCAGGCCGGATCGAAAATCCCGATGGCACCTCGACCCTTCTGCCGATCTCGGGTGAGGGCACGCGGGTCGAGGCCGTGACCCTGCGGGTGGATTACGATGCCGCCGATGGCGACCGTTTCGACAGCGCCTTCGACATTACCGGGCTGGACACGGGCGCGCTGCAAATCGCGCAGACGCAACTGGCGCTCGACGGTATTCTCGAAGGCAACCTTGGCAGTCTGGGGCAATTCCTCGGCGATGTGACCTTTGCCACCGAGGGGCTGACGCTGACCGATCCGGCAAGTGCCGAGGCCGTCGGCGATGCGATCACCGGCAGCGCCGAGATCCGCTTTGTCGAAGGTGAACCGATTGAGATCAACGGGCTGACCCTATCGGGCGAAGACTATGGCCTGACCGGCGAAGCCGCGATCGACGGGGTCGACACCGGGCTGCTCACCCAGTTGAAGATGACGCTCGAAGCCCAAGATATCAGTCGCTTTTCCGCGCTGGCGGGCCGCGATATCGCGGGTGCCACGGCGCTGGCGCTGAACGGGACGGTGACGCCTTTGGGCGGCATGTTCGATCTGGCGATTGCTGGGGGGACCGATGACCTTGAGATCGGGATCGAACAGGCCGATGCGGTGCTGGCAGGACGGACCAGCCTTAGCATGGTGGCGAAACGCAACGAGACGGGGACTTTCCTGCGCGATCTTGAGTTGAAGAACGATGCGCTGGACCTGACCGGCGATGTCGAGCTGCGCAGCGAAGACAGCCGCGCGGCCTTGGACTTCACACTAGCTGATGTCGGGCTGGTGCTGCCGCAATACGAAGGCCCCATCGCGGTCAAGGCGACAGCGGTGCGAGAGCCGCGCGGCTGGGTTGTCGACGCGGCCACCGATGGCCCTTATGACGCAGCGCTGACCGTCTCGGGCTTGGCCACGGGCGAGGACGCGCAGATCGACTTCACCGCCGATATCCCCCGGATCGAAGATTTCCTGCCCGAGGCGGATATCACCGGCCCGGTCACCGCTAAAGGCGCATTGCGCCAGACGCCGCAGGGGTGGAAAATCGAAACCGAAGCCAGCGGCCCGTTGGAGGCGCAGGCCTCGGTCGAAGGGCTGGTCACGCCGCGCGTCGATGTGGCCTTTGACCTGTCGCTGCCCGATATCCAACCCCTTGTCCCGCAGATCAACGGCGGGGTCGCGGCCAGCGGCACGCTTGAGCAGACCGAACAGGGGTTTGTCGTCGATATCATTGCCATTGGCCCCTACGACAGCCGCGTCGCGGTCGAAGGCTTGGCGACGGGGCCTGACATGGCGCTGCGCTTTGACCTGACCTTGCCGGATGTCAGCCCGCTGGCCCCCGGGGTGAACGGGCCGCTGGCGGCCACGGGCGACATCCGTCAGACCGATGCCGGTATCGCCGTGGATGTCAGCGCCGATGGCCCCTATGGCAGCAGCGCCATGGTCGAAGGGCTGGTGACCGGAGAGGTCTCTCTTAGGTTCGACGTCTCGGTGCCCAATGTGAACCCGCTGGTGCCCAGTGTCTCGGGTTCTTTCGCCGCCAAAGGCGTGGCGCGTCAGACCGAGAACGGCGTGGTCCTCGATGCCAGCGCCAGCGGGCCTTACGGCGCGCGGGCGACGGTCGAAGGCTTGGTCACCGGCCCCAATGCGGCGGTTGATTTCCAGTTGAACATGCCCGACATCGGCGCCTTGGTGGAACAGGTGAACGGCCCGCTCAGCGTCGCAGGCTCGGCCCGGCGCGAGGGGGAGGCTTGGCGCATCGACACCAGTGCCAATGGCCCCGCGGGCACGCAGGCGACCGTAGCAGGGCTGGTGAACCCCGATGGGAGGCTGAACCTTGATATCGCGGGCAATGCGCCGCTTGGTCTGTCGCGCCCCTTCCTTGCCCCGCGCAATTTGCAGGGGCAGGCGCGCTTTGATTTGCAGATCAACGGCCCGGCGGCACTGTCGTCGGTCAGCGGTCAGATCACCACCAGCGGCGCGACCTTCACCGCGCCGAATCTGCGGGTGGCGCTGCGGGGGATCGACGCGGACGTTCAGCTTGGCAATAATCGGGCGCAGCTCAATGTGACCGGTCAGGCCGTCGATGGCGGAGAGCTGCGCGTGGCGGGGGCGATCACCCTGACACCGGCCTTGCCTGCGGATATCAACGTGACCCTGCGCAACCTCGTCTATGCGGACCCGAGCCTTTACAGCACAACGCTGAACGGCGATCTGCGGCTTGCCGGTCCCTTGAGCGGGGGGGCGCAGATCACCGGGGTGATCAACGCGGGCGAGACGAATATTCAGGTGCCCGCAACGGGTTTGACCTCGATCGGGGACATCCCGCAGATCACCCATGTCAACGCCCCCGCCGATGTGCTGGCCACCCGCCGCAAGGCCGGGTTGGAGGGGGGCGAGGCCGGGGATGATCCCGCGGCGGAGGCGTCCGGCCCCGGGTTCGGGCTGAACCTGCAACTCAACGCACCGAACCGGATTTATGTCCGGGGCCGCGGGCTGGATGCAGAACTGGGCGGCGCGCTGAACCTCAGCGGCACCACCAACCGCATCATCTCGGCCGGGCGGTTCGAGTTGATCCGCGGGCGGCTCGATATCTTGGGCAAACGCTTCTTGCTCGACGAAGGGTCGATCCAGTTTCAGGGCGATTTCATCCCCTATATTCGCTTCGTCACCTCGACCGATACCGAAGCGGGGGAGGTGCGTGTCATCGTGAGCGGCCCGGCGAATGAGCCTGAAGTCACTTTCGAATCCACCCCCGCCGCGCCGCAGGACGAGGTGCTGTCGCAACTCCTCTTTGGGCGCAACATCTCGGAAATCTCGGCCTTTCAGGCGCTGCAATTGGCCAGTGCGGTAGCGACCCTCGCAGGGCGCGGCGGCGACGGGGTGATCGGCAACCTGCGCGAGGGCTTTGGCCTCGACGATCTGGATGTGACCACCACCGAGGATGGCGAGACGGCGCTGCGGCTGGGGAAATACCTGACCGACAACATCTATACCGATGTGACGGCGGCTTCGGACGGCACGGGGGAGGTGTCGCTCAACCTCGATATCACCGAAAGCCTGACGGCAAAGGGCACCTTGGGCTCGGACGGCGATAGCAGCATCGGCATCTTCTTCGAGCGGGACTATTGATTGAAAGGGGCGCCTTACGGGGCGCCCTTTTTCTTAGCTGTCGTCGCGGGGGGTGAAGTGGCCGTAACGGCCTTGGTCGAACATCAAGCCCGCCGCCCCATCCTCGCGCAGGGCGACCTGTTGCACATGACCCAAGATCAGCGAATGATCGCCCGCCGGATGCACGGCATAGGTCGCGCAGTGAAACCGGGCGAGGCAGCCTGCGAAAGTGGGCACGCCGGCGGCGTCCTCCGTCCAATCGAAACCAGAGAAATCATGGCCTTGGCTTGCGAAACGCTGGGCCAAACCCTCTTGATCCGCGCCCAGCACGTGGATGCAAAAGGATGCCGCCGAGGTGAAACTATCGTGCCGTTTGGAAGAGATCGCAGGCGACCACAGCACCAAAGGCGGGTCGAGCGAGACCGAGGCGAAGGAATTCGCAGTCATCCCCAAGGGGCCTTGGGCGGTTTTCACGGTCACCACGGTCACGCCGGTGCCGAAACGCCCGAAGGCACGGCGCAGCGCCGGGGCATCGCCACTGTCGGGCGAGAAGGGGATCAGATCATCACTCATAGCGACAAGCGGTGCCATGTGGCGGCTGATTTGTCCAGCGGTGCTGGGGCGTTGCGCATCGGCCCCCTTGCGCGGATTTTTGCCCCCGCGGTTGGGCCGAGGAACCGCCGCCAAGGCCCGGCGTTGGGCCAGCGATGAGAGGCATCATCGGCCCCAACCGGTGTCGATGCTGGCTGTCTGAAAGGGGCGGCGCAGGAGGTCTGCGCCGTCTGTCCAAGGCACCCGAATGCCGTTCACAGCAGAAAAGGCGCGTCTCGTCGCGCCGGAAAGTGACAAAGATGATGTATGCAAGCAAACTCACCCTCGGCGCGGCCCTTCTGAGCGCGACCGCCTTCGGCTCCACCGCGATGGCCGATGACAATGAGACCGTCGACCATGTCGAGATCGGCTCCCTGTCTTGCGATGTGGGCGAGGGCACTGGCTTCGTTTTCGGCTCCACCCGTGAGCTGACCTGCACCTTCAACCCCATTCAAGAAGGGCTCGAAGATGAGACCTATGTGGGGGAGATCAACCGCTGGGGCGTTGATATCGGAAAGACCGAGAATGGCCAGATGTCATGGCTGGTGCTGGCCCCGACCGAGCAGGAATATTCCGAAGGCGGGCTGAACGGTAGCTACAAAGGCGTTTCCGCCGAGGCGACCGTCGGTGTCGGCGCAGGGGCCAACCTGATGACGGGCGGCTCCGAGAACACATTGGCACTTCAGCCGCTGAGCGTGAATGCGCAGACCGGCGTGAACTTTGCCGTGGGCGTGGGTGAGATCAACCTGCAGCGCGTCGAAGGCTAACCCCGCGCAAAAACGTTTGAAATGACGATCCGGGCCGTCCCTTTGGGGCGGCCCATTTCTATGTGAGAGGCGTCAGAGCTTGATCAGCCAGTCCCCGCGCCGAACGGTGCCGTCCTGCACGATCCTGCAAAGGACACCGCGCAGCCGATGCGGGCGGTTTTCCTTTCGGTTGATCCACCGCAGGCTGTCTTGGCCATAGCGGTAGCGCCATTTGATGCAGCCGGTGTTGAACTTATCGCTCACCTCCAGCACCGCAGACCCGGCTTGAAGGCGTGTGCCGACGGGCAGGTTCTCATGGCCAAGGTCCATGTCCACGATCATCGTATCGCCGGGGTGGGGCGTGTTTGCACGGTCGCGCCAGCAAAGATCCATCACGCGTTTGGGCAGGATGGAGACCTGTATCCGCGGATCGGGGCTGCCGTCGGGCAGGGTCAGCCAAGGTTTCTCGGTCCAACGTTCGCCAAGGATGCCTTGGGCCACGGTCAGCTCCAGTTCATCACGGAAATCCCGCTCCCCGTAATCGGGGCGAAAGCAAAGCTCTTCGATCACGGCGCCATCCTTGGGCGCGGCGAGGATATCCGGCAGGGCGGCGTCGCATTCCGCAGCGGAGGCGGGCGGCGGCACTTGGGGGGCGGTTTGGTCCATGTCTCTCTTTCTCATGCAACGCGGCGCGGGGGCAGGTAGCCGCCCGCGCCGCGCAGCGTGTCAGCGGTTCATGCGGTTGCCGATCAGATCGTCCACCACGCCGGGGTCCGCCAGCGTCGAGGTGTCGCCCAATGCGCCGTAATCATCCTCGGCGATCTTGCGCAGGATGCGGCGCATGATCTTGCCCGAACGTGTTTTTGGCAGGCCCGGTGCCCATTGGATCAGATCGGGCGAGGCGATGGGGCCGATCTCTTGCCGAACCCAATTGCGCAACTCGGCCCGCAACTCTTCAGAAGGTTCCTCACCGCTCATCAAGGTGACATAGCAATAGATGCCTTGGCCTTTGACGTCATGCGGGTAGCCGACCACGGCGGCTTCGGCCACTTTGTCATGGGCGACGAGGGCGCTTTCCACTTCGGCGGTGCCCATGCGGTGGCCCGAGACGTTGATCACATCGTCAACGCGGCCCGTGATCCAGTAGTCGCCATCGGCATCGCGTTTGCAGCCGTCGCCGGTGAAGTAATAGCCCGGGTAATCGGCGAAATAGGTCTTTTCGAACCTTTCGTGATCGCCCCAGACCGTGCGCATCTGCCCCGGCCAGCTGTCGGCGATGCAGAGCACGCCCTCGGCAGGGTTGCCGTCGATCTCTTGTCCCGACGTTGGGTCCAGCACCACCGGTTTGATGCCGAAGAAGGGTTTCATCGCGGCCCCCGGTTTCATGTCATGCGCGCCGGGCAGGGGGGTCATCAGATGGCCGCCGGTCTCGGTCTGCCACCACGTGTCGACGATGGGGCAGCGGTTCTGGCCGACGACCTCGTGATACCAGTTCCACGCTTCTGGGTTGATCGGCTCGCCCACGGTGCCAAGGATGCGCAGCGAGGACAAATCGCTTTTGGTCACATAGTCATTGCCTTGCCCCATCAGCGCGCGGATTGCGGTGGGGGCGGTGTAGAACTGCGTGACTTTATGCTTTTCGCAGACCTGCCAGAAACGGCTGGCGTCGGGGTAGGTGGGCACGCCTTCGAACATCAGCGTGGTCGCGCCATTGGCCAGCGGGCCATAGACGATATAGCTATGCCCGGTGACCCAGCCCACATCCGCCGTGCACCAGTAAATGTCGCCGTCGTGGTAATCGAACGTCACCTCATGGGTCAGCGCCGCATAGGTGATATAGCCGCCGGTGGTATGGACCACGCCCTTGGGCTGACCGGTGGAGCCTGAGGTGTAGAGGATGAAAAGCGGGTCTTCGGCGCCCATCGCCTCCGCTTCGCAGGTCTCGGCGGCATCCTTGATCAGCGCGTTGTAGTCGCGGTCGCGGGCATCATCCCATGCCACGTCACCGCCGGTGCGGCGCACCACGAGGCATTGCACGCTGGCATCGCATTGCGCCAGCGCCTTGTCGGCATTGGCCTTAAGCGGCGTGGCCTTGCCACCGCGTGGCGCTTCATCAGCGGTGATCACCACCTTCGCCTCGCAGCCATTCACTCGGGCGGCCAAAGCATCGGGGGAGAAGCCTGCGAAAACGATCGAGTGAATCGCCCCGATCCGCGCGCAGGCCAGCATGGCATAGGCAGCTTCGGGGATCATCGGCATATAGATGATCACGCGGTCGCCTTTGCCCACGCCGAGATCACGCAGCACATTGGCCATGCGGCAGGTGGCGCTGTGGAGCTCGCGGTAGCTGATGTGTTTGGCCTCATCCTCGGGGCTGTCCGGCTCCCAGATGATCGCGGTCTGATCGCCGCGCGCCTCAAGGTGGCGGTCGATGCAATTGGCGCTGACGTTCAATTCGCCATCCGCGAACCAATTGATGCTGACCGACCCGAGGTCGAAGTTCACGTCGCGCACTTGGGTGAAGGGTTTGATCCAGTCGATCCGCTGCGCCTGTTCGCGCCAGAACCCATCGGTGTCGGTGACCGAGGCTTGGTACATCTTGTCATAGGTCTGCGCGTCCACATGGGCCCGGGCGGCCATGTCGGCGGATGGCGGATAGGTCTTGGCGGTGGCGTCGGACATGGTGGTTCCTCCCTTGATGTTCGCATCACCACGGGGGCGCGGGTCAAACCCGGTGGCCGTGGCGTCCTCCTCAGCCGGATCATAGCGGCCCGTGAAAAGAAGGGAATAAGCAACTGGATTACAAGGGCTTGCCTGTAAAGGTTTTTCCCGATCGGGGCGATTCCTGTAAATTTTCCGCTCTTCCCCGGTGATTGGCACGGTATTTCAAAGCCTTGCCAGTCAAACTTGGCGCAACTGTCTTGCGGCTGTCGTATTTGCGCGGCATGACGGGGTTGGCAGGCCAGCCCCCGCGGGGTAGCCTGTGCGCCAATCCGCCCACCCGGGGGCGGCAACTATGGGAGAGAGCCATCATGAAAAATCTGCTGAGCGGTGCCGCCGCCTGTGCGCTGACTGTCGCGTTTGTAAGCGAAGCTGCCGCGACCGAATGGAACGCCTCGGTCTGGGGCAAGCGCCGCGCCTTCACCGAACATGTGGAAAAGATTGCCGAACTGGTCTCTGAGAAGACCGACGGCGAATTCACCATCAACGTCAGCTACGGCGGCCTGTCCAAGAACCGCGAAAACCTCGATGGTATCTCCATCGGCGCTTTCGAGATGGCCCAGTTCTGCGCCGGCTACCACGCCGACAAGAACCGCGCGATCACCGTGTTGGAACTGCCGTTTCTGGGGGTGAGCAA
The DNA here is from genome assembly GCF_043557315.1 of Sulfitobacter sp. 1A12779. Taxonomy (NCBI): domain Bacteria; kingdom Pseudomonadati; phylum Pseudomonadota; class Alphaproteobacteria; order Rhodobacterales; family Roseobacteraceae; genus Sulfitobacter; species Sulfitobacter sp. 1A12779. Next base: position 17,173 of record NZ_JBIFFU010000033.1, read on the forward strand.
CCTTGAAGAGGAAGTCGCGGTTTCCAAAGCGGTCTATGACCACCCCGCCGTCGCCAAGGAGATGGCGCAGTGGAACGCGAAAATGCTGATGACCTCGCCCATGCCGCAGTACAACCTTGTCGGCACTGGCGATCCGCGCACCACGCTGGAAGATTTCGACGGCATGCGTGTTCGCGCCACCGGCGGTCTGGGCAAAGCCTTTGAAGCCGTCGGCGCCGTGCCCACATCCGTGACCGCGACCGAAGCCTATAACGCGATGGAATCGGGTGTCGTTGACACCGTGGCCTTCGCCCAGCACGCGCATCTGTCCTTCGGCACCATCAACAAAGCCGACTGGTGGACCGCGAACCTCAACCCCGGCACCGTGAACTGCCCCGTTGTGGTGAACATCGACGCCTATGAAATGCTGAGCGACGAAGAGCGCGAAGCGCTCGACAGCTCGGTCGATGAGGCGCTGGATCACTACCTCGCCAACTATGCGGAACTGCTGGAGCGTTGGGATTCCGTTCTCGAAGAAAAAGGCGTGGAGAAGGTTGAGTATTCTCCCGAAGTCATCGCCGAGTTCAAAGAAAAAGCGGCCGATCCCGCGCGCGAAGCATGGATCGAAAACATGGAAGCGCAGGGCATCCCGGGTCAGGAACTTTATGACCTGGTGATGGAGACGCTGGAAAAAGAGCGCGCCTCGAACTAAGCCCAGCCGGGCATGACTGTGAGGGCCGTGCGGATTGACCGCGCGGCCCTTTCGACTTCCAAAACGCAACAAACAGACTTTCTGAAAAGGAGAGCCGATGGCCGGATCATCCGCCGTGCTGGAGGACAGCAGCCTCCTCAGCCGCCTCGACCGGGGCCTGCTGAAGCTGGAAACCTTCTTTGCCCTGATCTCGGGGCTTGCCGTTTTCTCACTGATGATACTGGCCGTCTGGTCCGTGGGGGGGCGCAAGTTCTTTTCCACGCCGCTGGCGGGCTATGTCGACTGGATCGAAGCGGCGATGCCTTTCATCGCCATCATGGGCATCGCCTATACCCAACGCATGGGCGGCCATGTGCGCATGGACATCCTGATCGGCCAGCTGAAGGGCCGCGCGCTTTGGGCGGCGGAACTGCTGTCGGTGGTGCTGATCCTTTTGCTGATGCTGGCGCTGACATGGGGCGCTTGGGCGCATTTCGACCGCAGCTTTGACATGAACGCCCCGATGTGGAGCCGCGACAGTTCGATCGACATCGGTCTGCCGATCTGGCCCAGCAAACTGGTGGTGCCGGTGGCTTTCGTCGTGATCTCTCTGCGGCTTTGCCTGCAAATTTGGGGCTATGGCCGGGCCTTGGTGCTGGGGCTGGAACGCCCCGTGGCCGTGCCGCTGGTGCAATCGGCGGCGGAACAAGCAATGGCCGAGGCCGAACAACTGGATGGACGTGACTGATGGATCCTATTGAAATCGGCCTTTGGGTCTCGGGCGGTATGCTCGTCATGGTGGTGCTTGGCATGCGGGTGGCCTTTGCCGCGGCCATGGCGGGGCTTGTCGGCCTGATCTGGATTTTCTGGGCCAAGAAGGGCATGGAGTGGGACCAGCTTGGCTGGGCGCTGACCGTGGCGATCAAGACCGCAGGCCAAGTGCCGCACTCTAAGGTATCGAGCCAGACGCTCTCGCTTATCCCGACCTTCATTCTGATCGGCTTTTTGGCCTATTACGCGGGCCTGACGAAAGCGATCTTCGAGGCGGCGAAGCGTTGGTTCGCCTGGGTGCCGGGCGGTTTGGCGGTCTCGACCGTTTTCGCCACCGCAGGCTTTGCGGCGGTGTCTGGCGCGTCGGTCGCGACGGCGGCGGTCTTTGCCCGCATCGCCATCCCCGAAATGCTCAAGATCGGCTATAACAAGCAATTCGCAGCCGGTGTCGTGGCGGCAGGGGGCACGCTGGCCTCATTGATCCCGCCCTCGGCGATCCTTGTGATCTATGCCATTATCGTGGAGCAGGACGTGGGCAAGCTGCTGCTGGCGGGCTTCGTGCCCGGTGCCTTCTCTGCGGTGGTCTATGCGGTGTTGATCATCGGCATCGCGATGATCTGGAAAAGCGTCGGCCCGCCGGTGCGCGGCTTTACATGGGGCGAGCGTTTTGCCTCGCTCCCCGCTGCGATGCCGATTGTTGCCGTGGTCGTGATCATCATCTTCTTCGTCTACAACCCCTTCGGCGACGCTTGGGGCACCCCGACCGAGGGCGGGGCCGTGGGCGCCTTCATCGTCTTCTGCATGGCCGTCTTCCGTGGCATGCGGCTGGCCGAGTTGAAGGACGCGCTGCTGGAGACCGCGAAGCTGACGGTGATGATCTTTACCATCATCTGGGGCGTGCTGATCTATGTGCGCTTCCTTGGCTTCGCCGATCTGCCGGGCGCTTTCGCCGATTGGATTTCCTCGCTCCAAACCTCGCCGATGCTGATCCTGATCTGCATCCTCTTGGCCTACGCCGTGCTGGGGATGTTCATGGACGCCATCGGGATGCTGCTGCTGACGTTGCCGGTGGTCTATCCGGCGGTCATGGCGCTCAATGGGGGCGAGATGGTCTCGGCCGCCGACAGCGCCTTTGGCATGTCGGGTCCGATGTGCGCGATCTGGTTCGGGATTCTGGTGGTGAAGATGGCGGAGTTCTGTCTGATCACCCCGCCCATCGGCCTGAACTGCTTTGTCGTCGCGGGCGTGCGCCCAGACCTTAGCGTGCAGGACGTGTTCCGCGGCGTGATGCCCTTCTTCATCGCCGACGCGGTCACCATCGGCCTCTTGGTCGCCTTCCCGCAGATCGTGCTTTGGCTGCCGTCCCTCGCGGGATAAGCGGCCTTAGCCACCGGGCTTTTCCGCGGCGGGTTCATCCGCCGCGGTTGCCGCCACATCGGGGGCGGATTTATCCAGAAAATGCCCGATCATGTTGAGCGCGGTCACGTTCTCGCAGATCACCTTGAAAACCACGAGGAAGGGCACCGCCACCAGCGCCCCCGCGATCCCCCAAAGCCAGCCCCAAAAGACCACGGTGAGGAACACCGCCACCGTGTTCAACTCCAACCGCCGCCCGACGAGGTAGGGGGTGATGAATTGCCCCTCGATCCCGGTGAGGATCTGATAGCCAAGCGGGGCGAGGATGGCATAGCCGACACTGTCGAAGGTCGCGATGGCATAGGCCCCCACCAGCACCGCGCCGATCACCCCGCCGATATAGGGCAGAAAGTTCAGCAAGAACGCCGCCAAACCCCAGACGTAAGGCACGGGCAGTCCAAGCGCGAAGAGGTAGAGGCCGACCGAAATGCCCAGGCCTGCGTTGATGATGGTGATGGTCAGCAGGTAGCGCGAGACGCGGCGCTCCACATCATAGACCGCTTTCAAGGCGCGTTTCTTGCCGGTGAAGGTCTGAAAGGACTGCACGAGCTTGAGGTAGAACAGATCGCCCGAGGCGAGCAGGAACAGCGCCAAGACCAAAGCGACCGCCACGGTGCCCCCGATCCGCGCGCCGGTGTTCATGGCGTTGTCCAGCAAGCCGGGCTGTTTGACCACCACCTCATCGGGCTTCCCGCTGCCATTCTCGGTGCCGATCTGTTCGACCTGTTCGGTGGCCGAGCGGACATCCTCGACCGTCTGCGCCCAGCCCTGCAGCTTGCGCCGTATCTCACTGCCCATGGTGGGAATTTCGTCGGACCAAGTCGCCACGGTGCCCGCCGACAGGCCAGCCAGCACAAAGATGATCAGCCCGACACAGCCAATCAGCAGCACGGCACCCAATGGGGCGGAGATGCCGAATTTCTCGAAAGAGCGGATCAGCGGGCTGAGCGTCAGCGCAAGGAGGAAGCCCAGCAGGATCGGCAGCAGCAAGTCCTTGGCGAAATAGGCCGTCACGAAGAGGGCGATCAGAACCAGCACCTCCAGCAGCCGTCTGATCGCGGCGATATCGTTCAATGTCTTCCCCCCAGATGCCCTGCGCATACGTCAGGAGGCTAACGCGGAACGGGGGGAAAAGTTCATTCGGCGCTAGGGGGCCACCGCTTGCAGCCGCAAAGCCTGCCCGCCAAGGGCGCGAAAGGCGCGTTGGCGGCAGGTCAGGACGATGATCTGCATATCCCCCGCCTGCCGGTGAAGCGCGTCGAACATCCGCTCGATCCGGTCGTCATCGGTAAAGACCAGCGCGTCGTCCAAGATCACCGGCGCGATACGCCCCGCCCGGGCGAGCATCCGCGCGAAGGCCAGTCGCACCAGCAGAGCCACCTGTTCCTGCGTGCCGCCCGAAAGCACCTCGATCGGCTCTTCCCGGCCCTCACGGATCAACGCATGGGGCAGGAGCGATTCCTCGCCCCATGTCAGTTCCGCATCGGGCCAAAGCAGTTGCAGCAGCGGTTTGAGTTCCTTGACGATGGGGGTGAAATAACGCTCTCGCGCCTCGTTCCTTGCATCCTGCAAGGCCTCTTGCAGCCGGGTCAGCACCGCGACCTCATGGGCGATCCGGGCAAGGGCCGCTTCGGCGGCTTGCAATTGGTCTTCGGTCTCGGCAAGCCGTTCCTCCACTGCGTCGCCCGAGGCGCGGGTGATGCGTTCGCTCAGCCGGGCCAGCAGGGGGTGCAGGCGGGCGATCTCTTCTCGGGCCTGCGTCTCGACCGATTCCGCGCGGGTGAGCGCGGCTTGAAGGCTGGCCGCATCCGGCGCGTCTTTGGCTTTTTCGGCATGGGCGAGGCGGGCGGCCTCCAGCGCGGCAGCGGTGGTGACGGTTTGGGCGGCGAGGTCTTTTTCGGTGACATCCCCCAGCTTGGCCTGCTGCGCCTCGGCGCGCTGCAACCGGTCGCAGAGCGAGGCAAGCTGCGCTTCTTTGCCCGCCGCATCGGCCTTGGCATCGGCCAGCGCCTCGGCAGCAGTCTCACGCGCGATGCGGCAGCGCTCATGTGCGGCCTGCGCGGTTTGCAGCGCGTCTTCGGCCTGCGCGAGATCCGGCGCGCCGGAGACCTCTTCCGGCGCAGGAATGGCGGCGAGGGCTTGGTGCAGCGCGTCGATCCCATCGGGGGCGAGGCTGGCCAGCACGGCTTTCGCCTCTCCCTCCCGCGCGGCGGCCTCCGCACGCGCAGCGCCGGCGGCGCGGGCCTGCGCCAGATCAGCCGCGCCGATCTCGTCAAGGGCGGTTTGCAACCGGGCCGCGGCGGCGTCGACCGAGCCGTCTTCACCGCCGCCCGCGCCCGGCTCGACCTCCAAATCGCCGATTCCGTCGATCCGCAGGGTGGTGCGGCGCGGCAGGGGCAGGGGGGTGCCATCGGCCAATGGGCCGTCATCGCCGTGGATGGCGCCCGATTGATTGGGGGCGTAGCGGACCGTCACCTGCGGGGCCGCAGCGTCGCGGGCGGCGCGGCTGGCAGAGAGTTCGGCGGATAGTCTTTCCAACCGTTGCAGCGCCGCGGCGTCCGGGCCGGATTTGGCGGCGGCAGCTGCGGTCTCCATCCGGCGGCGGGCGTCTTCGGCCTCTTTGATGCGCGCTTCGAGCGCGTGGCGTCGGTCAGCACCATCGCGCGCGGCACGGGCGCGGAGGGCGTGGCGGTGGTCATCCTCGGCGATTTTGAGCGCTGTTCGGGCATCGGCGGCGGCGGCCTCTGCGGCCTCCAACGTGGCGCGACGGTCTGACAGGGCGGCGCGGGCCGCCTCCGCCGCTTCGCGTGCTGCAGCCTCGGCGCGGCGAGCGGCCTTTTGCTCGGCCTCTCCGGCGCGGTAGCTGTCGAGACGCGAAGTGGCGCTTTCGGCGTTGAGACGGGCCAGTTCCACGGCCCGGCTCAACGCTTCCATCTCTTCCGCGTGGCGGGTCGCGGCGGCATGGGCGGCGCGGGCGGCCTCCAGTTTTTCGCGCCGTTCGGCGACCACCTCGGGCGCTTCAAGCTCGGCCAAGGCGCGCCGCGCGCGCTGGCGTTCGGCCAAAGCGTCTTGCAACGCGCGTGCGGTCGCGGCCAGTTGATCGCGCGTGGCCGTCAGCGCCTCGACCTGATCCTGCGCCTCTTTCCACGGCCCACCGGTGCGTGGCCGTCCGGTGCTGGTGGCGTATTGGGCAAGCTCCTCGCGGCATTGCGCCAGCGCCTGATCCATGCGCCGCCCCCCGGTCATCGCCTCTACCTCGGCCCCGACCGAAGTCATCAGATCGCGCCGGGCCTCTAGCGCCAGTTTCTCTTCCTTGGTCGTGCCGCCGGTCAGCGCGGTCATCCCCTGCCGCACCCAGATCAGCCCCGAGGGGCCGCCCGCATCGCCGCCCAAAAGCTGCGCGATCCATGCTTCGGCCTCATCCGCCTGCGCGATCAGCTTGCCCTCGCGGTGCACGGTGGCCAGGGGCTTTTGAAACCAGCGTTTGTGCAGGGCAAAACGGCCCGCCTCGGTCTCGACCTCGATGGTCACCTCGGGCGCGCCGCCTGCATGGGGGCGCAGGGCCGATACCTCTTTGTCGCGCGAACCGAAGGGTTTGAAAAACAGCGCCTGTATCGCATCGAAGAGGGTGGATTTGCCGTGCTCGTTCGGCTCGCTCAGGACGTTGATCCCATCGCCGATCCCGGTGACCTGCGCGGGGTCGGTGAAACGGCGGACGTTGTTGAGGGTGATGGCGCGGATTTTCATGTTTTTGCCCCCTGCACATAGGCATGAAGCCGGGCCAGCGCATCGGCGGCCACGTCACGGTCGGATTGAGGAAGGGTCTCGGACCGCGCCTCGCTCACCAAGGTTTCCGCCGCCATGCGCAGCGCGCCGCCGCGGTCGATCTCATCAAGGTCCGCGGCCTCATACTGCGTGCCCAGCCCCTCGGTCAGCAATTCGAAATGGGCAAAATCGGGGGCGCAGGCTTGGGCCGCGTGGGCAAGAGCCGCGCGATCGGGAAGGCTGGCCCAGCCTCCCGCCTTGACGCGCAGGAGGTGGTCCCTGCGCCCTGCCTCGGGCAAGAGCGCCTGCAAAGCCGCCGCGACATCTTGCCGGGGGTGCAGCGTGACCTCGGCCTCCGACCACAGGAAACTGCCGGTCTCGACCTCTTCGATCTTGGGCCGTGCGCCGGGGCCTGCGAGTTCGACCGCAAGGCAGACGCCACGGCGCCCGTGTTTGAACCGATCCTGCTCGGGCGTGCCGCAGTAGTGCACCCGGTCAGAGACGGCCATCCGACCGTGCCAGTCGCCAAGGGCGAGGTAGTCGAGCCGCGCGCGCTGGTCCCGGTCCGGCGCGATGGCCTCTCCGCTGTCAGTAAAATCGGTCACCCCGCCATGGGCAAGGCCGATGCGCAGATGGCCGTCGGGGCTGTGCATGCGGTCCAGCGGGGCGCTTGGGTCACTGGCGCCCGCGCGAAAGGCGACGGGGCAGGGCAGCAGGCTGACACCCTCGGCCATTTCGATCGGGGCGGCTTCGGTAAGGGCACGCAGATTGGGCGGCGCATCGCGGGCGATTGCCTCCCATAGGGGTTCGGCATCGCGCAGGTTGTCGTGGTTGCCGGGCAGGAGCCACCACGTCACCTCCGCCGCCTCGCCCATGGCGGTGAGCGCCTGCCGCAGCACGCTGGCCGAGGGCGTGGCGGTGTCGAATGTATCGCCCGCCAAGAGCACATGCGCCGCGCCGTGATCCCGCGCGGCCTGGGCCAGTTTGGCAATGGCGCCATGCCGCGCTTCCATCAGACGCCCCCGGATATTACCGTCGGGCGCTTGCGGAATATTCGCGAACTTGCGCCCGATGTGCAGGTCGGACGCGTGGATGAAACGGAATGTCATGCGGGGGTCCTGAATGGCTTTGGCAAAGGGCGGGGGTGAAATAGGCAAAGGGCAATGGTCGATCGGCTGCGCGGCCAGCCGGGGCGGCCCATCGCTGCCACCCCATTCATGGCAAACTCAGCGCGGAGTGCAAGGCCATGCAAAATATGCGCGAATTTCTGGCACTCGGCAGATTGCGCGCCAACTATGCCCGAAACGCGTTTAACACGCAGCGGGGCCATTGCCCAAACCCGACAGTTCCGAGATAGGATACCATGTAGACCCGCATTCGAAATCCGCCCCCGCGTGGCGGGCACCGCTTGTCAGCTGCGGGCGTCCTCGCGCCCTTCGGCCTGTCGATCAGCACTTTCCATTGGATAGAAGACCCCCAAGATGAACCACCACTTTGAAAGAATCCTCCAAGCTGCGCCGTCGCCTTTTGTATTGTTGGACAGTGAGCTTCGGGTGGTCTGGGCCAATGACGCCTATCTGCAGGTCACGGACCGCCAGTTGGAACGGCTTATCGGGAAAGTCCTGTTCCAAGAGTTCCCCTCGGACCCCGAAAGCGAGTCGGGGCGGATGTTGCGCGCGTCTTTCGAGCGGGTGTTTCGCGACGGCACCACCGATCACCTGCCGGTCATTCCCTATCCGATCGACACCGCCGATGGCAAAACCGAAGACCGCTATTGGAGTGCGACCCATACGCCGATCTTGAGCCCGGAAGGGGAGGTGGAATTCCTTCTGCAACACACGCAGGATGTGACCGAAGCCTATATCGCAGAAACCCCCGGCGAAGAGCGAGCGGGCTCTGCCCATGCCGCCGTGATGCGCCGTGCACATGAGGTGACGCAGCAGAACCTCGAGCTTGATACCGGCATCAGCCTTTTCAAGATGATCTTCGAACAGGCGCCGAACTTCATGGTCACCCTTATGGGGCCGAACCACGTCTTCCGGACGGTCAACGCCGCCTATATGCAATTGGTCGGCCAACGCGAGCTAATTGGCAAACCCATCCGCGAAGCCTTGCCCGAAATCGCAGGCCAAGGCTTTTTCGAAATGCTGGACGAAGTCTATCGGACCGGCAAGGCCCTTAGCCAGCATGGGGCCGAGGCGTGGCTGCAACGCAGCGACGATGGCCCGGAGGAGCGTGTCGTCGTCGATTTCGTTTTCCAACCGCTCGACAATGTGCGGGGCGAGACCATCGGCATCATGATCCAAGGCAATGACGTGACCGCCCATAAGCTTGCCGAAACCCGGCTGCGCGAGGCCGAGGAGCGGTTCCGCACCATGGCCCATACCATGCCGGTCCATGTCTGGACCGCCACCGCCGATGGGCAACTCGATTGGATCAGCGATCAGGTCTATGCTTTTTCGGGCGCGGAACCGGGCAGTTTGGTGGGCGACGCTTGGCCGAGGATCATTCACCCCGATGACCGCCCAGAGGCGATTGCGGCTTGGGCCCATGCGGCTGAGACCGGAACGGTCTACGCGACCGAATTTCGCATGAGGCGGGCCGACGGGGCCTATTGTTGGCATCTGGTGCGCGCCGCGCCGATCCGGGACGACCAAGGCGCTTTGATGCGGTGGGTTGGCACGAATTCCGACATTCACGAGCAAAAAGAACTGTCGCGCCAATTGGCCGATCTGAACACGACGTTGGAAGAGCGTGTCGAGAAACGCAACCGCGAGCTGGAAGAACTGCATGACCGATTGGCGCAGAGCCAGCGGGTCGAGGCGGTGGGCAATCTTGCCGGGGGCATCGCCCATGACTTCAACAATCTGTTGCAGGTGATGACCGGCAGCCTGACCATGGCCGCGCGCGAGATCGCCGCGGATTCGCCTGCGCGGGTGCGGATCGATGCGGCGATGCGCGCAGTGGAGCGCGGTGCCTCGCTCTCTTCGCAACTGCTCGCCTTCAGCCGCCGCCAGCCGTTGCAACCCCGCTCGATCGACCTGCGCGATCTGCTGCGGGATATCGACGACATCATGCGCAGCGCCTTGGGCGAGGGGATGGAGGTCGAGATCGACACGCCCGAGGCTCTCTGGCCCGCCTATGCCGATGCCGCCAGCACCCAGAACGCGGTGCTGAACCTCGTGATCAATTCGCGCGACGCGATGGAGGGGCGCGGCAAGCTGAGGATCGCTGTCGAAAACCGGCACGTCGGCCCCGACGAGCTTTTTGGTGAGCCTGACATGGTGGCGGGCGACTACGTCGAGGTCAAAATCATCGACCACGGGCCCGGCATCCCGGCCGAGACGCTGGCCAAGGTCTTCGACCCTTTCTTTACCACCAAACCCGTGGGCAAGGGCACCGGGCTGGGCCTGTCCACCGTCTATGGCTTCGCGCGGCAATCGGGCGGGCGGGTGACCATCGCCAGCCGCCCCGGCGCGGGCACGACGGTGACGTTGCTGCTGCCGCGGGCCGAGACGGCGGCGGAGCCATTGCAGTGGCACGACCCATCCGAGATCGCGGGCGGGAGTGAGACCGTGCTGCTGGTCGAAGACGACGCCGAGGTGCGCGACGCCACCGCCGCTTTGCTGACAGACTTGGGCTATAGCGTGCGCACCGCAGAAGACCCCACCGCGGCGCTCAGATCAGCGCGGCAAGCACCGGACTTCGACCTTGTGATATCGGATGTCGTCATGCCCGGCGAGTTCAGCAGCCGCGAGATGGCCGAAACCCTTCAGGCCGAGCGGCCCGATCTGCCAATCCTGTTCATCTCGGGCTATTCGCGCGATGCGATCGTACGTGATGGCCGGGTCGATGCCGGGGTGCAGTTCCTAGCCAAACCCTTCACCAAAGACGCTTTGGCGATCAAGGTGCGCGATGCGCTGTCTTCGGCTCCGGTCACCTCGACCAAGACCGAGACCCCGGCGCAGGAGCTGCCCGACCGGCCCCGTCATGTGCTGCTCTGCGAAGACGACGCGCTGATCCGGCTCGATCTGGCGGATATCCTCAGCGGGCTTGGCACCGAAGTCACGGAAACCGCCTCGGGGCAGGAAACCTTGGACAGGCTGCAAGCTGGCGCGTACGACGTGTTGCTGATCGACGTGGGCCTGCCGGATATCTCAGGCGAAGAGGTGGCGACCCGGGTCCGGGCAACGCATCCCGATATGCCGATCATCTTTGCCACTGGCCAAGCAGAAGTCCCCGCCGCCGAAGCGCTGGGCCGCTGCGCCGTGGTGCAGAAACCCTTCGGCGACCGCGACCTTGAACGGGTTTTCACGCGTTTGGGCCTTCTGGCACAGACGGAAACGGCGACGGCGGTGTGACGCGGCCAGCCGCCCTTCGCGACATCCCGCGCGGGGGCGGCTGCGGCATAAGAACAGCTTGCGCCACCCCCCGCAAAGCCATGCAGAAGGCCGTGACCCAAAGACGGAGCCCGCCGCATGCCCGACCAAAAACTCACCCACGCCGAGGTTTACCGCGCCGCGCGCCTGAGCGTGGCGCCGATGATGGATTGGTAGGGCATTCCTTTTCTCGTTTTGATTCAGTGGCTTACAGGCCATTTCCGAGGTTTTTAGCGCTTTAGTAGCAGAGTTGGGCGCTCAAAGGTTTGAGCTCAGTTTCCAAAATTGATCGCCTCACCGGATGGGGCTCCATGCCGTCGAGGGCAATGGCTGGGGGAGGCTCGTCTGAGGCTTTGAGCAGGAACTCGGCCGGGAAATCGCGATGCGCGCAACATTTTTCTGCGCCGGCGCGGCCTGTGCGGTTTTGCTCACCTACGCATCGGCGATACTCCGGTTGGAATAGTTAAGTGGACCCTTTCTGCCGTTCGCTGCAGGCGCTCAGTTTTCTCTGCGGATGTAAGAACTTGGGGATAGAGGGCGGAAATCTGATGGGGTGGATGGCTCCTGCGTCAACCGGCGTCGCAATGCGCCATAGTGCAGTTGTCAAAATCTGCTTATGAGA
>NZ_JBIFFU010000034.1:0-28150 GCF_043557315.1 Sulfitobacter sp. 1A12779
GAGTGATCTGGCGGAAAAGCTGACGTGCGAACCGGAAACCGACATTCGCCACTGCGCAGCGAGTCCGGAACTTTGGGCTCGAACCGGGATTTCGCTGCACGGTCACGAACGACCGCTACCGGACAGAAGCCCCTTGCCACAACCTGTGTGCCTAAAACGATCCATATTGTCCCCCTGCCCTGCTCCACGCGAGATCAAAGACTTAGCAGCGCCAGAACCCCAAGACGAAACCTCCTCGGTTTTGGCAGGTTTCCAACCCTCTACTCGTAGCCGCGCTTTGCCTTCGCCATGTGCAACTTAAAACAAGCATCTTTGGCGTCTGTTTCACTGGCAAACCAGTCCGTTCGGACTTGACCGTCGCGACCTATCCGACCCCACTCGCGAACAAGCCCCCAGTCTCCAAAGAGGCCGGGCACGATCTCCATTCGGTAGAATCGACGTACGTTCCTTGAGCTGTCGATCCGCGTCAGGACCATGCCGTTACCCCCACATCCGGGCTGCGATGTCTTGCTCTTCCTTACCTACAGCATCAGCATAGATCGCCGTTGTCGAGAGCTGCGCATGGCCCATCCACTTCTGCAGCATGTGCAGCGGAATGCCGTTCACCGTGGCATTTATCCCGAACCCATGGCGCAAGCCCTTTGGACTGCGGTGTGGCGCGTCCGGTATCCCAGCCTCGATCATAATGCCTTTGACAATCTGCCAGACGCGAACGCGGCTGAGCGGCCAGATCGGTGTCGCCGACTGCTTGCGCGTTTTCTGAGCTTCCCTAATGCCATGGGCGGTGTTGAGGGTGTCCAGATAATCCGGGGGCACCGGGACGGATCTGTAGGCGATCTTCGATCTGCCAGATGCGTCCCTGCGCTTCTTCAAGCTGCGGATGGTGATCGTCCCACCCGACAGGTCCACACGGGCCGGGGTGATCTCGAGCAGTTCTGATGGACGACAGCCTGTAAAGAGAAGGGTCTCGCAAAGTGTGCGGTCTCGGGCAGGCTTTCGCCGCGCCATAGCCAAGAAGGCGGCACGCTCTTCGGCGTTGAGGTAGAGCCGGTTTCCGGCGGTGTCATGGAGGCGCATTTCACTCATATTTAACATTTTACGCGAAATCTGTTAAACGGCGAAGCAGTTTTCACCTCCCTATCCTGCCACGTCACGGGTTTGGCATGCGCTGAGCTTAACACTATTAGTAATACTGTTAACTTGCCCTCGGCGTTCCGCATTTCAGCCCAAGAGCTGCGCGAGGCTTTTTCGCCCTTCGATGCGCGGTGTAGGAAGGTCGGCTATGCGGACAAAGCGGACTTTGGCTCTGATCGAAAACGCACCCCGCAAGTCAGACTCGCAGGGGCTTGTGCTGCTGCCCGTGATCATCGAAATTTTCGGGCGCCAGCCAATCCTCATAGATAGGCTTCATGCGCTGCCAGTCACCGTCCGTCATCGCGAACCAGGCCGTGTCGCGATTGGCGTTTTTCACGATCATGTGCTGTCGGAACACGCCCTCGGGGCGGAAGCCAAACCGCTTGGCCGCGCGTTTCGATGGATCATTCAAATCATTGCATTTCCATTCGAACCGGCGATATCCGAGGCCGAATACGCGATCTGCAAAAAGGTAGAGGGCCTCGGTCGCCATTCGGGTCCGCTGCAATGCTGCACCCCACATGATATTGCCAATCTCCACCACGCCATTGGTCGTGTCTATGCGCATCAAGGCCTGACGCCCCTCGGCGCGGCCACTGGCCTTGTCAATCACGGCGAAAAACATGGGATCGATCGACGCGGATGCCTCTTCCAGCCAGTTATCGAACTCTATGCGGCTCGGTGGCCCTTCGGAGAGCCAGCGAAATCGAACTTCCACCCCCGGGGCGGATGCTGCCATGAACAGTGTGTCAGCGTGGGCGGACACAAGAGGTTCGAGCCGCACATATTGTCCTTCGAGCGTAACGCGCTTAGGTCGTGGGCGCGGGACCCAATCTGTCAAATCCGTCATCCGGTGTGTTCCCTACCTGTCTGTTACGGACGCTGTCACCATCTGTAGGCAAATGGCAAGATGCCGTTCACTTTGGGCTCAATCCAGACCTTAGCTGCGCAATACCCCAAGGTCGGCTTAGGGCTGGTAGAGGCTTAAGCGTTCCAACTCATTGTCGGCCACAGCATTTCTTGTATTTGCGCCCCGACCTACAGGCGCATGGATCGTTCCGCTGTGGCCGGGGGCCTGCCTTGAACGGCATACCGGGCCCCATTTCGGAAACCCGAGGTGAAAGCTCAGGGCGAGACTGATGGAGTATTGTAGCGACGCAGTTTGGGATCAGATCTGGTGCCTCCAGGTCGATCTCGTCGATCTCCTCATCCGTGAACTTACTTTGGCCGGTGTAGATATCTTGAAGCGCCATCAGGAAGATCATCGTCGCCCGCGTCTCTTCGTCGGCTTGATCGAGAAGTTGGCTCCAAGCTTCCGGTCGTAACCGCATGGCGCGCGTGAAGCCATCGACCCAAGGCTCCCACATGACTTCGTCACTATTGGGATCAACCTCATAGATCGGTTCGACCCAAAGCGAGCCAGTTATGGACGCGACGACCGAATTATAATGCGCCATCACCGCACTAATGGTCTCCTCGGCGACGTTCTCGTCAGGGAATTCTGCCTCTCCAGTCTCACCCCAGACCTGAGGCAGCCACTCCGAAGGCGGGATCATCTCCGGGCAGGCAAGAACACCGACTATGTAGCCATCGAGTTCGCTGAGCGTCATCGGCATGTTATCAACGGGCAGCGCACGCAGCAGCGCGTCAAGTTGATCGAGATCTTGATCCGACTGATCCATTGATATCTCCCGGCGATGATGAGGGCTTTTACGCTCCGCAACGCGAGTCCGCAATTGCGTCAATGGCAGCTCCCAACGGGCACGAGTGGATCACCGCAGGCGGTCTGCATGTCGGCATTGAGCCGGTCGCTACAGGTGTTTCTTCATCGCAAGAGAGAAGCCTCCATGATCAATGGCTGTCGGTTTGGCTCAAACTCAACCGCTTCGTCGCATGTGAAGGCTCGGTTAAAGGGGGCTTAACACTTTCTAAGTTCGCCCAGAGCAGCGCGGCGTGAAACCGTATTGCCAATACTGTTAACTGAACCCTGAAGTTCCGCTTTCTGTAAGGTCTGGCGGGTAGGGCTTTCCGCCGCTTGCTGCGAGTACATGATCCTTGGCTTCGCCCGCCTACGCAGCATCTGGTAAGGAGGGCGGAGAGCTGACCTTTGCTGCAAGTGCGATACGGCGACGTCGGTGATCTAATAGCGGACATTCCTGGATTGCCGTCGCCGGTCTCATTGCGGCCTTCGCGATTCGAGTGATCAATGTCCGGCGCGGCGGAGCTGGCGCCCCCCCGCGCGCGCCAGGGGGCCTGATCCGGATGGCCGACCGAGGCCCTCAGCCCAGGGAACATTCCGGCCCGACAGGCACGATGCCGGTGGGGTTCAGCGCCTTGATCGAGTAGTAGCCGCGCTTGATGTGGTCAATGCTGACCGTATCGCGCACCCCGGGGATAGCGAGGATACGGGCCTGGTAGCGGCTTAGGGCAGGGTAGTCCGCGATGCGGCGCAGGTTACACTTGAAGAGGCCGTGATAAGCCACGTCGAAGCGCACCAGCGTCACGAAGAGTCGCACATCGGCCTCGGTGAAGCGACCTCCCAAAAGGAACCCGCGACCGTCGCCGAGGCGCTCCTCGAGTTCATCGAGCATTGCGAAAACCTCGCAGAATGCTTCCTCGTAGGCGACCTGCGTGGTGGCGAAGCCCGCGCGGTAAACGCCATTGTTCAAGCTCGAATAGATGCGGTCGTTGAGCGCCTCGATGTCCTCGCGGAGGTCCGCCGGATAGAGATCGATGCTATGGTCGGCCAGATCTCCGAAACCGGAGTTCAGCATCCGCAGAATGTCGGCGGACTCGTTGTTCACGATGGTCCCGCGCTTCTTGTCCCAGAGCACCGGCACCGTGGCCCGGCCCGAGATCGTCGGGTCGGCCCGGGTGTAGATTTCGTGCATGTAGGACGCGCCCTCGGCCTCGGTCGGATCGCCGAAGTGCCAGCCCTGGTCGGAGAGATCCGGTTCGACGACCGAGACCGAGATCACGTCCTCCAACCCCTTCAGCTTTCGGGCGATCAGCGTCCGCGACGCCCAGGGGCAGATCAGCGCGACATAGAGGTGGTAGCGGCCCGCCTCGGCCTTGAAGCCGCCCTCGCCGGTCGGCCCGGCGCTCCCGTCAGGCGTCACCCAGTGGCGGAAGCTGGAGGTCTGGCGGACGAAGCCACCCTTGTCGTCCTTGGCCTGGACCGGCTGCCAGTCGGCAACCCATTTCCCGTCTCGAAGCATGATCGTCTCCTTAATTCTTGAGCGTGATTGCGGTGCCCCAGGGATCGCGAACGGTCAGGCCGTTGGCATTCTTGATGCTTTCAAGCCCGGCGCTTTCAACCCGGCCAGCGATGGAGGCAATGTCCGCCGCATCACGGACAACAATCTCGATGGCATCGAGACCTGCCATACCCTCGGGGCGTTTGCTGGCCCGGCGGCTGTTCCAGATATTGCCGGCAAGCTGGTGGTGGTAGCCGCCGCTGCCGTAGAAGCTGGCCCCAGGATAGCGCGCCGCGATATCGAGGCCGAGCACGTCGCGGTAGAAGCGGTCGGCTTCGCCCGTGTCGCCCACCTGAAGGTGGACATGGCCGATGCTGCCGTTCTCGGGGAAACCCGACCATTCGGTGCCTGCGGCGCTTTGCAGCAGACCCTGGAGATCCAGCGGGTCGGTGCTCATCCGGATCTCGCCGCCCTCGCCGTGCCAGGCCGAGACCGGGCGGTCCGTATAGACCTCGATGCCGTTGCCCTCGGGATCGGCGAGATAGAGCGCCTCGCTGACGATATGATCCGAGGCACCGTGAAGCGGCACACCCGCCTCGGCGATGTGAGCGACCCAGCGGGCCAGGTCGGATCGGGTCGGCATCAGGAAGGCGGTATGAAAGAGCCCGGCCTGCCGCGGGTCGAGTGGGGAAAGGCCTGGGTCGCCCTGAAGCTCCAGAAACGGCGTGTCGCCGGTGCCGAGGGTGACGCGATGCTCGCTGGTCGCGACCGGGCTGAGCCCCAGCGCCATCTGGTAGAAAGTGGAGACCGCATCGAGGTCCCGCACCTTGAGCCGGACCGCCCCGATACGCATCGGCGCGGTCGTCATGTCGAAGAAGTGGTCGACGGTGGTCATTGCAGGTCTCCTTGTGAAAGAGTGCGGCCGCGGGAGATGACCCGCGGCCAGCAAGGGAGGTCAGGCGAACTGGCCGAGGCGTTGGTCGAGCTGCGGCACGCGCAGCGCGAAGGCTCCGCGTCCCAGGACGGCGACGACGCCTTGCACGACCGCCCAGAACAGCGGGTATTCCCAGCCGCCGCCTTCGTTCGAGAAGCTCCAGCCGAAACCGGAATGCGCCCATGTCGCGCCCAGGAGGACGGGGATCAGCGCGATCGAGACGAGGCGTGTGCCGAGACCGAGGATCAGGGCGATACCGCCCGCCAGCTCTGCGAAGATCGTGAAGTAGGCGAGCACGCCGGGCAGGCCGAGGCCTTCGAAGAAGGCGACGGTGCCGGGGATGGTAAAGGCGCTCACCTTCATCCAGCCATGGGCGAGGAACAGGACGCCGGTCGAGATGCGAAGGGCGGCGGCGGCGTAGTCGGTATGGGTCTGCGTGGTCATGTCAGATGCTCCGTGGGGTTGGGGATGTCAGGAAAACTGCCAGCGCGGCGCGATCCCGGTGCCGTGACCGAAGACGTAGCCGAACTGGATGTTGAGGAAGCCGATGGGCTCGAGGTAGCGGGCGTTGGCGAGCGGGCCGGCATCGACCGGCTCGAGGCCGATCTCGGCGGCCAGCGCCTTGACCGTCTCGCGCGCGGCCTCGTCATCGCCAGCGACGAAGGTCTGGATGGGCTGGCCATTGACCTTGAGGCCCGTGCCGTAGTGCTGGGCGAAGACCGTGTTGAACGCCTTCACCACCGTCGCGCCGGACAGCCTGGAGGCGATCTCTTCGGCCGCCGAGGTCTTGTGCCCGACTTGAAGGCCGGAGAAGTCCTCGGTCACCGGGTTCGAGACGTCGATGACGGTCTTGCCGCTGAAGTCGGCCTTGCCGGCAAGATCCGCGATGGCCCCGTAGGGCGTGGCGACGACTACCACCTCCGCCTTGGCGACGGCGGTAGAGAGATCGTCGTTGCGGCCGATGGTTGTCACCTCGTGGCCGGCCTCGCCCAGAATCCGCGAGAGCCCTGAGCCGACATTTCCGTTGCCGATAACTGCGATACGCATGGCATTCTCCTTCGCTTTGCCGCCCTGCGGCGGCCTGTTGATCACTAAAGCGAAAGTAAGGCTTTCCCATATTCCATAAAATGACGATGTTATGGAATGACTATCGCGAACTTATTCTCAAAAGGGCGCTCATGGATATTGTCGACGAACTCAAGGCTTTCGTGGCCACCGCACGGACCGGCTCCTTCACCGCAGGGGCCGAGCAACTGGGGGTCTCGAACCGCCTGACCTCGAAATACGTGGCCGAACTGGAGGCGCGCCTCGGCGCGCGGCTGCTCCAGAGAACGACCCGGAAGGTGGGGCTGACGCCAGCCGGCGAGGATCTCCTCGCGCGGGCGCCAGCCGTCCTCGATGAGCTCGATGCTCTGCTGGGGTCTGTGTCAGAGGGGTCGCGCGGCCTGAGCGGGATCATCCGGGTCTCGGCGCCTGTGACCTTCGGCGAAGTCTACGTGGCCGGCATGTTGGCCCGGTTCGCCGAAGCGCACCCGGATCTGACTTTCGACCTCAGGTTGGACGATCGCTACGTCGACTTGGCCGCCGACGGCATCGATCTGGCGTTCCGGATGGGTGTGTCGGAGACGCTGTCACTCAAGACGCGCAAGCTCGGCACGTTTCACAGCTCACTGGTTGCGCATCCAGACTACGTGAATGAGCACGGGGCACCGAGAACACCGGATGATCTCTCTCAGCACGCCTGCATTGTCGATACCAACCGGCGCCAACCGCATCGGTGGACGTTTAGCAAAGACGGCACCGCGATCGTCGCCCAAGTGCGGGGCCGGTTCCATGTCAACTCGGCCCGGGCGGCAATCGAGTTGGCCTCGGCCGGCATGGGGATCGCCTATGCGCCGCGGTTCGCGACCGCCGACATGCTGGACACTGGCCGCCTCGTTCCATTGCTCGAGGATTTCGACATGGATGGGGGACCGGTTACCGTCGTTTATCTCGAAGGTCGGACCTTACCTCGAAAGATACGAACCCTCATCGACTTCGCTGCTGAGGATGTTCACGCCATGTCTTGACGAGCCATGAGAGGCAATCCTGGTCGGGTCAACAGCACCGGCATGAATGGCACCTTCGGGTAAGTTGCGACGCAGCGAAAACCTCCCTGACGAAGGTCTGGTCTGGGCCGGAAGTTACCACTGTCATAGAGGGCGGAAACCGGACTTTCGCTGCGCCGCAAGCAAAAATGATCCACCTGAAGAAAGCAGACTCTCGGGGTTGCGACGCGACATTTTTCGGGTGCAGGCGCGGCGAAGGACTGGTTCGAGCCGATGCTCATCAGTGACGATCTGCGCAGCGAACTTGTGCCTTGGGTCTACAAAGCCACCATGCAGCCCGTCAGCACATTCATGAACTCACTCTGCGAAAGATTGAGCGCAGCCTCCCGCCACGCGTAATGCTTCAGAGTGATCGACAGGGGGCACGCGTTTCATGCCAGTCCCCGACGATGCCCCCCCGTGAGGCTGGGACCGGCGCACCCCGGGGTTCGGAACTTCCACCCGCCTGACGCGTTCCAGCCCTATACAGTTTTTCAGAGATCGGCTCGGCCGGAGGGGGAGTTTCTCATGGCGGAGAACAAAAGCTCAACTTGGGATGTAAAGACAATCGGGATCGCGGCGGCGGCAGTCGTTGGGTGGGGGGCTGCCATATATGCATTCACCGACACTGCAGAACTTCAGAAGCAGACCGACCGCACTATCTCGCGCTTGCAAAGCGCTATCAGCACGCAGCAGGAAGCAGCCGGAAGCGTCGAGGAATTGCAGGCGGAGCTCGCATCGCTGGAAACGGAGACCCAGTCCCTGCAGGAGCAGCGCGACGGCATCCAGTCGGACATCGACACCTTGCAGCCGAAGCTTGACGAATTGATCGTACAGCAGACCTCCATTGACGAAACGGTGGCGCAGAAGCAGCAGCAAAACAATGAGCTGGAGCAGCAGATCTCGTCGATGCGTGAAGAAATGACCAGCTTTGAAACCCGCAAGGCAGACATCCAAAGTCAAATTGACTCCCAGACGCAGGAGTTGACCGACATAAATACCCGGGTCGAAGAAGCTCGGGCGCGTGAGGCCGAAGTTCAGGAAAGCCTCGCAACACTTAGTGAGGACAACGCGCGGCTCGCCGAAGAAGTCTCCACCGGCGAAAGCGAGCTCCAGTCTCTGACGGCGCAGGAAACGAATTTGAGAGACGAGGTCGCAACCCTGGAAAGCAGCCTGAACGACATGCAGGCCCGGCAAGCGGAGCTTGAGCATAGTTTCGCCAGCATGACCGAGCGGAAGACCGCCCTGGAAACCGATGTCGCTGACGCCCAAGAGCAGCGAAACGAAATCCAGAAAATTGTAACGGACCTTACCAGCAATGTAGAAGAACGCTCCAACAAGCTGTTGGAGATTGAGGAGCGGATCTCAGCCGCGGAAAACGGTCAGGGGTCTTCTGCGGGCGGCAACAACAGCAACGGGTCGGAAGACAGTCATTCGGAGGCCGAATCAACCGCCACGCGCGAGATGCAAGGCACGCAGGAAAATACTGGCAACGGCGATGATCCGGTCGCTTCCCAAGCGGAAACTTCAAATTCTAACTCCTCCGGGCAGCCCGCCGAAGAGAATGAACGAGGCGACATGTCGTCCGACGCCGAAGGTGAGGGCGTAACCGAGATCGACAGCGACATTAACGACAGCGCCGACTTGGTGGATTCGTTGCAGGAATCTGGCGGCCTCCCGCCCGAAGACCTGTCAGAAGCGGGTAGTCAGAATGCCGGATCCTCCGGCACATCATCGAAAGATGAGATGCAGAGCCCGACATCGAGCAGCGATCAGAAGACTGACACAGCGACCGATGGCGCATCGGGTGATACGTCCTTGATCGAGGGCAACGCGTCTGACACGTCATCGTCGGCGGAGGCGGAAAACCAGAACACCGAAGGCGAATCTGCTGGTTCTGATACCGAAACCGAAAGTGAGAACGCCGCCGAACCAACTCAGAAGCCACAGAAAGCCGGTAACTAAGCACAGATACTCACGCTTTCGGCGATCCGAGGGCTCGTGAGACGATACTTGCGCTAATTTACCGGCAAGACGCAGCCTCCCACGAAAAAAAATGCCGATTGATAGGCGCGGAAAATATTGCGAACATCGCCGTCGTTTAGCAGCAATGGCACTGGGTCCAAGGTCAGCTTTGGCGAGTGCAGTGCCGCTACAATAGATAGACTCCGAAAGGCAGCTTTGGGCCGTGAGCGATTGTCTTCCCCCCCCCCCGACAGGAAGGGCGGAATGCGGTCATTCGCTGCGTGAGGCATGAGGGTCAGCTACGAGGAAATTCCTGACCTTCGCTATGCGGCCGGCCAGCTTTGCGGGGCGGGCACCCGACCTATTGTAGACAGTTCTATTCTTAATTAGCCCTAAGGCTGCGAACGACGCTCTCAGCGTTAACTGCGGGTCCTTGAGTGAGTTTGTTCATTGGCTGAATGATCGAAGCGATGGCCGAGCTTCGAGTTTCGGCAGCTAAATCTGAAGCTTTTAAGACAAAGTCGACTTGCTTTGTGTTCTGGCGAGCCCGGTAGTCCATGCTGTAGTAGACCCCAATGTTGGTGGATCTGAGGTTTCGCCCACTCAATCCACTAAACAAAACACGGATCCGGACGTCACCGGTGAAATGAAAGTAGTCAGCAATGTGATTCACCATTGCGAGGAAACTATTAGCGTAGGAAATCTGTTGAGCTATCCATATATGCTGGCCTCGTTCCCAGGTAAGTGAGGACCTGTGCTCAACGGCATCCTTTATCCAGGCGGTGTCCTCCCAATACGAGATAACCTCCGTTCCGCTTAACCCCTCACTAAGCCGCCAAACCGCACGATGATCGAAGTCTACTGTATTTACATGGACCTCGAGCCCGTCATGGCCCGCTACCTCGATCACAAAGGGACGATAGGGAGTATTGTAGTTGCTTTCGAAAAAGACATGGCCGCCGCGTGCATCATGCGGACGTTGGCGCAAACACTCAGTGATCTTATCGATTGTTACTGGTTCAGCATCAACCAGGTGAAAGCCATAACCCACAAAGCAATTCGTGAGATCAACTTCATATGGCTGTTCCTGAGCCTCTTCCTTCCATCTTCTAACGGTATGTTCGAAGTCAGCTTCAAAAACGCTTTCTTTCTCCGTTTCAGGCGTGGGTCGGGGTTGTTCGATCATGGTTGACAAAGCGCCGAGCAATGAAGCTTTATCGCTTAGAACACAGCGCCTTATCACGTCCTGCCATTCGTTTGGAGACTCAATAGGCGCTGAAACAGGGCCCGCCTTACGGGTGTAGTGTATCCCCTTTGTAACGCCTTGCGTGCGCCCGCGTTCGTCGTTTGGTCCATTCTTTTTTGCGCAAACTGGTGATGTGCCGCATGGGGGCACCCAGATGACTGGCACCGCAAAACCTACTCCCTCCGGTTGCTGTTTACTGACGGTGCAGTGCGGTGCTGGTTGCAAATAAGCAGCCGCGATTTGATTAACTTGGTCTTGATCGACGTCTATAATCTCTGTTGGGATTGCAACCGGGTAAGATCCATCGTCTTCGCGACCCAATACGATCCACCCTCCACCATGATTGGCCAAAGCGCAGATTTCCTTGGCAAGCTTCGCTTTGCCTATATTCTCGCGCAAAGGCAGTGAACGCTTAAACTCAACGTCTAAATCCTCAGTTGAAAACTGTAGGGCATCACCAAGATCAGGGGGCAGTTCGTGGGGCATAATCGACTCTATCAAGTTTCAGAGGAGGACAACCGCAGAGCAGGTCGGTGGTGCTTCTGAACTACCCGTTCCCTTGCTCAGAACATTTACTAAACTTTGCAATTTGGCAATGCCCGCTCATTGCTTTTCGCTGAGCTTCATTTATCGTGGAGCGCTTGTTGGCTCGGGTTCTTTACTGCCGTTCGCCACGAGTTGCATGAAGGTCTGGTATGGACCGTTCTTGCCGAACCAGCATCTGCTGCAACTGCGAATACCCTATCGCGCGGTCAGTTTGGGCTTAATCCTGACTTCAGCTGCGCAATACCCCAAGGTCGGTTTAGGGCTGAGTAGAAGCCTAAACGTTCCAACTCAGTGTCGGCCGCAGCATTTCTTGTATCTGCGCCCCGACCCACAGGCGCATGGATCGTTCCGCTGTGGCCGGGGGCCTGCCTTGAACGGCATACCGGGACCCATTTCTGAATCCCGAGGTGAAAGCTCAGGGCGAGACTGGTGGAGTATTGTAGCGATGCAGTTTGGGATCAGATCTGGTGCCTCCAGGTCGATCTCGTCGATCTCCTCGTCCGTGAACTTACTTTGGCCGGTGTAGATATCTTGAAGCGCCATCAGAAAGAACATCGTCGCCCGCGTCTCTTCGTTGGCTTGATCGAGAAGTTGGCTCCAAGCTTCCGGTCGCAACTGCATGGCGCGTGTGAAGCCATCGACCCAAGGCTCCCACATGACTTCGTCACTATTGGGATCAACCTCGTAAATCGGTTCGACCCGAAACGAGCTGGTTATGGACGCGACGACCGAATTATAATGTGCCATCACCGCACTAATGGTCTTCTCTGCGACTTTTTCGTCAGGGAATTCTGCCTCTCCAGTCTCACCCCAGACCTGAGGCAGCCACCCCGAAGGCGGGATCATCTCCGGGCAGGCAAGAACACCGACTATGTAGCCATCGAGTTCGCTGAGCGTCATCGGCATGTTATCAACGGGCAGCGCACGCAGCAGCGCGTCGAGTTGATCGAGATCTTGTTCCGACTGGTCCATTGATATCTCCCGGCGATGGTGAGTGCTTTTACGCTCCGCAACGCGAGTTCGCAATTGCGTCAGCGGCAGCTTCGAACGGGCACGAGTGGATCGCCGCAGGCTGTCGGTTTGGGTCAAATTCA
Organism: Sulfitobacter sp. 1A12779; assembly: GCF_043557315.1. Lineage (NCBI taxonomy): Bacteria > Pseudomonadati > Pseudomonadota > Alphaproteobacteria > Rhodobacterales > Roseobacteraceae > Sulfitobacter > Sulfitobacter sp. 1A12779. The sequence continues at coordinate 12,204 of NZ_JBIFFU010000034.1, forward strand.
ACCGCTTCGTCGCATGCGGAGGCTCGGTGAAAGGGTATTTAACACTTTCCAAGTTCGGCCCGAGCAGCGCGGCATGAAACCGTATTGGCCATAGTGTTAAGTTAACCTTGGCGTCCCGCATTTCGGCAAGGAGCTGGGCGAGGCTTTTTCGCCCTTCGCTGCGCTTCTCATGGATGTCTTCTAAGCGGACTTTGCTGCCTTTGGCCTTAGTGCTATCAGGTAGCAATCGGAGGTTTGAATTATGACACCTGAAAAACTAAGAGAAATTTATGGCAGCGCTTCGCCACATGCAGCGGCGAAGGTTATTTCGCAATTCGATAAGCATTGTAGAAAATTCATAGAACACGCGACTTTCCTCGTACTTGCGACCTCGGATGGTACAAATCTTGACGTGTCGCCAAAAGGTGATCCTGCTGGGTTTGTTGAAGTAGAAAGCGAAAAGACGCTTTTGATCCCTGACCGCCCAGGCAACAATCGGATTGATGGTCTCTTGAACATTTTAGCACATCCCAAAGTAGCACTTTTGTTCATGATTCCGGGAGTTACGGAGACCCTTCGGGTGAATGGTACAGCTGAAATAAGCGATGCCCCAGAACTCTGCGACAGGTTCGAAATCAACGGAAGAAGCCCTAAGACGGTCCTGCGTGTTTTTGCTGACGAGGTTTTCACTCATTGCGGCAAAGCACCTATGCGGGGTGGCTTATGGAAACCTACGACCTGGTCGGAAAGCCGCCCCATCGCTCCGCTCTATGAAATGATCAGAGACCACTCCAAAATGGAAGTTGCCTCTACTGAACAGTCTTATTCTGAACAGCGGTACAGAGAAACCTTGTACTGATCGTCGCGGTCGCATTAACCACCATTCTTCAGTCTGGTAGGTTGGGCTCACTCCGGAAGTTTGCCGCACCACACCCCGAGGTTCGCACTGCGGGACCAAGCTGCCGTTGCTCAAGCGCCGGAGCTAATCATATCTTGAATTTTCACCGCCTTCTCGAAATGATCAAGCTCATGCGTTTTGATCCACCATACCGCCATATCGCCGCTTCCATAAGCAGCTCAGCATCATCTCCCCACGGATAGAATGCAACGTCACTGAAGGCCCAATCCGGACCTTGAACCGACAACCAAGAGATCTCGTCGAGACTCATCATTGTCGTCATTCGCTGGTCACTGCAAACTTAGTGCCTTCCAGCCTCCAATAGTGCGTGGAAACTTCCCCACCATCGGTCACGTTTTAGCGGCGCGAGGCCGGCGTGAGTTCCGGATAATTTGACTGCATGCCCTACTTGTGACCTCTATCATGAAAAGTGTTTGAGCGAGAGACTACAAGTGATCTTCTTAAGTTATGTTAGCGAGGACCGATCCCGCGTATTGCCATTCTATGAGCTTCTCGATGCCCACAGCTTAGACCCATGGATGGACTGCAAAAGCATCCTCAGCGGTCAAAACTGGGACTATGAAATAACGACCGCACTTGAGCGTTCAGACATCATCCTGGTTTTCGTCTCCGAACACTCGGTCGACAAAAGGGGTTATGCTCAAAAGGAGATTAGTTTCGCACTTGAAAAGATCAAAGAGAAGCTGGCCGCTGATATATACGCAATCCCGATTCAACTCGATCCGGTCGACTTCCCTTGGGCATTGAAGGATATTCAGTTTCTTCAAGTAGAAGGAAAGAGCCAGTCCGATGTCGAAAGCGAGTTACTTCGTTCGATTGAAGCAGCTCAGAAAGGAGCGAAGGATAAGATCATTGAGGCGCAATCCAAGGCCGAAGTGCGATGGCATTTGGATGAAGCAAAGAGCGCCTACCACGGTATCCCGGGGTACTCAACAACCATCCAAAGAATTGCAGTATCGTCAACGAAATATACTCAAGTCAGAGATATTGCAGATCACGTAAATGGGATCCTCGCTGAACACTCGATGTCTTCGAGAATTTCTGCTCTTTCACCTATGCCAGCGTCTTATAATCTCATGCAAAGCGAGTGGCAGCGCACTGATACTTTTGATGCCATCTTTCAATCCGCACAGATTGTTGGGAGGATCCTTTCTATTGAGTACAGTCTGCACTGGTACAACGCTGGGGCCGCACATCCGGTACATGCTCCACGGACATTTAGCTACCTTTTGGAACCTGTAGTGCATCTCGCGACGTTTAAAGAGCTATTCCGCGACGATCGCGCCCTCAGGGCTATTCAAAGTGAGGTACGAAGCTCGCTTGCGTCAGAACTCAACCTCCCAGATGCCGGGCTGGCGGATACCAACTGGATTGAGGAAGGCACCAAGGATTGGGATGACTTCTCGAATTTTGCGTTTACTGATGATGGCCTAACAATTAACTTTGCCTCTTATCAGGTGGCCGCATACGCTGCTGGCATGCCCAAGGCAAAAGTCCCATACAAAATCATTGTCGAGCATCTTGAAGACCATGTTCTTCACGCGCTTGGCTTGTATCGGCCAATGGCCTGAGGCGAGCCCAAAATAACGCGATAGGAACCAGCGTTTGTCGATGATGGTTGCTTGCGTTCAGCCCATTGAACCGGATGTCGCTAAATAGCAGAAAGGGTTCGTAGAAGATAGTCGCGGGTTGACCCTGTCGGGGTCGGCTCTGGGCCAGCTTTTTTCGCGTGATTTCGCTAAGGCTGCGAATGCTGCGGACCTGTCTCGGTAAAATGGGCGCCAAGGGGCATGGTTTGTGGCGTCTGATTTGGCCTGGCTAAGATCCATTTATTCGACGAACTCCTGTGTTAAAATTAGTGTTAAATATTGGGTTACGCTTGAAATCTTCCTCCTATCGAATTGACATCAAACGAAAAACTTGGATTATGTGTGTGTGAACCGACAGTCGAGTGTGGGTAGGAATTGGGGTTTACGTGTGTGAACCGACAGTCGCAATGACCTGTGTGTGAACCGACGAACTTATTGACTCTGTGTGTGAACCGACGATAGAGGTATCATCGTGTGTAAACCGACGAAAAGATGATTCCATGACTGAGCTGCCTGCTCGTGAGCCTCTCCTTCCCGATCGGATGCAGCAAGGCGACTTTTTTTTATGTGACATTTTCGATGCGGCACCAAAAGCAGATATGGCAGGTATGGAACACCCCATTTTTTCCATTTCGACGAAGCCTGATCGAAACCTGAGACGGTACGAAAATGGGTCCAACTTTGTTGAGATCACACCAAGTGTGAAGGGGATAGCGACTGTCCACGACAGGGACGTCCTGATTTATTGTATCAGTCAGCTCATTGCCGCTCTGAACGCCGGTAGAGACGTCTCCCCTACCTTACGGTTTTCCGCCCATGATATGCTGAAAGCCACAAACAGGATGGTTGGCGGCGATGGATACAATCGCCTTCGCGCGGCACTCCAGCGCCTTGCCGGTACAAGGATCGAGACGAACATTGTGACGGGCGGGACAGAAGAGCTCGATGGGTTCGGTCTCATCGACGATTATAGGATCGTGCGGGAAAGCCGTGAGGGGCGCATGCAAGAGTTGGAAGTTACCCTATCCAGATGGGTTTTCTCTGCCATTCAGGCCCGTGAAGTACTCACCCTCTCCAGAGACTACTTTCGTCTCCGCAAGCCGCTTGAGAGAAGGCTTTATGAGATTGCCAGGAAGCATTGCGGTGCAAAGCGCGAGTGGAAAATTGGTTTGGTGAAACTCAAGGCAAAATGCGGATCCAGCTCAACTGACAGGGAATTTCGGCGACTTTTGGGAAAAATTATCGAAGAAGATCAGGCACATGGGCACATGCCAGATTACGCTATCCGCATGGATGAGGAAGGGAAAAATGTCTTGTTCATTGCCCGTGGGTCGGTGCCTGTCCCGGTTGAAGACGTGTTTGAAGGACCCCTACCCTCTTACGCCCATGAAGACGCCCGGTCAGCCGCACCAGGCTGGGACCCGCGATACCTCGAGCAAGAATGGCGCCGGTGGTGTGGTATCGAGGAAATCGAACCGAAGCACCCAGGACGGCACTATATCAAGTTTTGCGAAAGCTGGTTTACGAAGCGAGGGCGGCCTGGGTGATCTCTTACCCCGCCCGTTTCCCTGCGTGCTTCCGTAAATATTCCTCCAAGGCCTCTGCGATTATCTCTTGATGCGGGATCCCGGTGTGCGCCTTATGGATTTGCAAATCGAGGTATGTTCGCGGTGGGCATGCGAAAGACAGCCGCCGAGGCGGCCCTATATCGCGTTCGACAACAGGTTCAACTGTTGGCTTAGGAGCTTGCTTCGGTGCTCGTTGCTTTGGTTTGTGGACTATGTCAGCCGAGCTTTGCTCCCGCCTTACGAGACTTGAGAGGCTTGCTGGTTGCTTTGCCATTGATATCCTCCTGAATGCGCCTCCACAGGGATCTGACATCATTGCGCGCCAGACCGCTGGAATCGATACCTGATGTTCCGGTCATGAAGTCTCGCTCGTGCGACGTGCGCCGTGGCAATGGAGAAGGAATAACCTTCCCCAGATCGGTGAGAGTAAAAAGTGTGTCGCGGTAGATCGTGCTACGCGTGTCAGCTTGCGTAATCAAAAACCGATGCTGGGCCTTTGCCCTCTCGGCGAGATCCAGTGTTGCACCGAGTGCATCAAGGTCCACACCAGATGCTCGAACCGGAATGATGACACGATTTGAAACCCGCATGACGTCAACTACCCAGCCGTCGGCCGCAGGTGGAGTGTCGATTATAAGAAGGTCAAACTGCTGGCCAGCCGCTTCAACGATGTCCGGCAGCTCTGAAACAGCCGGGTCCTCGCCGAGCATCTGCGGTTCGGTCGCTTCTCGTCGATCCCACCAATGTCGAAGCGACTGCTGAGGGTCAAGATCGAGCATCAGGACGGACAAACCGGCGTCTGCCGCCGCTGCGGCAATGTTCCAGCTTGAGGTGGTCTTACCTGCCCCGCCTTTCTGAGAGTTTAATACGAGAGTGTGCATATGATCAGATATGCACCAATAGGCTCAAACGGTCAATTGTTCATGCACGTTAGCATTCATGCACACACGAGCTCGCGCGCACGCACACTCAGGTGAGCGAATGAGTGTGCGCACACAAAGTGCAAAAAGTGAAATTTTCTGTGCGCAGGCGCACGCCTTTATATTATGATAGGCTTTCTTGCTCATTGCAGGAATATTACCAAACGGGAGCTTGTAGAATTCTCCTATGAAATAGGTAGGCTTCCACTTTTATAGAAAGTAGAGGTCGGCCGGGGCCTGCCACAAACTGTCGCTATAAGTACGAATTAGATGAGGGCAGGCATGAATGCTGTCGAAATTGAAGAGGCCATCTCCACGCTGGCCGAGCAACCGTTTGACGTTGACGAGTTCCCATATGCGTTCCTGCTGGCGTTCGGCAACAAAGACACCACCATCAAACGCCTGCGCACCGGCGCGTCGAATAAATCCGATATCGATGGCGTTCTTCAGACCAACAACATCCACCTCAAGACCTGCGCCAAAGGGCAGGTGGCCCAGACCCTCGCAGCCCTCAAAAAAAGCCCAGCAACCACCAAGGCGAAGGCGAAATTCATCCTCGCTACTGACGGCACCGATCTTGAGGCTGAGGACATTACTACCGGTGACACTATCGCCTGCGCCTATACGGATTTCCCCGATCACTTCGGCTTCTTCCTGCCTTTGGCTGGCATCAGCACCGTCAAACAGATCCGCGAGAGCGCGTTTGACATCCGCGCAACCAGTCGCCTCAACCGTCTCTACGTCGAGCTGATCAAGGACAACCCTGAGTGGGGCACCGCTGAGCGCCGCCACGACATGAACCACTTCATGGCGCGGCTGATCTTTTGTTTCTTTGCCGAAGACACTGACATCTTTAACGGGGAGGACATGTTTACCGCCACGATCGACCGGATGTCAGAACGTGATGGCTCCAACACACATAAGATCATCGGTGAAATCTTCCGTGCGATGAACACGGCCGGTCCTGATAGGGCAGGGGCCCAGCTGCCCCGCTGGGCCGACGGCTTTCCCTATGTGAACGGCGGGCTGTTTTCTGGTAGCACGGAAACACCGCGTTTTTCCAAGATCGCGCAGCGGTATCTGTCTCACATCGGCAGCCTCGATTGGACCCAGATTAACCCCGACATTTTTGGCTCGATGATCCAGGCCGTGGCCGATGATGAGGAGCGCGGCGCGCTTGGCATGCACTACACCTCTGTGCCGAACATCTTGAAAGTGCTGAACCCGTTGTTCCTTGATGATCTGCGCGCCGATCTTGAGGCGGCGGGTGACAATCCCCGCAAGCTGGCGAACCTGCGCGCACGGATGGCCAAGATCCGGGTGTTTGACCCCGCCTGCGGGTCGGGGAACTTCCTTGTCATCGCCTATAAGGAAATCCGTACGCTGGAGTTTGAGGTAAACAAACGCCGCGGCGAGCCCGAACGGCGTAGTGACATTCCGTTGACCAACTACCGCGGGATCGAGCTGCGGGACTTCTCTGCCGAGATTGCCCGTCTTGCGCTTATCATCGCGGAATACCAATGCGACGTGACCTATCGCGGCCAGAAAGAGGCGCTGGCTGAATTCCTACCGCTGGACGCGCAGAACTGGATCACTTGCGGCAACGCGTTGCGGCTGGACTGGCTGTCAATCTGCCCGCCCACGGGGACGGGGGTCAAATTTAAGTCGGATGATCTGTTCATGTCACCGCTGGAACAGGCCCAGATTGATTTCCAAAATGAGGGGGGCGAGACGTATATTTGCGGTAACCCGCCCTATCTTGGCAGCGCGTGGCAATCAAAAGAGCAGAAAGATGATCTGAAGCGCATTTTTGACGGGCGCACCAGAAGCTGGAAGTCGCTGGATTATGTGGCGGGCTGGTTCATGAAGGCCGCTGATTATGGCCTGCACACGCCGACGGTGTCAGCCTTTGTGTCCACCAATTCCATCTGTCAGGGGGAGCAAGTGCCGATCCTCTGGCCGCTGATTTTTGCGACAGGGCACGAGATTACCATTGCGCATACCAATTTTAAATGGGCCAATCTGGCCAGCCACAATGCTGGCGTGACAGTGGTCATCGTGGGCATTTCCAATCACGCAGGTCCGGTGCGCAAGCTTTATGCGCTAAGCAGTGATGGTGAAACTGCTCTGAAAGAGGCTGATAACATCAATGCATATTTGGTCGCTGGACCGAATGTTGTAGTGAGCAAAATCGGACGCACGCCGGAAGACAGAGGAAGAATGCTGCGAGGGAATATGCCGACCGATGGTGGTAATTTCCTGATGACAGCGCAGGAAGCACGCGAACTGATTTCAGCCAACATCGTTCCTGAGCCGTTTCTCAGACCATTTATGGGGGCAAGCGAAGTTCTGAACGCGCGGCCGCGCTATTGCCTTTGGATTGAGGATGAAAGCCTCGCCGACGCGCTGGACGTTCCGTTTATTAAGGAGCGAATTGAGCGCGTGCGGGAGATGCGCTTGAACAGCAGCGCTCCAACCACGCGAAATACGAAAGTTCCACCGCATAGGTTCATGCAAGTAGAGGGAACCGCAGAGAAATTTACCATTTCTGTGCCTGCGATTACTTCGGAAAACCGTGACTTTCTGCCGGTCACTCTACTGTCAGGAAATGTTATTCTTTCAAATAAGTGTTATGCTCTCTATGATGTCCCTCTCTGGAACATGGCACTGATCGCTTCGCGCCTGCACTGGGTCTGGATCGGCACGGTTTGCGTGCGGATGCGAACTGATTTCAGCTATTCCAACACTATTGGTTGGCACACCTTCCCCGTCCCAAAACTCACCGAGAAAAACAAAGCCGATCTGACGCGCTGCGCCGAAGACATCCTGCTCGCCCGCGAGGCGCATTTCCCCGCCACCATCGCCGATCTCTACAATCCCGAAACCATGCCCGAAAATCTGCGTGCCGCCCACGCCCGCAACGATGAGGTGCTGGAACGCATCTACATCGGACGCCGCTTTCGCAACGACACCGAGCGGCTGGAAAAGCTGTTCGAGATGTATACGAAAATGACCACTAAAGTGAGCGCGTGATGTTTGATCGCATTGCCTACAGCGATCTGAATTCGCGCCAGAAGGAAAACTACAACTTCCAGAAGATCGCGGCACGGCTGGCCGACTATGGCTTCAACAGCATCCGTTTGACCGATGACTGGCAAGGCGCTGATTTCATCGCCGTGCATATCGACGGAGAGACCTTCCTCAAGGTGCAACTGAAAGGCCGGCTGATTATTGATCGCAAATATCAGGGGAAGGGGATCCACGTCGCCTTTATCCATGGCGACGATGTGTATCTTTATGATCATGATGCTTTGGTTCGCTTCATGGAAGAGAACGACAAGATCGGTGCTGGCAGCGTATCCTGGCATCAACAGGGTTTCCGCACGTGGCCCAGCCCGCCAGCGTGGGCCCTTACATATTTGAATGATTTCAGGATTTCAAAATGACCAAATCTGTCCCCTCCGTATCCGTCAAATATGAAGCCAACGGCGCATCGACCACGTCTAACGAGATGGGCATGCGCCAGATGCAGGAGCGCGCATATGAGAAGCGGGGCGAGCAATATCTGTTGATCAAGTCGCCGCCTGCGTCGGGAAAGAGCCGGGCACTGATGTTCATCGCGCTGGACAAACTGCACAATCAGGGCGTCAAACAGGCCGTTGTTGTCGTGCCCGAGAAATCCATCGGCGCAAGTTTCGGCAATGAGCCATTGAGCAAGTTTGGTTTCTGGGCCGACTGGCAGGTGGCCCCAAAATGGAACCTGTGCAACTCCCCCGGAACGGATGGCGGCAAGGTCAAATCGGTCGGAGCCTTCCTCGAAAGCAGCGACCAGATATTGGTCTGCACCCATGCTACATTCCGGTTTGCGGTGGAGAAATTCGGCATTGAGGCATTCGATGATCGGCTGATCGCCGTCGACGAATTCCATCACGTCTCGTCCAGCGAAGACAACATCTTGGGTAAACAGCTCAACGATTTCATCACCCGTGAACGGACGCATGTCGTTGCCATGACAGGCAGCTATTTCCGCGGCGATGCGGCCCCGATCCTTGTGCCTGAAAACGAGGCCAAGTTCGACACCGTCACCTACACCTACTACGAGCAGCTGAACGGCTACAAACACCTAAAAACCCTCGATATCGGGTATTTCTTCTACTCCGGTTCCTATGCGGACGACATTCTCAAGGTGCTCGACCCGAACGAGAAGACAATCCTGCACATCCCGAACGTGAATTCCCGCGAAAGCACGAAGGATAAGCATCGCGAGGTCGAACACATCATCGACGCCCTTGGTGATTGGCAAGGTGCAGACCCTGTGACGGGCTTTCAACTCGTGACCACGCCGGAAGGTCGAATTCTGAAGATTGCCGATCTGGTGGATGATGAGGCCGTAAAGCGCGATAGGGTGTCAGCCGCCCTGAAAGACCCTGCCCAGAAGAACAACCGTGATCATGTGGACATCATCATTGCCTTGGGCATGGCTAAGGAGGGCTTTGACTGGATCTGGTGCGAACATGCGCTGACGGTTGGATACCGAGCCAGCCTTACAGAGATCGTGCAGATCATCGGCCGTGCCACCCGCGATGCCGAAGGAAAATCACGCGCCCGCTTTACGAACCTGATTGCCGAGCCAGATGCGGCCGAAGCTGCTGTGACTGAAGCGGTAAATGACACGTTGAAGGCTATTGCCGCGAGCTTGCTCATGGAGCAGGTTCTTGCCCCGCGGTTCAACTTTACAGCCAAAAGCGTCAAGAGCGGTCCGGTTGACGGGTTTGACTATGGTGAGGATGGCTATGATCCAAAGAAGGAAAACGTCGGATTTGACAAGCAAAGCGGCCAGTTCCAGATCGAGATCAAGGGCCTCGCTGAACCCAAAAGCGAATTTGCACAGCGCATTTGCCATGAGGACCTGAACGAGGTGATTACTGCCTTCGTGCAGGACAAAACAGCCATCGAGCGGGGGTTGTTTGACGAAGAGTTGGTGCCTGAGGAGCTGACCCAGGTTCGGATGGGTAAAATCGTCGGGGCCAAGTTCCCAGAGCTGGATGCAGAGGATCAGGAGGCTGTGCGCCAGCATGCAGTGGCCGCGCTGAACCTTACCCAGAAAGCCAAGGAGATTGCGCTTTCCAGCGCAGGTGACGCAGAGGTAACCGGCAATACGGCGCTGATCGACGGCGTGCGTAAGTTTGCCATGGACGTCCGCGAGCTCGACATTGATCTGATCGACCGGATCAACCCGTTCGGTGAAGCCTATGCCATTCTCGCAAAATCTATGAGCGAGGAAAGCCTCAAGCAGGTCGCTGCGGTGATCTCGGCCAAGAAGGTCCAGCTTTCTCCTGACGAAGCCCGTGATCTGGCGCGCCGGGCTGTGAAGTTCAAGCAAGAGCGGGGGCGGTTGCCTTCGATTACATCAGCTGATGCGTGGGAAAAGAAGATGGCCGAAGGCGTCGCCTTCTTGGCCCGCATGAAGCAAGAGGCAGCCAATGGTTAAAGAGTTTACCTCGGATGACGACGCTCTGCTCGCGGAGCTTGGTGTCGAAGTCGAAACGAAAAAGGCCATCAGCCGCACGCCGCGTGAAGAGCGCATCATCGCTGGTTTTGAAGAGATACAGCGTTTTACCGAAGAGCAGGGGCGGCAGCCGCAACATGGTGAAAGTGGAGACATCTTCGAGCGGCTATACGCTGTGCGACTGGACCAGATCCGTAATGTGCAAGAATGCCGTGAGTTGGTGGAACCATTGGACTATCAAGGACTTCTGTCCGGATCAGTATTAACGTTGCCAGCTGACACAGGGGATCTCGATGATGATGCGCTTTTGGCTGAACTCGGTATTGAGGTCGATGCACCCCCGATCACAGAGCTGAAGCACGTTCGCTCCACTGCTGAAAAAAAGGCAGCGGAAGACATAGCGAACCGCGAGCGGTGCGAGGATTTCGAGGTCTTTAAGCCGATTTTTGATCAAGTTCAGAAGGAGCTGAATAGCGGCTTACGAGAAACGCGTCCTTTTGAAATGAAGGCTGAGATTGAAAAGGGACGGCTTTTTATCGTCAGCGGCCAAAAGGCTTATGTTGCCGAGAAGGGTGAGACTACAATCAACGATCAGGGGCGCACCGACGCCCGTTTGCGCGTAGTTTTTGACAATGGTACTGAGAGCAGCATGTTAATGCGCTCGCTTCAGCGCGCCTTAAACAAGGATGATGCCGGCCGACGGATCACCGAGCCCACCGCAGGACCGTTATTTTCAGACCAGACCATCGATGGAGACGAGGCAAGCGGCACAATCTATGTGCTGCGAAGCAAGTCAGGCCACCCGCTCGTAACTGAAAACCGAGAGCTGGTGCATAAGATCGGCGTGACCAACATGAGCGTGGAAAAACGCATCGCTGGAGCACATCTTCAACCTACGTTCCTAATGGCGAATGTCGAGATCGTGGCGACATATGAGCTCTACAACATCAATCGCACAAAGCTCGAAAACTTGGTTCACCGCATTTTTGAGCCTGCACGGCTTGAGATTGAGATCATGGACCGGTTCGGGCGCCCAGTTGTGCCACGTGAATGGTTTCTGGTCCCACTCTTTGTCATCAACGAAGCTGTTGAGAGGATCAAGGACGGTTCGATTTCTGGATATCGATACGATCCTGATAGTGCCATGTTTTTGAAACAAGGATGATCGGATAGTATTCGTTCACCGCCCGCTTATGTGGGCAAAACTTCAGGGACGATGACAACCTGAAACTGAAAACGGGCGACAGTTTCCTGCCACCCGCATCCTACAATTTGGAATGGCTCCGAGCTCCCGGCCGGACTTTTCCGTTGTCTCTTGGCCTGTTCGTCAGAGGTTCTCAGGCAGCCAGAGCGCGATCTGCGGGAACAGCGCCAGGAGCACTGCGACGCCAAGCATCATCAGCACGAAGGGCAGCACGCCCTTGACCACGGTCGATAGGGGCGTTCCGGCAATCGCCTGGATGACGAACAGGTTGAGCCCCACCGGCGGTGTGATCAGCGCGATCTCGATCAGCAGCACGAAGTAGACGCCGAACCAGATCGGGTCGAGGCCGAGCCCCAGCACAGTCGGTAGCAGCACCGGCACCATGATCAGCAGCATCGACATGCTCTCGAGGAAGAGGCCAATGAACAACAGGATCAGCGACACGATAATGATGAAACCAAGCTCGCTGGGGACGTGGGTCTCAAACACCTGCGCGATCTGTGCGGGCAGCTGGTAGAGCGTGATGGCCTTGCCGAAGATCTTAGCGCCCACGACAATCAGAAAGATCACCGAGGTCGTCTTGACGCTGTCCTTCACCGCGTGGAGGAAATCCTGCCAGCTCAGGCTGCGCTGCACGACGGTGATCAGCAGTGCCATGGTGGCGCCGATGGCCGAGGCCTCGGTCGGTGTGAAGGCGCCCGCGTAGATGCCGCCCAGCATGACCACGGCCAGCAGGATGGTGGGGAAGGCGCGCGCGGTGGCAGTCATGCGCTCGGACCAGCTCGACTTGGGGCTGGCCTGTGCTTGGCTTCCGAAGGCCGAGACCAGAATGGTGTAGATCGCGAAGACGGTGATCAGCAGGATGCCTGGGCCGACACCGGCCAGGAACAGCTTGCCGATGCTTTCCTCGGCGATCACGCCGTAGACGATTAGTGGAATCGACGGCGGGATGAGAATGCCGAGCGTGCCACCCGCGGCGAGAAGGCCCAGCGTGAACGAGGGCTTGTAGCCGCGGCTGGTCATCTCGGGCACGGCCACGGTGCCGACGGTGGCCGCCGTGGTGACCGAGCTGCCGGAGATTGCCGAGAAGATGCCGCAGGACAGCAGCGCCGAGACGCCGATGCCGCCCGGCCAGTGGCCGACCCAGCTCTGCACCGCGCGGAACAGATCACGGCCCACGCCGCCGCGCAGCAGGATGTTCGACATCAGCAGGAACAGCGGCACCGCGAGCAGCACGAAGTCGTTTAGAGAGCCGAAAAGATTGGTGGGGATCAGCGCAAGGGGTAATCCCTTGAGCACGATCAGCCCGGTGCCGAGCGCTGCCAGCGAGAAGGCCACGGGCAGGCCGGTGAGCATCAGCAGCACCAGCGCGGAAACGATATAGACGGGGATCATCTGCCCTCCTCGGCCAGGCTGTGAACCTCGGCCTCTTCGTGCGACATGAAGCTGGGAGCCGGCCGGAAGGGCAAGCGGACAAGATCGGCAAATGCCTGCAGCGCGAGGCAGGCATAGCCCACGATGATCGGCGCCTCGGCCAGCCATTCGGGCATCTGCAGCATGGTGGGCTGACGGCGACCGGTGACGACGCTCTCGATGAACTCGCCGATGCACAGCCAGACGGCTAAGACCGCGAAGCCGCCCACCACCAGGAGGGTGAAGGCTTGGCTCAGCTTGCGCATTGCGGGGCGGGCGTTGCCGACCAGCGCGGTGATGCGGATCATGGCATTGGTGCGCAGGGTTTCGGCCATCGCGATGAAGGTCAGCCACATCATCAGCGTGGTGCCCACGTTGGAGGTCCACCGCGTCGGGGCGCGGAAGATGTAGCGGGCCGTCACCTCGTAGGCGAGGATCACCGCGATCACCACGATCATCACCGCCCCGATGCGTACCGCCGTGACCGAGATCAGGTCGGCGACCTTCAGGACTCTCAGAGGCCCCGGCAACGTGCGGTACTCGGCCTGCGCCGGGGCGGGGCCGGCGCTGCGCCGACCCCCCTTGTGTGTGGTGTCATGCATCATGAAACCTGGCCGGGGCTCAGTGGAGGGCCTGGACGGCATCCACCAGGTTCTGCGCGGTCTCGCCGCCGTCCTGGATGAAGACGTCCACCGCCGGGGCTGCGGCTTCCTGCCACGCTGTAAGCTGTTCGGGCGTGAGCTCGGTCACGGTAGCGTTGCCGTCTGCAAGCCATTCCTGCGAAGCGACATTGTTGCCTTCGGTCTTCTTGCGCAAATCTTGCTCGGCGGTCATCGCGGCCTCGGTGACCCATTCCTTTTCCTGGTCCGAGAGGCCCTCGAAGAGATCGTTGTTGATCACCACGATGAACTCGGCCAGCGAGTGGTTGGTCATGGTTACATTGTCCATTACTTCGTACAGGCTGCGCGATTGCACGGCGGTGGTGCCGCTCATGCCGACATCGACAGTGCCGCGCTGGTAAGCCATGAACTGCTCGGAGCCGCCGATGACCACCGGGGTGCCGCCCACGGCGTCGATAAAGTCGCCCGAGGGCTTGCCCATGGCGCGCACCAGCAGTCCATTCATTTGCGACGGCTCGGTCAGGGGCTCGTCCTTGGACAGCAGCTGCACCGGGCCGTAATCCTGCCACCACAGCACCTTGGTGCCGGTCTCGCCGATCATGGCGTCGAAGGTCTGGCGGAACTCGCCCTCGGGATCGGCCGCCTTGGCCAGCACCTCGTAGGTCGGGAACAGGAACGGCACCGAGAAGATGCCGGCGGCGGGGATGGTACCCGAGTACTCGTCGGCCAGCACCACACCCATGTCGATGGCGCCGCTCGCGACGGCCTTGGGCACCTGGCTGCCTTTGTAGAGCTGGGCGCTGTCGTAGATCTCGACGTTCATCTCGCCTCCCGAGATCTCCTCGAGCGCGTCCTTGAAGGTCACGACGTTGGCGCCAATCGGGTGGTTGGTGGCCACCTGCACGGTAGCTCGTAGCGTGCGCTCGGCCATCGCGGTGCCGGCCGTGGCGATAAGCGCGGTGCTGGCCAGAAGCAGGCCGGTGAGCAGAGTGCTCTTCTGGGGTTTCATACGTACTTCCTCCCTTGATGCCGCGGGCTCATGCCCCGACGGTTTGCCCGGTCCGGGCGGTTGGGCGGCCGGCGGATCTCCTCCAGACCCGTCCGGCGCGCAGCTCGTTTGCGGTTCGTCTCAGACGATTCCTGCGGCGCGCAACTCCTCGATACGATTTTCGGTTGCAGACAGGATGTCACGCAGCACGTGATCCGTGTGCTCGCCAAGGTCAGGGCCGGCGTGGCGCACGGCGCCCGGGGTCCGCGACAGGCGCGGGGCCACGTTCTGCATCCGGATCGAGCCGAAGTCCTTGTGCGGCAGCTCTACGATGGCCTCGCGCGCCTTGAAATGCGGATCCTCCAGCATGTCGGCGGCAGTGTAGATCAACCCGCAGGGCACGCCGTTTCTTTCCAACAGCTCCTGAAGCGGCTCCAGGTCGATAGTCTTGGTCCAATCGGCGATCATACCGTCCAATTCGGTCATGTTGGCGCCGCGTGCGGTGTGCGTGGCGTAGCGGTCGTCGGTGCCCATCTCGGGCTTGCCCATGGCGGCGGCGAGGCGGCGGAACACCGTGTCCTGGTTGGCGGCGATCAGAAGCATCTTGCCGTCGCGGGTCTCGAAGACGTTTGAAGGCGAGATGTTCGGAAGCGTCGCGCCGGTCCGCTCGCGGGTGTAGCCGCCCACGTCGTATTCACTGACAAGGCTTTCCATCATTGCCAGCACGGATTCGTAGATGGCACTGTCGACCACCTGGCCCTCGCCGGTCTCGTTGCGGTGATGCAGCGCCATGAGCGCGCCCATGCAGGCGTAGGTCGCTGCCAGCTCGTCACCGATGGAGATGCCCACGCGGCTCGGCGCGGTGCTGGGATCTCCCACGACGTAGCGCAGCCCGCCCATCGCCTCGCCGATGGAGCCGTAGCCGGCGCGCGTTGAGTAGGGGCCGGTCTGGCCGTAGCCGCTGACCCGCACCATGATCAGGCGCGGGTTGATTGCCTTGAGCTCCTCGTAGCCGAGGTTCCAGCGCTCCATCGTGCCGGGGCGAAAGTTCTCGACGAGAATGTCGGTGCTCTTGATCAGCTCCTTGACCAGCTCCTGGCCCTCGGGCGTGCGCAGGTTGATGGTCAGCGACTTCTTGTTGCGGGCCACCACGGGCCACCAGGGGTCGAGTGGGGCTGAGTGCAGAAAACCCCTTTAAGGTTTCTGTTGGGTTGTTTGCGCGTTGAGACTGACGCTCA
>NZ_JBIFFU010000035.1:0-24006 GCF_043557315.1 Sulfitobacter sp. 1A12779
TGCGCTACTGTCGGACGAACGCAGCGTGCAGGAAATCGTTACCCAAACAGGGCTTGGTCAGCCCAATGTCTCGAACCATCTGCGCTGCCTTTTGGATTGCGGTCTGGTCAGTCGCAGGAACGAAGGTCGGTTCGTCCGGTATCGCCTTGCGGACAGGCGGATCGCTGATCTCATCCGCGACGCAGATCAACTACTTGCCTCGACAGCCGTAGGGGTCGATGCCTGCCGAAGCTATACGGATTAACCGACGTGTCCTGCTGCAATGTTCTATTGGTGCGCCAGGCCTAAAGCAGCCATTTGCGCAGCCGCAGCAAAATGGCGCTTTGTCCGCACTGCGGAAAGTGGCCAGCCCATCGGTGAAGGTCCGCTATGCCGCGCTCAACGGTCAAAACTCATCCGTTTTAGTCACCGGCGGAATCCACCGTTTTCGACCGAGCCGTTTTGTCGACAGGCTGGTGTCCGCTTTGCCGAAAAGCTGCCATCGACGCAAAATCTGCTTTCAGGGCCGATCATCCGTGTTGCTACTCGCCATGTCCGCGCCCGCCGAACTCGGAGGGATCGTCGCAGGCGTGGCGTGCGCATTCCAGCTCCAGCGTCGTGTGCTCGATATCGAACCGATCTGCGAGTGCGGTTTTGATCCGCTCCTTCACGGCGTCTGCATCGGACCAACGGCCTTCGGCAATGACGACATGCGCGTCCAGTGCAGCCCAGTGTTCGTCCATCTGCCAGAAATGCGCGTGGTGGATGCTTTTCACGCCGTCGATTCCGCGCACGGTTTCCAACACCGCCTCCGTCTCGATCTGCGATGGCGAGCCGAGCATCAGGATACGGATGACCGGCCCGATCTCGCGGAAGGACTGCCACAGAATGTAGCCTGCGATCAGAACCGTCACGAGAGGGTCGATCAGCCGCCAGTCGTATAGCAGGATCAGCGTGCCCGCGACGATCACCGCTAACGAGCCGAGCGCGTCAGCCACATTGTGCAGGAACGCCGCGCGGATATTCACGCTGGATTTGGACATAGCGTAGGTCAGGGCGGCTGTCACGGCGTCCACGACCAAAGCAATCCCCGCGATGATGACGATCAGCCAGCCTTCGACCGGCTGCGGATCGGCAAAGCGCATCGCGGCTTCATAGAGCAGGTAGAGGCCGATCACGATCAGCGTGGTGTAGTTGATGAGCGCGGCCACAACCTCGACCCGTCCGTAGCCGAACGTCATTTCTGCGTCCTGTGGCCGTCGCGCGATCTTGCGGGCGGCGAAGGCGATGATCAGTGAGATCGCGTCGGAAAAGTTGTGTAGCGCGTCCGCGATCAGCGCGAGCGAGCCGGAAACGATGCCGCCGACGATCTGCGCGATCGTCAGGCCCATATTGACTGCGATGGCGGCAAAGACCCGGCGATCGCCTGCCTCGGGATCGACGTGATGATGGTGGCCGTGACCCATGAAGGCCCCTTTCGATTCGTACTGCTTCGGGATAGATAAGATCTACAGTGACTGTAGGTTCAAGGGCGAAGATGAAGGAATATTCCATCGGCCAGATGTCGCGCCGCACGGGCGTGAAAGTAACGACGATCCGCTACTACGAACAACGTGGCCTGATCCCGTCGCCTGCCCGGACCGAAGGGGGACAGCGGCGCTATGACGAAGCTGCGCTCGAACGCCTCGCCTTTTTACGGCACGCGCGGGAACTCGGCTTCGGCCTCAATGACATCGCCGATCTGATGGCGCTGGCCGAAGCTCCGTCAGAAGACTGCGCACCCGCCCACGAGATCGCGAGGAAACAGCTCGCCGCGGTTGACCGACGCATGACCATACTCGCGCAACTTCGGGAAGAACTGGCGCGGATGGCGGACACGGACGATCCGGGCCATGTCGGAAAGTGCCGTGTCATCGAAGTTTTGGGGGATCACCGACTCTGTATTGGTGCGCATGATACGACGCAAAGCGGGACGGTTTTTGTTCATCGGAATGCAGACGGAAGCTCGTAGCCAGACATTCGCTGCGCCCTGACGAATGAGCAGGTTGGGTTCCCTCCGGACCTTCTCCGCACCGCATGATGTGCCAAAACTCACACGTTTCTGTCACCGGCGGAATCGACCGTTTTAGGCACACAGGTTGTGGCAAGGGGTTTCTGTCCGGTAGCGGTCGTTCGTGACCGTGCGGCGAAATCCCGGTTCGAGCCCATCCGAGACATTCAGGCAGGCAACTGGAAGGTAGTTGCTCGCGAGTGCCGCGGAAGGCGCGGCCCGAAAACTGCCGTTCGGTCTGCCCATATGCGGCATGATTTGATAAAGGTTGCTTAAATCATATGGTATGGTATGTTACCATATTTCTTCAACAGACAGGCAAGGCATGCAATCCGTTACTCACCGAACTGCACATGGCGCGGCACGCATTCAGGCGCTGACCGATACGGCCGCAGAGCTGTTCCTCGAACGCGGCTACGAAGGCGTGTCAATCGACGAACTCATCGGCCGGGTGGGTGGCTCTCGGCGCAATGTCTACGGTCGTTTCGGTGGAAAGCAGGGGCTGTTCATCGACGTCGTCACTCGGCTGTGTGATGACCAAACCCAGCCCTTGCGAGATCTTGATATAGGTGAAGGGGAGATCGGCCCGACCCTGACGATATTCGGCAAAAGGATGCTTGAGATCGTCTTACAGCCACGCACGCTGGCCCTGCACCGCCTGATGATCTCCGAAGGTCAGCGTTTCCCTGACTTGGCGCAGTCGATCCTGCGGTCGGGACATGAGACCGGCACGGCAATCCTCGCTGAATGGCTTCGTGGGCGGCCCGGATTACGCCACGGCCCTTCGCCCGAAACGCGCGCCGAACAGTTCGTCTTGCTGCTGACGGCCGGCCCGCAACTGCGCGCGCTGACCGGGCACACTGCCCCGGTTTCACCTGACGAACGCGCGCATCATGTGCGCGAGACGATATCGACCTTCCTTCATGGCGCCTTGCGCGGAGACAATAACCAACATGCGTAATCTTCCCTGGAAATCCCTCCTCTCTTGGCTGCTGGCCGCGTTCTTTGTCGTGGGCGGGATCAGCAATATCTTCGCCTCCGGAACCATCCTCGCCGATTACGCAAGGTGGGGCTATCCCGGCTGGTTCCACTACGTCACCGGCGTGCTGGAACTGACTGCGGCGGCGCTGATCGCTTGGCGCCCGACCCGGCTCTGGGGCGCAGGCCTCGCCAGCCTGGTGATGCTCGGAGCCGCGGGCACGGTTCTGTCGCACGGCGAGTTCAGCCATGCCATCGCCCCGTTGCTGGTTCTGTCCGTGGCCCTGACGACGGCTTTTTTCGCTTACCGCGGCCACTGTCCCGCCGATCTAAATTGAACGTAAGCGCGCCGCAGGACTGAGCACGAATGGCGGCTTTGTCCGCATAGCTGCCGTTCGCGCGTTTTGCGACGAACGGCAGCTCTCCGCCCATCCTGCTGGGAGTGGAAGGCAGTCGCTCACGGCCCGTTGCTGCCGTTCGCAAGGCTGGCTATTGCTGCGGCGCAGATTCACCAGACCGGCCATTCGTCCATCGCGCAGCATTTTCGGAGGATGAAGGTCGGCAGTGCGGACTTTCCGACACTGTAGCGAAGTTCAGCGTTTTAGGGCGGTGGGACCGATGTCATTTCAACTGCTAAACTTAATCACAAGTAAAGAATAAGGATCTTTGACGGTGACCGACTTAGAAAAGCTCGATGATGCAAAGCGAAGGTTCATTGAGGCTCAACGCGAAATTGAAGAGCTCAGAACCAAAATCGCTCATGAAGAATGTCCAGTTAATGAGGGCGATGTTGTTCAGGTTAACTACGATGGCCGAGAGTTCTCATTCGTTGTTGAGTTAGTAACCTACCACCTTGACATGGACGCAATGACTGGAGAGTTGCTTGGTCCGGTCGTAGGTGCTGAGACTGGATGGGCAGCATCTGGTCCAAAAATCCGGAAGTCGGATGGTAAGCCTGGGAAGCACCGCTATTGCATCAACGGTGCCGAATTTAGCCTTGAAAATGACCGGTGGGTCTCCCAACCAAAGGGTATCGAAGAAGCTCTCGGGATCGGAAAGCTCGATGAAACCTAAGTCTGCTTGTAATGCGCCTTCTACGCCGATCAGCGTTGAGTTCATGACCATCCGTGGTCTGAGAAATCCTCAGACTATTCGAAGACGTTGATGCAGTCAGGCTCGAAAAAGGCCTTTTCTGTGATTGCATCACGCATCTGTGCCGTATCTTCGGCAAAAATGACTACGGCAAGGTCGGACAACGCCCGCGAGCAACAGACATAGAACAAGCGCCGTGTTCGGCCGATTACGGAGTCCCGCCCGGCATCCACATGAGCCTGATCTGTGTCAGAAAGCGGCGTCACACCAAAGTATTTGCCATAAGAGAATGCGTTCGATCTGCCCTCCTGATCATCAACGACCACTAAGACCTTTTCGAATTCCGCGCCCTTGATGCCTTGCTGTGTGGTAAAGGGCGAGAGTTTTTCGATGTATTTCCGGTAGCCCCACAACTCGGATGCTTCGCATTGCATGAAGCGCAGCGCTGCGTTCTCGGGGGCGGGATCGGCTACCTGTTCTTCAATTTGGGCAAACTTCTCGACAAGCGCGGCGTATCGTTCGTCGAGTCCGAACAAGTTGCTGGCTGCCAGAAAACTAACGACATCGCCGATACGAGCACCGCTGCCGGGCTGAAGCATTGCCACCAGTTCGGCGATTTCGTCCCGCAGCGCATTCAGGAATCCTGCCGTATCTGCAGCGGCCGCGGTTTCGGGCTGGAACTGCGGGCTATGCTTACGCAGCAGGCGCATGATTTCGAATTCGCGCCCCTCCTGACGCGCGAGCGCGACCGGCATGATATACGAGAGGAAGGGCCGCACGACCCAGGCGGTGCCATCGATCAACCCCGAGCTCAGTTCTTCCGATGATTTGTCGTTGAGCGCGCTGTAAAGGTCTGGAAACCCGAGACGCGCCGCAGCCATCCGGTGGACCAGCACCAGCAGCCTTAGCGCGCTTTCATCTTCGGTTTCTAACCAGCCATCATCATTGTCCTGATCGGCAAGCCACTGACGCGCATTTTCGAGCCGTTCTTGTCTCTGGTCGTCAGCCGGCAAGATCAACACCCGTGCTGTGCCTTCTACCGGAACCTCTTCACCGTCAACGATTTCACGGCGTCCGCGTGTCTGCTCCAACCCGTCATCTTCGGCCCTGATCCGGTTGATAACGCGCAACACAGCTTGCGGGCACCTGAAATTCTCAGGCTTTTCCAGCGTTTCCCAGCCGTCTTCGGTCTCGATTGGACCGGCCCCCTGCATGTAGATCTTCTGGACCGGATCACCGAAGAAACCGAGACAAAACCCTCGGGGTGTTTCTCTCGCTACGTGGCGCAAAGCCTCGACAAAGGCGGGGTCTGTATCCTGGCTTTCATCGACAAAGATGACGGGAAAGCGCCGCGTCAGGACACTACGCATCAACGTATGATCCTGAATAAATGCGGGGCCAATCCTCAGAATGTCACTGTGACCGAGCACACCATTGGTGTAATCGCTCCCGGTGCCATAGCGAAAATTCTTGACGCGATCGATCTCGGCGAGTTGATCCTGATATCGCACGATATCCTCGGCCGCACGCGCCTTTGTGGCTTCTCTTGTTTTAGGCTTGTCTATCTTTTCCTGCTTTTCGGCAATCTTCTCGTGTAGCCTGCCTTTCACCCATTCGCGGAGATTGTTCTGGAACGGCTTGATTACGGTCCAGAGAAAGCTGTGAATCGTCGAAACGTGGAAGAGATCGTCATTGCCGACATCACCGCGAATTTCTTCGACGGCCACTTCCGTATAGGTGATGCAGGCAACTTCTTGTCCGTTTCTGCGCAAAGACGCACCCTGCGTGCATTCGATCTGAGCCAAGGCCTTTACGAGCGACGTGGTTTTCCCCGAACCGGCGCCTGCCACCATGACAAAGTGGCGGTTGCCGTCTTTGGCGAGCCGCTCATGAAGAGCCGTGTCGGTCGCTGTATTGGGCTTTCCTATACGGCTTGTCATCCGGCAGCACCCCCGGGCTCTTCGATCTCTTGCTCCGCAACGCCCAGTGTATCTTCAAGCCATTGCAACCCCTCGGCGATGTAGCGGGGCACAGTCCAGCCATCGGGGTCTTTGGCGAGCAATGCGAGGGCGAAGTCTGTTTTCTTGTAGTTCGATCCGTGCACCTTATTGTGCAGCTTCAGAGCAAGGTCTTCGAGGTCCTGCGGCGCGCGTATCCGCAGCTTGAGTTCCCGATTGTGGTATTCCTGAGTCCATTCGAGGTTGTCGAAAGCGAAGGCAACCTCGAGTGTCCGACCGGCACGCTCAATCTGTTCATCGCCGCGTGTGAGGTTGACCGTGCACGGATAGGTGACGCGAACAGAACCCATGGCGGTCGCGTCACCCGGAATGGTTTTCGCCGCGGCATCGGCGGCCAGCAACTCGTCGATCCTGCTTATGGCCGGGAGCCACCGGGCAAGCATCTGGTTCGAGGTAACGGCATTTGGTGTTTCAGGCGTGCAAGTGCTACCCGTTGCGGCATCGTCCTCTTCGTCTTCAGCCTCCGCCGGTTCAGCCTCTTCGCCTTCGTCCACAGTGGCAGCCGGAGTCACGCTATCCAGGTCGGTGACGACCAGTGTCGTAATCCCAAGAAACTCGATAAGCGTGCGGAACAGGTGTGCGTAAGCACCGCCGATCTCCAGCACGCTCAGGTAACACGATCGCAGGCCCGGCGCGGCCTTCGCGATCATTTGCGGCATTATCAGCCGTTCGACATTGCCTTCCACGAGCACTGCGGCATCAGCGAAGAACAGGTCGCAGTGTGTAAGCTTCAAGTATCTTTCCAGAAAGTCTCGGCTCGGATTGCCGGTTGTGCGGTAGAACGCCGACAAGTTCAGAACTGTCGACGCTTGCTGCGTACCGTTGCCCTCGCGCCGGAAGTAGCGGATCGGCTGAAAGCCCCTTTCATACAAGATGTGTGGCGAGTGCGTTGTCAGGGCAAGTTGCGTATGGAACCCGTTCGGCGCGTCGTCCTCTGCGGCGAGGATTTCCCGGACCTTGTTGACGAATACCTGCTGCAGCTGCGCATGGAGATGCGCTTCCGGCTCTTCGACAAAAACCAGATGGACCGGAGGACGCCGTTCTTCCGTAGCAACCCATTGCGCGTGAAGGTCGAGCAGCTCGACCACCATGTAAATCAGGTTCTTAAAGCCAAGGCCGTTATACTTGTCGGGGAGCGTAAGCCCCTCATCGTTTAGCGCATAGTGGACGTGTGCGCCGTCTTGGCTGTTCATCACCGTTGCGGGATTGAGCGCGGACTTGATCATCAGTCGCGGGTTAGTCAGCCCCGGGTATCCCAATTGCGCGAGGCGCTCCAGCATGTCAGCGAAAACCTGACGCAGGTGCTCGTTTAGCAGCGCCTCCGAGGCCGCCAGCGCTCTTATTGCATTCTGGTCTTCCTCGTGACGTTGCAGATTGCGCTGATAATAGCGGCTCAGGTGTCTGGAAAGCTCCTCGGCGCGGCTGCCGCCTTCACTATCCGAGAGGTGGCGCTGTGCATGAAGAAAATCGACTTTGATCAGCGAGCTAATGATATCCTTGCCGGTCCGCCCCTGTTCACGGAGCAATTCCTGCGGCTCGTAGCCGTCGTTGGGCTCCAGATCATCGTTGAACTGCGCTTCATCAAGAATGTAATATTTGAACTCGTACTCTTTCCCCAATTCCCCTTCAAGGAATTCGCGTAGCGACCGCGGCGGGGCGATATAGGGCTCCTGACCTTCGGGCGTTTCTATCCCCGCCACAGCTTCTTGCGCCTGTTGGTGCCGTTCATTGAAATGCGCCAGCGTTTCGTCTGCGTTGCGCGGCGCGAAAGCGATGCGAACACCGACCTGCGATCCCTCCCATTCGAGACGGGGAAGCAGATCGAGTACACGATGAAGGTCGTCCTGCTCCACGGTAAACCATAGATCGAGCGACAACACCGGAAGTGAGGCATTGTCATTCCCGGCTTGAAACGCAGCGATATCACTCCAGCGACACGCGCTGATATCGTGGAAACTGACGCGATCGCGGGTAGCGTTGACAAAGAAATTCAACGCATGGCCGACAGACGTCTTGCCACTGTTGTTCGCGCCAACAAAAATCGAGATATCCCGATCAAGGTCAATTTTAACATCCGCCAGGCGGCGAAAGTTCCGAATGGCTAACTTATTCAAATGCATCGTCAATCCAAATTAAAATCTGAGCGCTCATGTTGTCGCGTCGTTTAGCGCGATGTTCGCCACACTGCCTCTATGAATCAAGATACTTTAGCAAAAACTCGCGAGAGTGGGTTTGTCTCACTCAGCCAGTGAGGTGTCGAAAATCGCTCCGTGAAAGCACTCGCCAAGTATTACGTTTGCCGCAGGACCTCTTTGGCCGTGGGGCCATGCCTCGAACAGCTGTTTCCCGCCCTCCGCATCAACCATCCTGGTTCCGATCCGGAAAGGTGGGCTAATGTCCGGTTCGCCAGATCATCCTTGGCCCGTTCGCGCTTGCGGTGAACGTCTGCAATCCGCCCTTTCTTCAAGAGAGCTTCTCAACTGCAACGGAAACTGTTCCTCCGCAGCGAACGGCAGCATGGTCCGCTCACCGGACGTTACCACTGGCCGCAGCGGAGGGCTGGGTGGCGGCCAAAACTCATACGTTTTTGATACCGGCGGAATCCACCGTTGAGAAGCCTAAGTTAGACTCCGTGGACGAAGATGTTCTCAATGACGGAGATATTGGTCCGGTTCCCACCCGCAACATACTCACTCGGCAGAATATTCCACCTCACCAGCAGGAACGGCCATTGCGTTCAAGCATTCAGGTAACTCTTTATTTATCAAAGGTATGCTTCGTGTTCCAGTTGCGGGTGACGGAAGCATCTTCAGCCCCAAGCTCGTCCGAAATAGACGCTTCACGGTCGGGGCGAAGGGTGCTGAGGAAAAGTACGACAACTTTGAAGCGGCTCTGCTCGCGCTGCTCAATATAAAAAAGCCACGTTGGCGCCGACCAAATGCAGCAGGCAATTGGGGCATCGTTTTTGGGCATGCTTGGAGGGATATCGAGACGGGATGATGTTTTATCATCTCTCGATGGTCTGCTTTGGGAAACGCCGACTGGTCATCGGATGCGGCACAGCATCTGACAACTCACTGCTCATATGGTCCGCTGCCACGGTCATCTGGCAAGAGTTCCTCAAACTGGAATAAACTAAATATTTCGGTTTCATCCGAAGAAGCCAAGATCAGTACTACGGCGATTTTCGCGGCGAAAAGAAGGATAGCTGATGAGTGTCAAATGCGTTTGCATTAAGGGCGGGGACGGTAAGCAGAAGAACACTGCTGTTAGAGATGAGTTCGCCGAATGTGTTAAAATTAGTGAGAAGTTTTCGTGATGACCACCGCTAAAAAACTAAAGTCTCCCAAGATGTCCGGCACTACGACTTCCAGGGATGTTGAGAGTCTTATCAATCAGGGTCGTGCTGAAGGTGAAGACAGGCTCCGGCAAGCCGGCCTTCTACTCGAGGAGATAGACATAGATCAGATCGACGAAGAGCATTTTGTGCGAGACCGGATAGCGCATGATGAGGATGCGTTTCACGAACTGCGTTCTTCGATTTATGCAAGCGGGCAAAAGACGCCAATTGAAGTAACCGTAATCAGCGATCCTGACGAGCCGCTTCGCTACGGGCTGGTGTCTGGTTGGCGCCGTTTGCATGCGATCCGAGAGATATTTTGCGAAACAAGAGACCCGGGATTTGCGACGATCAATGCGCGCGTTTTGCAGCATGATGTTAGCTCAGCGCTGGTCGCGCTGGCGATTGAGAACGAAGTACGCAAGGGCATCTCACCGTTCGAAAGGGCGCTTTTTATCCGTCGCACGGTCGAAGCGGGCGCGTTCGCAAGTGTCGATCAGGCCATTCTCAGCATGTACGGACAGGCCAGCGCAGCAAAACAATCAAAGATCCGAACACTGGTGAGGCTCGCTGATTTCATCGGTGCTATCATCATCCATCCTGACTGCATAACTGAACAAATTGGCCTCCGGTTAGTAAAGTATTTCGATGCAGGCGCAGGCGATCTCAAGGCGCGTAAAATGCTCGAAGAAGCGCCGAAAGATAGAACTAAGAGCGAAGAGCTGGCACTGCTTAGAAAATACCTTTCTGACGCTAAGCCTTTATATGATCGCCAAACTGCACATGACCGGAAGGGGCGAGGTCGACCGAAGGTCAAACGCTTTGTCGCTCGCCATATGCCCAACGAGCGTGCGGTTCAATTTGTAGGCGGTAGGTTGCAGTCACCGTGCCGCCTTATTGCCAGCAACGACGGGGCATTCCGACTGACTTTTGAAGATGGCACAGACCTACCCGAAGAGGCCGCCACGGTCGTACTCGAGGATATCGCTAATGCCCTCAGCAAGAGGACCGCGAAATAGCGGGTAGGGGTGCGCTCGCTTACGTGGATTTTCGTCGCGAAAATAGAAGAGCCGCTTTGCGCAAAGGGAAAAGCAGGTAATCAAACCTTATTTCTCCATACAGGGGATCAGACCAACCTACCGGTCATGGAAACGTTTGAAAATATCATCGCTCTTGGGAACGCTGCTGCGAACGCCGGCGAACCCTTGGTAAATAACTGGCCGCAAGTGCGCGGCGCCCTCTTGATGCTCGGAAGGGCTGCTGGCGGCCCTGACAAGGTACAGACATCAACCTTTCATATTCAATTTCCGGCGAGCTTTGACGCACTGTCGACGGATCAACAATCCTTGATCCCAAACCGGCATGTCTATCGGACTGCGCGCGCCCAAGTCTCTCTTCTCTTTTCGCCGTCCGGTGAGATCGAAGATCCGTGGGAGCATTTACGCACGCTAATCCGGCGCTCAGGTCGGGAGGAGATTGAACGGGCTCTGCCCGGCCTTTCGGAACCCGCGAAAGCGGCTGGAATGAACCCGGCAGACATTCGGACTAACTGGGTTTGGTCTCTCGACGCAGAGCGTGGAGTTCTGACCGATGAACAGCTGCAACGTCGCGCCGAGCGTGAGCGAAAAAAACAACCAAAGGCTAAGCTCTCATCCTCTGTGCGCCAGCGTCTGCGCCGGGGTGTGACGGTTTTTAATGAATTGTTCGACCTTCCTGAGGTTGCGAAAAGCGGCCTGTTGCCTCCTGATCCAATCGGACCGCCGCCGGACTATGACCGGCAGGGACGGCGAATCTATTCCCTCCCACCGACGCTGGCCCGCTATCAAGCTGCGGCACTCCAAGGGCCTAAAAGCGGTTTGCAACAAGTGTGGCAGGCCATATGTGTTTCAGGTTCCTTCGGTATGCCTAAGGATCCGGTAGCTGACGATCTGCTCATCAAGGATACCTGGAGATTGATCACACAGCTTCCAGAATCGACCACTGGCGTTTCTGACACAACTTGGCAGATATATATTAACCGCGTCCGTAAGTTGCTGTTACCACATGCGACTTTGCCTGTACCCGAGCACTTGCCTTCATGGCTCGAGGATATGATCGAGAGTCGCAAAGAGCGCTTGCCGCTCCAAGCTCTATGGCGGCTCATGTGCGAACGCGACATAGTCGACGCCACGCCGGACGATCTTCTTCATCTGGCTACTTGGCGCGAATTGTGGGCTGAGGTTCCATCGGGGGTAAAGCGTAGAACTTGGGCAACGTATGAGGGCAAGTCGCGAAAGATGATGGTGCGCTACTCTGATGCGGGGAACGACCCGTATCGCGTTGTGACGCGCACTTGGGCTGAACTTTCGAAGGCAGCTAAGGCAGCACTCGATCCCATTCGCAAACCAGCCGAGCGCGCCCTAATGCGCCCTCTCGACCTCACACCCGAGTGGGTTTCCGCGCAGGACCTGGAACCAGCACAGCAAGCTCAGATCACCGACGCTCTGAGGGAGGTATTCTTCATGTCTGCATTGGTATGCCGCCCTGACCCTGCTGAGGTCGCGTGGAGTGCTCTGCGCGCTGCCATGAAAGCCCAAGGCATCAGAACCATGGGGCTCGCCGACATCTCCGGCCCAGCCATTGATGACGGTAAGGCGCCTAACGACCTTAGCTTGGATTGGGGCATCGATGCCGCGACTAAGATGGTTCTACATAAACGAACAAAATTTAGCATGCAGTTGCACAAACTCGATAGCCTGTTGAGCATCCCTGACTTGGCCACAATGCTATATGCAGAGCCTATCGGTCCGCTGCCCGATCTCGCCCCGGGTAGAAAAAATGAACCACCTGTGCAGATCATACGCCAAACGGATGCTGTCACGGCTACGCATAAACGTCGGCCAAGTACGTGCCGCGAGGCTCGCGCTACTGTCCGTAAAGTTTGGAAGGAGGCAACCAGAGTCGGAGCGAACGCCGAGATCAACACACTCGGGGAACTGTTGTTAGCAGCGGGGCCACTCGATCTCGATCAACGAACACGCCGCAAAGCGGCGCGGTTGCAGGAAGACCTGTTGACCCACAAGGAAGCGCTCTAACCAATTGGATTTAATAGATATAAAGCCGATTTATCCGCAGCACTAAACTCAAAACCAAAGCTGTGTTAGAGTGGGCCAAGCGGAGGGAGAACGCTGCGATGACAAACTCAACGCCGGATGAAACAGACCCAGAGTGGATAGAATGGTTCTCCAAGAAGATGGATGAGGCCAGCCCGGAGGAAGAGGCGTTCTGGAAAAGACGGCAACGTCTCGGGCTTGGGGTTGGCCTCGATGAGGACGGGAGCCTTGTCTATGCCAAAGACCTTCCCGAAGCCAAAAAGACCTCGAAGCCAAGAGCCGTAAATAGAGGTGTTTAATAGTGAATTTAGAATCCATTTGTCGATAGTCAGGCGCTGTCGCTCTCTGACGGCTGGGCCGCAGCGAGTGCCAAGGGGAACGGACAAAGCGCCTGAAAGTGCTTCGCGACCTGCCGCACCTTGTCATGGGGAAGCCCCATCTCTGACATGAAAGACAGTTGAAGCTCCGGGGAGATTTCAGAGAAGAAGGAGAAGGCCGGTCCCATGGCAGACTGAGCGGTCTCAATGTCTGAGATTGCGGCGGCAAGCTGACAAGCCGAAAGGTTCGCACCATATGGTGCGTTCACAGTTTCGAGAATCTTCGATCCGACGTGCATTTCTCCTCACATACGCGCCATTGGCAAGTCAGGCGCTGTCTTCCTCTGACGGCTGGGACGCAGCGAGTGCCTGCATGCGCTTTGATGGGCCTTTGTAACGCGCCCCTCGGACGAAACCGCCGTTAGCGCGTGCCATATCAGCGTGTGAAACCTGACCAGAGCGAAGTAGTTCTTCATCGCGCGCACGCGCGGCGGCTTTCTCAGCTGCGCGGTCTTTGAACGAAAATCTGGGCGCCTTGGGTTTCATGTTGCCTCCCTCGCGTGAAGCTTATCACATCGATGTCGGTTTCTTACTGGGAAACCGGGACACCTGTGGCCAGCCTGTGCCGCACTTGCAGACAGACCTACGCTCGAACTGGTGTTGCGTGATCCCTGGTGGCACTTCGTCAGGTTTGCGCCTCACAGTATTGCCGCATGCCCAGCACCGCACTTCTATGTAGGTGACGCCGAGTGAGAAAAGTTCGTCGGTAATGGTGCTCACCCTGGTAAATTATCAAGCCTATGCCGCTGAAAGAGGGTTTAGGATCCAGCCAGCCAGTAGACGGATACGTAGGTTTCTTTCGGTTTCAAAGTGGCGTTCCCGCGGGAACGCTACTTTACCGCAGTTCGGCATGTCCCTGAGCGCGCATGATATGACGTGCTGCTTTTCCAGGAGCCCCAACCTATGAACCGTGACGATAGCGTGCTCCCAGCCAGGAAAAGTGGCGATCAACGCTTCTGCGCACTGGACCTGCCGCTATCTCGCCGCGATCCTCAAAGTAGCGTTCCCGCAGGAACGCTACTTTGAAACACCACCGAATAGTATCGAAGGTTACACGATCACCGTAGATCGTAACCTTCTGACAAATGGTGACGTTACTTGCCAGTACGAAAGCAAATTGCATAGTTTTTGCGGTTTAAAATGAAGGTACCGCACCAGTTCGGAACCGCTATTAGCACGCGCCATATCAGCGTGTGAAACTTCACCTGATCGAAGGAGTTCTTCATCGCGGGTGCGGCAGCTTTCTCTGTTGCGCGTTCTTTGGATGAAAGGCTGGCACCTTGGGTTTCATGTGGTCTCCATCCTTCGGGCCTATTGCATGGATGTCGATTTTCTCCGGGGAAACCGCGACACTTGCGGCCAGCCTGTGCCGCACTTGCAGACAGTCTATGTCGCTGAAAGAGGGTTTATGATCCAGCCAGCCAATAGACGGATACGTAGGTTTCTTTCAGTTTCAAAGTGGCGTTCCCGCGGGAACGCTACTTTACCGCAGTTCGGCATGTCCCTGAGCGCGCATGTTATGACGTGCTGCTTTTCCAGGAGCCCCGACCTATGAACCATACAATAGCGTGATTCCAGCCAGGAAAAGTGGCGATCGACGCTTCTGCGCACTGGACCTGCCGCTATCTCACCGCGATCCTCAAAGTAGCGTTCCCGCGGGAACGCTACTTTGGAACACCATCGAATAGTATCGAAGGTTACACGATCACCGTAGATCGTAACCTTCTGACAAGTGGTGACGTTACTTGCCAGTACGAAAGCAAGTTGCTTAGTTTTTGTGGTTTGAAATGGATGTTCCCATGGGAACACCTGTTTCAAACACCGGTCGTGCCCCGCGAAGTGGTGTAGGAACTGACCTTCGCCTGCTTCTTCATAACTGGTGTCGCGCGTTCCCTGGGCGGTGATCATCGCGTCCGTATCCGGAGGCGTTGCACACCTCAGTCAGCACTTCTTTGCACGAGAAGTTTACTCAAAACTCTCGACAACCGATTACTGGCCTTATACTACTTAGTAGCATAAGGCTGAGGTGATCCAAATGAGCGTGAAAGCATCCGTATCCATCAGCGAGGCTCAAGAGGCTTACGCGCGCGACCTCGTGGCCCAGGGGCGCTATGCCACTCTGAGCGCAGTCGTGCAGCAGGGGCTGGAACTCCTGAGAGAACAATCACAAGCGACTGATGCACTACGTGAGCTTCTGGCCAAGCGTCAGGCTGGCACCTTTGTGTCACTTGATGAAGGTGATCGCCGGACCCAAGACATGATTGCGCGGAAGAAGGCCGAACATGGTCTTTGACGTCGTTCGTAGCGACGGCGTCGATCACGACCTTGACCTAATCTTCGATTTTCTCATCAAGTCAGTGCAAGAGTTCGGGGAAGATGGCCAACGTGCTTTCAACCTCGCGGAGCAAAGACTGGCCGAGATAGAAAGCGCCATGCGCAGCCTGGGCGAGGCCCCCTATCAGGGGACTCGCCGTCCACATCTGGGCAAGCGCATTCGTAACGTCACGAAGGGTCGCGCCGTCCTCTATTTCGATGTGGATGATCACCAACACCGAGTACGCATTCTTGCGATCTTCTTCGGAGGCCAGGACCACGAAGCACGTATATTAGCCCGCCTACTCAGCGAAGCTTGACTGCGTCGCAGTGACAGACAGCCCTCCTTGGGTAACGTTTAAAGGCGAAGAGGCGCCACAAGGTGTGGAAGCAGATGATGTTCTTATCCGACCCACTTTCAAATGAACGGCTGGGAAGTGACCCCCCGTAATTTTGAATTCCTCCCCGGCTCATCTCTTCCTCAAGCGCGAAAAAGATCAAAGCGGACCCCTAAAAGTGCCATTCTATAACCCTGTTAGTTCGCTTGGTGAGCAAGCTCCTTGAGCCCGCCGATCACGAATTTTTCGGGATCTTGCTCCTGGATCAGGTGACTCCGTGAGCTGGCGCTCATGGAAAGCCCCGCGAGGCGCTTTGCGCGCTCTCGATCCATAGATGCGAATGCCTTGGCAAAGCTCTCGGCAAGTGCGGCCGTGGCATTCAGGATATCAGATTCCTTAACCACTGCATTCGCCTGGCTTTCCTGTGCGGCATTGAGCCGAAGAAGTGACCGCGCGATGTCCTTGCGATGTTCCTCTGGCGCCCCGAGGGGGGCGAAGTCACGGATTGCGCTTTTAAGTTCCTCGAGGGCAGCCTTTAAAAAGGCAGTGCGGTCGAGCGTGTTGAAGTCCCCAAGATCTCCTTCGATGAAAGCTTGGACCATGTGATCTTTCTCATCCACTAAGCCCATGCGAAGCATGCCGGAGAGCACTCTCTGGGGCGGCACCCCTGAAGACTGGGCAATGGCTGCCACACTTTCCTGTTCTTCGCAGTGGCGCTCCTTCAAAACGACAGAGTCACAGATGATCGCCGCGCGCTCGATCAGTTCTCCGGGTCCTATGGAGGAAGCCCCCGTGATGCCGATTCCGGCAAGCCGAACGGCTGCGTTTTCAAGACAAGCCGCGATGTCGCGCGGTGAAACCAAAGTGTCGGCGCCCTTGAGGGCCTTTTTTGCCAAGAGCAAAGTCTGCTTCAGTTCAGGCGGGCTGTCCGCGTCAATAACCTGACGCCAGATCTGCTCGCAATCACCGATGCTTCTGAGGACTGGCCTGCTCGATCCGCGACTTGCATATGCGACTCTGGGATCATTGGCCTCCAGCACTCCTGTCTCTGCAAGGCGTTTGGCTTCATGTGCAAAACACCGACCCGAAGCAATGCAAGTGTCAGTGACAATTCTGAACTTTCCTACGCTCATGCTAAATACCTATAAAAAGGGTTAGTTTTAATAAGTCCCACCTGAGTGGTCAGTTCTGGGGATAGTGCATGACCGGTGTATAGTCCATCAGAACGCCCCCGGAGGGACCTGTCGGGTTCGGATATCCCCCACATTTCCGGCTATCAAACCTAAATCTTTCTCACCTGCAGTCCCCGGGCTCATCTCCTGTTCAACGCGACAGGAGACATCATGATCGACCAAGTCAAGGCCACCCGCAAAGCCGAAGAATTGCGCAAAACAGAAGAACACTTGCACCGCGGTCGACCCCTCACTGCGACGGTCTTGGGCCACCATCTTGCCGGGGCATACCGCGAAACGGCAAGCCACATTGCCAAAGACCAGGGCCTCGCACCCGAAGGGAGCACATATCCCTGGCGCCGCATCTGGCAGCAGATCCACGGTATCGAAGGTAGCCACCTCGCAGGACATCTCGACAAGCTCAAATCCCGCCACCCGAAATCCGCGATCATCGGGGGCATCGAGGATCTCGAAGCCGCGCTGCGCGCGCCGCTGGTCAAGTTCCCCGGCATGGCCGCACTACTCGGAACGCACCCCGACACGCTGCGCAAGCAGATCAAGCGTGGCCGGGAGCTGCCGTTTCCCGTGCTCGACCTCGGCCTCCGCATGCAGCTCTACCGGCCGCTCGACGTGGTGCTTTGGCGCGATGAAGAACTCCTGCTCGACCTGCCGGATGCCGTGCATGTCGCCCCAAAGCCTCTGCCCGAGCCGGAACAGGATCAGGATCAGGATCAGGATCGAACGGCACCAGCACCCAAGGCAAAGGCGATAGCCAAACCTCAGCCTCAAAAGCCGCCAGCCGACCGCAAAAAAGCGCTTTTTGCCCCTGCGGCGCGGTCTAAGCGGAAGGCTGCGGGATAGCCGGAAAAAAGCGATACGTCCGCATTCTTCCGGGTCCGGTAAATACAGGGATGAACCGCTTTTTCGGCGGCTTAGACAGACAAATGCGGTTTAAGCGGACAATTTCACCATCAACCTAAACAAGGAAATCAATATGAAGCACCTCTTCCCCAGCAAGGCCAAAAGCGTCACGCCAGTTCAGGCACCTGCCAAGATGGAGACCATGCAGGACGTGATCGACTACATCGATGTCCATGGCCCTGCCTATCTCTCCAGCCCGCTCAAGACACTGCGCAAGAACCTCTTCGGTGCCAGCCCAAAGACGCTGAAGATCGCGGACTTCGATGTCACCTTCCCAAAATCCGAGCGCGGCATCCATCCGCGCCCGGACCTGCCGCAGAAGCTCAGTGCCTACAAACCCTGGCGGGAGAAATGCCGCAATGCCATCGCCAAAGCCACCGGCGCGGAAACCGAAAAACAGGAGTTGCGCGCGCGTGAGGACGGATGGGCCGACCTGCTGGCGGCGGCAAAACTGCACCTCGCTGAAAATGGTGGCTTGATCGCGAAGCAGTCGATCAGCCCGCTCACCACTTTCGCTGACATCTGCCGGCGCGCCGGGCTTGAGCCTTGGGATCTGGCGAACCCGGATGCCACCGACCGGATCGAGAAGGCCTTGCAGGCCAAGACCGAACGCGGGGTGGTGCGCTCCGCGCAAAAAACCCTGAACACCTTTTCCTTTTTGCCCGAGCTCGCTGCCCTGCTGCCGGCCGATCCGGTGCCGATGCAACCGAGCCTGCGCGACCTCGATGCTCTGCCCGCCCATGTGGATGAGGTGGTCCTCGCCATGATCAAAAAAGCCAGCTCCACACGCGATCGAACCACCGGCAAGGATGCTGTTCGGGTTGGGAAACAGGCGCGCGACCGCTACCGGGCGGCGCTGCGCCACCACCTTCGCGCGCTGCCGCACTGCAAGCCCCACCACAACCCGGACCCGCTGATTGACTATCCCAGCCCAATCAAAGACCTGACTACTGTTAATGACGTCGAGGGGCTGTTTGCCGTCGATCACCTCTGCGCGTCACTGCGGCGCACAGAAGAGGTTGAGCACCTGCCAGGGACGCTTAGCCAAAGCTCAGCCTACGCCTATTACAACAACATCCTTGTGGTCTTGAGTCATAACGGGTTGCTCGATAACGAGACCGTCGAGATCCTCAAGAGCAGCGAATTCTACCAGCAGGGCAAAGAGCTGGCCGATGGCATGCGTCCCGCGACCAAACGCTGGTGTGAAAACCTCATCGCAGACCCGACCAAAGAGCGCCGCTTCCGAAATTTGCACCGGCTGATGATGCGCGCCGCGAAGAAGATCATCGCTGATGCAAAGGGCCGCGACATGACCCGCGCCGAAATCGAGCGGGTTCGGGCGCTTGGCACTTGCGCCGCGGCTTCAGCCATCGAGTGGGCCGGTGCGCCGATCCGGATGGCCAACTGTCTGGGCTTGCGGCTGCTTGGCACTCGGCAAAACTTCTTCAGGCCAGGTCAGAGGAGTTCAACCTACGAGTTCTTCCTGAACAAAGAAGAAACAAAGGCCGGGGAAGAGATCGCCCCAGTTGAACTGAATGCCGATCTGCATGGTCCCGAAGTAATGGATTGGTATATAGAAACGATCCGACCGCTGTTTCCGCACGCCGATGACAGCATTTATCTCTTCCCTGCGGTGGCATCCTCGGGGTCGCTCACCAAGAACACTTTTGATGGGTGGTTCCAGCGCGCTTC
The DNA here is from genome assembly GCF_043557315.1 of Sulfitobacter sp. 1A12779. NCBI lineage: Bacteria > Pseudomonadati > Pseudomonadota > Alphaproteobacteria > Rhodobacterales > Roseobacteraceae > Sulfitobacter > Sulfitobacter sp. 1A12779. The sequence continues at coordinate 19,363 of NZ_JBIFFU010000035.1, forward strand.
GGGCGAAGTCGGGCTGCACATGACGTTCCACAAATGGCGCCACGGCTATGCGACGCTCCTGCTCGACACGAATTGGGGAAATCTCAAAGTCGCGGCTGATATGCTGGGCAACACCATGTCAGTCTGTGAGACCAACTACGTCTGGATCAACAAGAAGAAGCTGCACAAAGACGGCCAAAAGATCATGGTGGATCGCAGTCACAAGAAAGACGCTGAGATTATGGGGGGGCGCGTATGATCCCCCGCCACGTCACCCTGCGCCAACCGCACATGCAGCATCTGATCGACCTGCCAGAAATCGATGAGATGTCGGACGACGAGCTCCGGACGCTTGAGCAGCTGATGGCTTTTGTTGTCGATCAGGATATTGAAGATCCAGAAGCCTCAGACATCCGAGCCTTCTGCGCGTTGCGCAATCAATCCTCCGCAGATCTCGAGGCCCTCAGTTCTGCAATGCAGCGCCTCGAGATGCCTGAGGAGTTCATGGCCGAGGTAGATGAAGTTGCTGCGGCCATCCGGCATCGGACCGAGTTCAAAGGCATTCCGAAAGGCCCGAATAGAGGCTACGTGCGGGAGGTATCAGTGCCTCCGGAAGAACTCCCGGCCGACTGGCAAGTGACACTCCGCAAGCTGCACAAGCTCGGGACGCTCGATCGCATGCAATCCCGGCTGGGCATGTTTGCCTGGTCCGCCCGGCAGGTCGGTCTCCCGGTCGATCTCGGCTGCATCGAAGCTCTGCAGACATTCTACCAAGCCTTGCGAAAACGCTCGATCGACTACCAAAACGCACAGAACCAGAAGAAAGGCCTGGTCAGTGACATCGACACCCCCCGCTGGGCCTACCTACGAGGCACATGGGAGGAACTCTATCGCTTTGCCCGGGCCCATGGCTGTCACCACGAGACCCTCGAAGAACTTGGGATCACGTTCCAAACCCTGCGCGCTAAGGAAGATAAGCAAAGCAGCTTGAAGATGACCAAGGTCATGAAGATCGGATCGGCCTCGTCCTTGTTGGCCGAAGCTCGGCAAATGCTCACCGCCGCCAACGATGTCGAGCGTGCGGACTGGCGGCACGCCAGGCGTAACTGTGCCGCCGCAATCGCGCTTGGGATTGGCGTTCCCGCCCGGCCCCTGGATGTGTTCGAGCACCACATCTTCGGTCAAGGCCTCTTCTACGAACACGGCGCCTACGTCTTCCGCTATCATCCCCAGAAAACGCGGCGCACCATCAACGAGCCCTTTGAAGTGGAACTTGCCCCCGAAACCTGGTCCCCTTTCATCGATGCTCTGATCCTGCAAGATCAGGATCCACGCTACCTTGACGATCTGCGCGCCAAGGCAATTGCCGAGCAGCGGCCGCTCTACGTCAATTACAACGGTAGGCGCTGCGCTTACCCATGGTATAGTGCCCAGTGGGCCAAGGTAACTGGCACCGGCGGACATATCGCGCGCACCTTGATTTATGACGAGATGGCCGACCTGGGCGAGTTCGGCATCCTTTATAGCAAAAACTCGGTCCATCATTTCACCAACCAGATCGGCGATAAATACCGCTCTGGTCAAGCGATCGCAGCGAGCCGTAGGATTGCAAAATCAGCCATGATGACGCGCGGTCTGGATGACGACATTTCTGCCCTCTGATAAGCTGCTAAACCACGGCATACTGTGCGTTTTGTTCTGTTGAAGCGGTCTCAGAGAATAGGTAATTTTTTATATTTCGCTCTCGGCATAAGCCTTTGGTCGACCAAATATTGGCGGATTTTGCTACTGAAGATAACGTCGAGCCCTGTCTGGTTTTGTCAGTAGGCAAACGTTCAATTACCGTGCAGATTGAAGACCTGACGAAGCGCTTCTTCGGATGGGGCGCGACCGAATAGTCTAAATCGCGAAAGATGCGGCAGGTGCACAACTATTTGCCCGTTTTCGCCTTTAAACCGATGCACACGGATATTCCCCCAACCTGCTGGAAAACTGACCTCATGCTGGGCATTAAGGATTTCGACAGTAGTGCGTGCGGCTTGGTTCGAACAGACGACGATTGGCCCTCGCCGATTTGGCATCTCCAGCGCCTCAGTCCAGAAGGCCTTGCCGACGTCCAAGGCCGCAGACCTTTGCGCTCGCGATAACCCGTCCCAACTGGTGCTCCTGAAGGGCGCCACAACCCCTGTTAGCACTCGCAAAGGATCGACTTGAAGAAATTCACACATCTTAAGGAACTGATCGGTAATCGGAGATTGTGTGGTCGCGCGCTCTACCTGGTATGAGTTGCCTCTCTCGTCGGATACCACCCGGAGTTCCGCGTCGTTGGGCGCGCGCCCAGGGTTTAACGAGAGAAAGGTCAGATCGCTATCGCCGAGAGTACGCCACGGGCTGTAAAGTAGTTTGTACCCTTGATCAAAACCGTGTGTGGCTTCGGTCTGCTTTAACCGATCTGACCATAATCCTCTCGCGGCGTCGGTGGCCAGAGCGGCTCGGGCGTTATGCTCATGCGTCATGGTCCGACTCCTCTTTGATGTACTTTCAGTTCGTCTTCTGATCTTGATTTTCTGCCGGGTTCGGCCTGTGGCAGCCGGAGCGTCCCCTCAGTTCGCAAACGCTAAGACTATCTCTCGTCAGCTCGTTCCTTGTCAGCTTTTGCGAGATCGGCTGCAGCCTGCAGGTGGGTGGCCATTGCCAGCTCCGCCCAGTCGGGTGCGCGCGCAACGATGGCGTCAGAGATGTCGAGGTGATGCCGTGCCGAACGCCGCATATCCTCTTCGCTGTACATGCGGAAGGTACGTGTCACCAGCGCAAGATGCACGACCACTGAGAGCATCGCCTTAAGACGTGACGAGCGCGCCGCCTCGAGTACGAGACTGTGGAAGGCTTTATTGGAATCCGCAATAATGCGAAAGTCTTTCTCGGAGCGTGGCGGTACGTGGTGCGCCATCAGCTCGGCGAGTCGCCGCAGCTCAATGGCTTCCTCCGGTAGAGCTCGAGTGGCGGCACGCCGCGCTGCATAGCCTTCGAGCATCATGCGGATTTCGAAGATCTGCATGACTTCGTCATCCGCCAGAGCCACCACTCGCAGCCCTGGCCCAGCATCACGAGTTAGTAGGCCCTCGAGCAGCAGCCGCTTCACCGCCTCCCGCACGGGGGTCCGCGACATGTTCAGGCTTTCGGCAAGATCTGCTTCCGTTACTCGATCGTTCTCGCCCAGGGCCCCTGAAAAAATCCGATCCCGGATCGCCTCGTAAGCTTGTTCTGCGGCCGGCCCTTTTGGTGCGGCAGGCCGCGCGAGTTGGGCGCCAGGCGCCGACGAGGTCGAGGTACGGGTCATGTGTCTCAATTCGATGGCTTGCTGGCTGGCGGAAAGGTTCCAGCCTTCATTACCATGCCCGGGACCTCGTGGCCAAGCTCGGCTTCGAGCCAACGGGCGGCTTCGGCTGCCCGTTCAATGTCCCAGCCGGTATCGTACCCCGCTCTCCCCAGCATATAGGCGAGATCCTCAGTTGCGATGTTTCCGGTAGCGCGTGGAGCAAAAGGGCAACCACCTACCCCGCCCAAGGAGGCATCGAATGAACGTACACCCGCTTGCAGTCCCGCCCACGCGTTAGCAAAGCCTGTGTTGCGGGTGTTATGCAGATGCAGGCGGATCGGTAGGTCCGGCCAGCGCGCCTTCACCGCTCCTACACGCTCGAGGATGTCCGAGGGCGCCGCTACGCCGATCGTATCAGCCAGCGTCAGCTCGGCGGGCATTTCCTGCAATGCCTTTTCCAGTACCTCTATCATGCGCGCGACTGGCATCTCCCCCTCAAACGGACAACCAAAAGCAGCCGCGAGGGTCAGTCCGGTGCCGATTTTCTCCTCGGCTGCATGGGCTACCTCATGCCAAAGTGCAATTCCGTCTCCCGTCGACATACCTTGGTTTCGGTAGCTAAAGGTGTCGCTCAGTACCACGGCGAAGTTCACCTCGTCGAGCTTCGCCGCAACCGCCCGATCGAAGCCTCGTCGGTTCAGCGCAAGGCCGATGTATCGTGCTTGCCCGCGCGGCAGCGCGGCGGCCAACTCCTCGGCATCAGCCATCTGTGGAACCTTCTTTGGATTCACGAAACTGGTGACCTCGATTCTACGTGCACCCGCAGCAATTGCACGTTGGATCAGAAGAAGTTTTGTATCCATTTTTAGTATATGATTATCATTCTGGATCCCGTCCCTTGGAGAAACCTCTACAATTTCAACTGTTTTACTGTTCATAAATGACTTCCATGATCTCGTTACAGATTTACTTGTTTACTTTTCATCTCATAATGTATCCATTACTGACAAGAGCAGTCTTCGGGCATGGAGGTGTCCGGGCTGCAAATTGACAGACGGGAGGACAGCGGGTGCAACAAGCAGACGCGACGCGGCAGGGGCCGCTTTCAAACATTCGGGTACTTGAGATGGGCCAACTTCTCGCGGGCCCCTTCTGCGGGCAGCTTCTGGCAGATTTCGGCGCCGAAGTAATCAAGTGTGAGCAGCCCGGCCTGGGCGATCCGATGCGGGTCTGGGGCCAGGAAAAGCCGCACGGCAAGTCGCTCTGGTGGGGGTCGAGTGGGGCTGAGTGCAGAAAACCCCTTTAAGGATTTTGCGCTTCTATTTTCCGCCAACGATATTCGCCTG